>JAAYTX010000045.1 GCA_012523635.1 Elusimicrobiota bacterium
CCACCAGCGCGTCGGGCCTGAAATCCGGCGGTTTGGGGTTGCAGGTGACAAAAACCGTGGAACAGCCGCGTTTTGAAGCGGCGCGCAAAGCTCCGGCCACATAAGGCGTGACGCCGCTGGCAGCTATGCCGATTACGCAATCCCCGCGCGAGACAAGCGCCGATATTTCGTCGCGGCCTGCCGCCGAATCGTCTTCCGCGCCTTCCTTGGAACGGAACACCGCCTGTTTGCCGCCGGCCATCAGCCCCATAACGCGCCCCGGCTCCACGCCGAAGGTGGGCGGGCATTCGGCGGCCTCAAGCACGCCCAGCCTGCCGCTGGTTCCCGCCCCTATGAAAATTATTTTCCCGCCGGAAGAGTAAGCCTTCGCCGCGCAATCCACAGCCCTGCACAACGCGGCGCGCGCCGCTGACACAGCACCAGCCACGCGCCTGTTCTCTGCATCAAGGCGCGCCAGCACCACGGCCGTATCCAGCCTGTCCAGGCCGGCGGTGCGGGGGTTGGGCTGCTCAGTCCTCAGTGTCGAGTAAATTTGCCGCTTTGGCGTCTTCATCGTCAGCAACCGGTATTTCCTCCGGCAAGGCCTCAATGTCGCCCGGCACTGCCGGTTCGGTGCTGCCGGTGACGGTGTATGTGGAAACTTCAACTTCCGGCGGCTTGGCCGGGGTCCTGAGCCACTGAAGTATGCGCGGGATGGTGTTGTAATTCAGCAGTTCGGTACCCATCCCCTTGTATTCGCTTATGAAGGTGACGTTCTCCTGCCCGGCCGCCAATTGCGCCACGGCCTTCAGAAGCACGGACTCGTCGTAAATCCTTTTAGGCTGCTGCGCCACTATTATCAGCACCTGCCTCTTGCCGTAGGCGCGCAGCGGGTTCACCGTCAGCACGTCGCGCGCGGCGTTCAGCGTGGGGCCGATAAGCAGCATCATGGGCACCGAAGGGCACACGGCGGCGGCGCGCACAGCAAGATTGGCGCCCAGCCCGGACCCGGCAAGTATTATCCTGTCCTCTCCTATCTGCTGTTCGGCCAGATAATCTATCGCGGCTTCGATGTCGCGAGTCATCTGGTTGAACTCGTTGGTGGTGCCCTTCTTGTCGAAATTCCTGTAGCTGGTGCTGGAGCCGCCGGCGTCGTACAGGCTTTCCCCGTGCCCGCGCAGGTCAAGCGCCAGGTAGCCGTAACCCAGCCGCGAGATGCGCCCGGCCAGAGCGGCCCACTCGTCTTTGCTCTTGCCTGCGGAATGGATGAACAGCAGAACCTTGCCGTTGTCCTGCGGAGGCTGGTAGCGCGCCGTGATTTTCCAGCCGTCGCTGGCCACAAGCGGAACGCTTTGCCCGCCCATTTTCGGCTGCGGCGCTTTCTGCGCAGAAGACGGGGCCGCCGCAAGCGGCAGCAACAGGGCCAGAATCAACGCGCGCGCTTTAAGCCTCATCGGCAAATCCTCATGCTATGTCGGAAGGGGAGAACCAGAGCGCTATCTCCCTGGCGGCGTCGGACGGGTTGCTGGACGCATGCACTACGTTTTCCATCAGCCCGGCGCACTTGCGCCCGAAACACCCGCGTATGGTGCCGGGAGCGGCCTTCTCCGGGTCGGTGGCGCCGGCGGCGCGGCGCACGGCGGCTATGGCGTCCTCGCCCTCCCAGACCATGGCAAGCAGGCGCCCGTGCTCTATCGCGTGCGTCTCGCCCGCGAGATAGCGCACTATGGCGTTGAAAAACGGCTGCGCCGCGTGCTCCTTATAATGCTCCTGGGCCAGTTTTTCCGTGACGCGCACCACACGGGCCGCCACCAGTTCAAGGCCAGTGGCCTCCAGCTTGTCTATAGCCAAGCCTGTAATCCTTCTTTTCCTGCCGTCCGGCTTTATCAGGACCAGAGTTTTTTCAATAGCCATAGTGATGATTCTATGCTTTTTTTCCTTGCTTGTGAAGCCGTCCGGCAATCTAGTAAAATTGACTGTCGCCAGGGGCCGTTCTGCCGGGCGGCGCAACCCGTTGGGGGAGATTGCCTATGGCCGTTAAACTGCTGCTGGTTGACGATGAGGAAGATTTGCTGACCCTGCTGCGCTTCGTGCTTGAGCAGATGGGCTACCAGGTGGCGACGGCCGCCAACGGCAAGATTGCCCTGGACATTCTGGACAAGGCGGGGGCAACGGCCCCCGAAACCCTACCGAGCGTCATAATTTCCGACGTGATGATGCCGGAGATGGACGGATTCTCGCTTGTGAACGCCCTTGCCGAACGCGACTATACCAAGCACGTGCCCGTAATCATAATGACCGCCAAGGGCAAGACGCGCGATCTGTTCCAGGCCAGCGCGGAAGTGGCGGCCTTCGTGGAAAAGCCTTTTGAACCTAAAACCCTCAGGGAAATCATAGAGAGCCTGCTAAAAAAATGACCGAACAAAACGACAACAGCGCCTTGAACGACATCATCGCAAGAAAACGCCAGGAAATCCAGCAGCTGCGCGAAGCCGGAACCGAGGTTTTCCCGCACCGCCTGCCCGGCCCGGTTTCCACCGCCGCGCAAGCCAGGGCCGCGCAGCCGGGCGCGGAAATGTCCTGCGCCGGACGCATAACCCAGCTGCGGCTAATGGGCAAAGCCGCCTTCGCCCACATGCAGGACACGTCGGCCAAGCTGCAGGTTTACTTCAAGAAAGACACCATGGGCGAGCAGGCCTACGACTTTTTCAAGAAATACGTCCATGTCGGAGATTTCGTCTGCATTTCGGGCAAGATGTTCATGACCCATACCAATGAGATAACGCTGGCCGCCGAAAAGCTCACGCTTCTTTCCAAGGCCGTGCGCCCGATGCCGGAGAAATGGCACGGCATACAGGACACTGAAATACGCTACCGCGCCCGCCATCTGGACCTGCTGGCCAACGCCCAGGTACGCGACATCTTCATATTGCGCTCCAAACTGGTCTCGGCCATACGCCGCACTCTGGACGCCAAGGACTTCCTTGAGGTGGAAACCCCCATACTCTGCGCCAGCGCCGGAGGCGCCTCGGCCACACCGTTCGAAACCTATCTGCGCGCGCTTAAAATGCCGCTTTTCATGCGCATAGCCACAGAGCTTTACCTCAAACGCCTTATCATCGGCGGCCTGGACCGCGTGTACGAGATAGGCCGCGTCTTCCGCAACGAAGGGCTGGATACGCGCCACAACCCCGAATTCACCACGCTGGAACTTTACCAGGCCTATACCGACTACAACGGCATGATGCAGGTGCTGGAAGACCTGTTCTCGGCCTGCGCGCAGGCCGCCGGCAAGGAAAGCGTGGAATACCGCGGCATAAACATAAACCTGAAGCCGCCCTACCGCCGCCTGTCCCTGCCGGAAGCGTGGAAAGAGCACTGCGGCGAGGACATACACGCCATACTAAACGGCAAGACCTTCAACAGGCCCGCGCTGGAAGCGCTGGCCAAGCGCATGCATGTCGAGCACGGGGCCGACACCCCCTCGGCGAAGATTTTCGACCGCATTTTCTCGGTGAAGATAGAGCCGCTGCTTGAGCAGCCCACCTTCCTGACCGATTACCCGACAGCCATCACCCCGCTGGCGAAACTCAAGACAGGCGACCCGTGCATCACGGAACGCTTCGAGTTCTTCGCCGCCGGCATGGAGATGGCCAACGCCTACACCGAGCTCAACGACCCCGAAGACCAACTTGACCGCCTGCAGGAACAGATGCGCCAGAAGCAGGCCGAGCACAACGAGGAAGTGGACGTGATAGACAAAGATTTCGTGGAAGCCATGGAGTCCGGCATGCCGCCAACCGGCGGCATGGGCATAGGCATAGACAGGCTGGCCATGCTGTTCTCCGGCAACCCGTCCATACGGGAAGTGATACTGTTCCCGACCCTCAAATCCGAAACGGAGCAGGCGCCCGACGCCAAGCAATGAGCTTCGAGCTTTTCGCCGCAGGGCGCTACCTGAAAGCCAAACGCAAGGGCCTCTTCGCGGTGATAACCACCGTCATAGGCATACTGGGCGTGGCGGTGGGCGTGGCGGCGATAATCACCACCCTGTCGGTGATGAACGGCTTCCAGCACGACATACAGCAGAAAATAATAGGCGCGCAGGCGCACATAACCGTGTTCGGCGAAATGAGCGCCGCGCGCTACGCCAAGCTTGAGAAGGAAGTGCTGGCCCTGCCGGAAGTGGCGGCTACCGCGCCGATGATTTACGGGCAGGCCATACTGACCACGCACAACCGCTCGCTCGGCATAGTGCTTAAAGGGCTTGACCCGGACAAGGAAGGCAACGTCAACAAACTGGCCTCCTCCGTCACCAAAGGCGGCTGGAAACCCCTGCCCCGCAAGAACGACAAGACGCGTCCGCTGCCAATCATAATAGGCGAGGAACTGGCCACCAACATGGGCCTGTGGCTGGGCGACGACGTGGTGCTGATTTCCCCCCAGTCCGTGGCAAACGACATCGGCCTGATGCCCAAAATGAAGAAGTTCCGCGTCTCCGGCACGCTCAAGACCGGCTACTACGAATTCGACAACACCATGGCCTACCTCAAGCTTGGCGACGCCGCCGACTTCCTGGGCCTCAACGGCGGCGTGGGCGGCATGGAAATACGCCTGCGCGACATGGACGCCGCCGAGAAGGTCCGCGAAAAAGTGCGCCGCCTGGCGGGCTACAGCTATTCGGTGCGCACCTTCGCGCAAATGAACCAGACGCTTTTCGCCGCCCTGAAGCTTGAAAAGCTGGTAATGTTCCTGATATTGGCGCTGATAGTGCTGGTGGCGGCGCTCAACATAGCCTCCAACCTGATACTGCTGGGCACGGAAAAGCTGCGCGACATCGGCATAATGCGTTCGCTGGGGGCCACGCCCGGGGCTATACGCCGCATCTTCCTGTGGGAAGGCATGCTGATAGCCACCATAGGCATCACGCTGGGCGTTTTGCTGGGCCTTGCGCTGTGCTGGGCAGTGGCGACCTTTTCGATAGTGGAGCTTCCATCCGACATCTACTACATCTCCCGCGTGCCGGTGCAGGTCCTCTGGCGCGACGTGGTGCTGACCATAGCGGGCAGCTACGTGCTGTGCCTGCTGGCCACAATCTACCCGGCGCTCTCCGCCTCAAAGGTCAACCCGGTGGACGCCATACGCTATGGCTGAGAAAATTGCCGAAACGCTGGCCGTAAGCAAAGCCTACCCCAACGGCGGGAAAACCATCTGCGTGCTGGACGAGGTTAACCTCTCCCTTTATACCGGCGACTTCGCCATACTGCTGGGGCCCAGCGGCTCCGGCAAGTCCACGCTCCTGCACATCATGGGCCTGCTGGACCTGCCGGATTCCGGCGCGGTGCGCCTCTTCGGAGAGGAAGCGCTTTCGCTTGACGAGCGCGGCAAAGCCGGACTGCGCCTGCAGAAACTGGGATTCGTGTTCCAGTTTGATTCCCTGCTGCCGGAATTCACCGTGCTTGAGAATGCCGACCTGCCCGCGATGCTGGCCGGAACGCCAGACCCGGACAAGGCCATGTCCATACTGCGGCGCTTCGGCATGGAAGAACTTGCGCATAAAATGCCGTCGCAGCTTTCCGGCGGAGAAAAACAGCGCGTAGCCATAGCCCGCGCCCTGCGCAACAACCCCCGCCTGCTGCTGGCCGACGAGCCCACCGGCAACCTGGACTCAAGAAACACCAAAATCGTGCTGGAGGACCTGTCCCGCCTTGCCAAAGAAGGCATAGCGGTGCTGATGGCCACCCACGATTCCCGCGCTACGGCTTACGCCACGAAAGTCCTCACCTTGGAAAAAGGCAAAATCAGCCTCAACGACAACTGCCTGCACATCAACTGACCGCAATCGGGAAGACACCAATGCAAATATACATCGACGGCAAGTTCTACGGCGAAAACGACGCCAAAATCTCGGTATTCGACCACGGCTTGCTATACGGGGACGGCGTCTTCGAGGGGATAAGTTCCTATAACAGACGCGTATTCAAGCTGGACGAGCACCTGGACAGGCTTTACGATTCGATGAAGGGCATACTGCTGCAGCCCTCCTGGACCAGGGCCGAGATGCGCGAAATAGTGCTGGAAACACTGCGCCGCAACAAGCTCGACAACGCCTATGTGCGCTTGGTGGTTACGCGCGGCTTCGGAAACCTGGGGCTGGACATGCGCCAGTGCCCTAAACCTTCGCTTATCGTGATAGCCGGGCACATACAGCTTTACCCGAAAGTCTACTACGAGCAGGGCCTGAACATAATAACCTCCGGCCTTCGCCGCCCCAGCGCCGACACGCTTAACCCCAATATCAAGACCCTTAACTACCTCAACAACATCATGGCGCGCGCTCAGGCCGCGGCAGCCGGGGCGCAGGAAGCGCTCATGCTAAACGCGCAGGGACACGTGGCTGAATGCACCGGCGACAACGTGTTCTATGTGAAAAACGGCGCGGTGTGCACCCCGCCGCTGAGCGCCGGACTGCTGGACGGTATAACCCGCCGCGCCGCCATCACCCTGCTGCGTTCGAAACTGAAGCTGCCGGTGCGCGAAGAACTTTTCTCGCTGTTCCAGCTTATGTGCGCCGATGAGATGTTCCTGACCGGCACCGGGGCAGAGATAGTGCCGGTCGCCACGCTGGACGGAAAACCGGTTGGAACGGGCAAGGCCGGCCCGGTCACTAAAAAGCTGATGGCCGAATTTAAAAAACACGCCGCTGCCAACGGCGCGCGCTACTGACGCGGCCATGAAACGCGAACCACGCAGACCGCAAAAAGGCAAAGAGGGCCGCCCCAAAAGCGCGGACGCCTGCCAGGCCTGCGGCCTCTGCTACTCAGACTATCTCTCATCGGGACGGCTGGGCTGTCCCAACTGCTATGCCGCTTTCCGCGGAGCAATGCAAAAGCTTCTGCCGCAAGGGCAGGGGCATTATCCAGGGGCCGCTCAGGCCAAAGCGCGTCCCAAAGCGGGCCCCCTGCCGCTCAAGTCAGAATCCCTTCAGGAAGAGCTGCAACTGGCCGTGGGACGCGAGGATTTCGAACGGGCCGCGCTTCTGCGGGACATACTGAAACAGCGCGGCGGGTCCTGATGCAGCGCCATAAACTTTTCCAGCGTGCGGAAAGCCTGGGCCGCGCAGCCTGCCATCCCGGCGGCCCCATGGATGAAACAGCCCTGTTCTCGCGCGCGATGCTGGTGCGCAACAGCGCGGGCCTGCCTTTCCCGACCAAATTACGCCATGCCGAAGCGGTGCAGTTGCGCCAACTTCTGGAAAGCCTGCTGAAACGGCGCGGCGCGCTAAAAAAAGCCCTTTTCGCCAAAATCCAGGAGCTGGATAACGCCGAACTGCGCCTGCTTGGCGAAATCATGTTCTCCGGCGGGTTTTACCCGGAAAAAACTCCATCCATGTCCTTTGCGGCGCAGGACGGGACAGCCGCGCTGATTAATTTCAGGGAACACCTGGCCCTGTTCGCGTTCTCGCCGGGACTGTCGCCGGAAGAAGCCGCCGCCGAAGCGCTCGAAGCCGAAGCGGGGCTTTCTCGCCTGCTCAACTTCGCGAACGACAGCCAGTTCGGCTTCCTGGCCTCGGAAGTTTCACTTACAGGCTCCGGCATGCGCCTTGACTGTCTGCTGCACCTTGGCGCGCTGCACCGTTCGGGACGGCTTGACGCCGCCCTGCGCCATGTCACGGCGCAGGGGCTTTCATGGAAAGCTCTCGGCGGCGACGGCAGCGACATAACCGGTGATTTTTACCTGATTTACGGGCCCGCGCCCATAGGGGCGGAGCCGCACGAGGCGGCCGCAAAGCTCACCGAGGCGGCGCGCTTTCTGACGCTGGGCGAACACCAGGCAGCAGACTGGCTTTACCGCGCGGAAAACCGCGCGGCTGCGGAAGACGCCGCGTTCCGCGCCTGGGCACTTCTGTCCCAGGCCAGGCTTATGTCCTACGAAGAAACTCTGTCCCATCTTTCAACGCTCAAAAGCGCGTCCCACCGCCTGCCAGGGCTGGACTGCCCGCCGCAAAACGAGCTTAACAGGCTGGTCCTCATATGCCAGCCAGGACACATAGCCCTCAGCGAAGGCAAAAAACGCCTGTCCCCAGCGGAACGTGACGAAAAAAGGGCCCGCCTTCTCAGGCAGGCCCTTTCAAAACAAGCACACAACAGCTAAGACAGGGATTTCAGCATCTGGCCGGTGGCCTTGTCGTGGTCGCCTTCGGCCTGATAGAAGCCCATGTATATCTTGCAGGCCTCGGTAGGGTCAAAACCGGCGTCCTCTTTCTTCATGAAGAACGAGAGTATGGTGCGAACGTTCGAAAGCGGCACCTTGGAATCCAGCAACTCAGCGCACAACACGGAGATATTGGGGCTGGACTTGCCGTTAAGCTCGTCCACCAGCACGTCTATGATGTAGCGGTGCTGGGCGTTGTCGGCCTGCCAGAAGGTGTAATTTTTCAGCCGCGACTGGAAGAACTCCGTCACTTCCTCGGGCGTTTTGGCGCCCAGGTAGCGTTCTGTTATGTCGCGCACGAACTCGGTTGTCGCAGCCAGGCTTTTCAGGCCCTTGCGCAGCTGCGCCTCGCGGCGGGCTTCTTTCAGCGAAATCTTTTCAAGCAGGATTTTTATGCCCAAATCATAATTTTCCGTGGGCTTCTCAAGATAGTCCATCTCGGCCAGTGAATTCTCAAAACTGTCTATGAGCTGGTCGGCTGTCTTCTTGCCGTAGTACTTCTCCTGCAGTTCGGTGGCGAAGCCGCTGAACCAGCCGTAGCCGTTGAGCGCGCGCAGCATGGCGCCTTTTTCGCGGGTCAGCTTCGCGCGGTCTATCATGGCGGCAAGGGCCTCGGGCTTCTCGTTAAGCAGGGCTTCCACGGCGGCGCCGCAGTTCTCCTCTCGGGAATCCACATAGGGCATCTTGTCCAGCACGGCCTCGAACTCGGCCAGCAGCTCGGCCGGGGTTTTGGTGGAGAGGAACTTCCTGGAGAGCCGGTCCAACGCCTCTTCCGGCAGTTCGTAACGCGCGAACGCCTGCACCAGTTCCGACATCTTTATCACGGAATCTTCCGGTATCTCGCCCACCAGCACGCGCACCGCTATCATGGCGTTGGCTTCGTCTGAACCCTCATAGCGGCGCAAGGCGTTCAGTATGCGCAGGTAATCCCCTTCATAAAAATCGCCGGCTGTGTCCGAGTCGTAGCGCTTGAGCAGGGCCTTGAGATACTCTTCCTTGAGTTCAAGCTGCTTGGCGAGTCGCTGTATATCCTTCAGGTTGCGGCAGCGGCGCGCGGAACCCAGAGCATTCTCGCGGTTGAGCTCTCCGGCAAGAGCGCGCACTGCCAGCATCGCGTTGTCCTTGGGGGCGTCGTTTATCGCCTGCAACTGCCCGAAAATGGCCGGGAACTCCTCGTCAAACCAGGGCGAGTCCGGCAGTTTGGCGAAACGCTCCATCAGGCGGGACACCGTGTCGCCGCCAAGGGCCAGTTCGCGCTCGACGCGGCTTATGTCCTCGGCGTTCTTGGCCTTGCGCACTTCCAGCCTGGCCTCGTCCTCGGTTATGTCGCCCAAAATGGTGCGCACGGCCAGCACATGGTCGCGCGGATGAACGCCTACGCGCAGGCGCTGGGTAAGGCGCAGCACTCGGTCGAAAACGCCGTGCACGGTCTCGCGGTTGAAGAACTTCTCGACTATCCTGTCCACGTACTCCTGCGACAGGCCCTTGAACACGCGCGCCGTCTCGCGCACGTACTTGTTGCGCTGCGCGTCAAGCTTTATCTGCTCGTAATTGGCCCAGTCCAGCATCACCTTCAGCGCCAGATTAGTGTTTTCGCGCGGGTCGGACTCGTAGGGAAGCTCGTTGATCACCAGGTGGAACTTGGCGTTTATCTCGGCTATGGTTTTTTCGCCGGCGTACTTCCCGACCAGCTGCTCCACATAGCCCTTGGACCAGTCCTGCTGGGACAGCACCTTGCGCAAATCGGCGGAATCGCGGCGCAGAAGCGACTTCTTCATCGCCTCGGTGCTGGTCATCTCGTTAAGCAGCACTTTCAGCGCCAGGTCGTGGTTCTCGGCGGGGCTTTCCAGATAATGGAAAGAAGCCAGAAGCTTCTGGAACTGCGCGTCCAGCTCCTGCGCGGTGCGTTCCTTGAAGAATTTCAGCGAAATGCGGTAGACGTCCTGCCTGGCCCAGTCGTAGGACATCAGGTTTTCCCTCAGCTTCTTCAGGGATTTCCTGTCGTCTTCCTCGCGTACCGGGGCGGGCTCTTCCGGCTTCAGTTCTCCGGACGTCTCCTGCACAGGCGCGTTCAGGCAGCTGAGTATTGCATCCAGCCGCCCGGGCCTATCCTGTTCGCTTTCGTTTTTTATCTCCGGCTCCATAATCGGTAGTTAATTATAAGAAACCCTGCCGCCGGAATCAAACCAGCGCGTCCAGTTCGCGCTGCAGGCGGGCGGCTTCCTCCTTGTCGGCCAGGCCGGGGATGTTGATGCGCACGTTCTCGGCCGCGCACTGCAAACCGGCCCCGACCAGGTACCCCGCGCTGTGATAATCCGAGCCCACCGCCGCTATCAAGTCCCCGTCCATCGCGGCAAGCTGTTTGCGGGCGGCGGAAGCCAGGCGGGCCGTCTTCAGCGGCACTTCGGCGGCGTAGTTCAGCGCGGCCTGCATGCGGGCGGCGCGCTGAGGGTCTTCCTTTGGCAGGCTTTTGGCCGCCACGAACATCTCGTAGGAGCGGGAGTCCTCGGCGGCGCACACCTGAAGCTGGGCGCGCAGTTCGGCAAGCTCGGCGCAGGCCTTTTCAAGCGACGGACGCTTGGCCGGGTCAAGCTTCTTGCTTTTCAGCGAAACCGAGGCCGCCATGACTCCCAGAGCGCAGCCCATGGCCGCAGCCACGGCCCCGGCGCTTCCGCCTCCGGGCGTGGGGTTGGAATCTGCCAGCGCGTCTGCCAGCCTGCCAGCCCCCGCCTGCCAGGTGGACAACACGGCTGAAATCTTGTTTTCCAGCACCAGCGCCTGCTGGTCGAAGCCCTCTATCTTCAGGCCTTTGACAGCGTAGTCGAACAGCGCCTCCTGCGTGGTCAGGCCGATAAGTTCGGTGTTAACGATTTTAATGCCCTTGGGGCCTATTTCCTTTTCCACCGCGGCTATCACATCGGCCACAGAGGTGACGCGGAAGTTGGTCAGTACGGTGGATATCTGCACCTGCTGCTTGGATTCCAGGAATATCTCCTTGGCGCGCAGTTCCGGCAGGCCGCCGCCGGAAGTGCGGATTTTCTTGGCCAGTTCCTTGCCGAAAACCATGTCTGTGGTGGCCAGGTTCACGTTGAAGTTCACTATCTGCGCCCGCGCCCCCACGGCTATGGCGCCGAAGGTGGGGTGAATTTTATTAGGGCCGAAATCCGGCGTCTTTTCCGGGTTCACGCCTATCTCGGCCTTAAGCCCCTCGAACTGGCCCTTGCGGACGTTGGCCAGGTTGCGGCGCTCGGGCTTCTGGGCCGCCATGTCGTAAAGGTACACCGGTATGTTCAGCTCGCGGCCCACGCGCTCTCCAAGCGTCTTGGCCAGCGCTATGCAGTCCTCCACAGTGGAACCCATAAGCGGGATGAATGGGGCCACATCGGTGGCGCCCATGCGGGGATGCTCGCCCTTGTGATGGTTGAGGTCTATGAGTTCCGAGGACTTCTTAATCACCCGGAACATGGCCTCGGACGCAGTCTCCACCGGGGCTATGAAGGTGAGCACGGTGCGGTTATGGTCGGCATCCTTCTCCACGTCAAGCACCACCACGCCCGATACCCCGCTGGCCGCCTCCACCACGGCGTTAATCTTGTTCAAATCCCGCCCTTCGCTGAAATTCGGAACGCATTCCACCATTTTTGCCATTGTTTTATCTCCTTTTGTGTTCAGGCGGGCCTGCGCGCAAGCATGACCAGCCTGTTGCTTTGGTCGCCGCCGCGGCGCGCGGAAAACCCGCGCCAGCGCTTCAGCGGCGCAAGACCTGCGCGGCGCATAAGCGCGCCCAGCGCGGCCTCGTCGTACAGATTAAGATGCAGCTGCCTTGTCTGCGCCGGTTTGCCGGGGCGCAGCACCGTCCATGCGCCGTGCAGGCGCGCGGTTGCGGCATCGAAACGGTCCTCCGTCAGCAGGAATGAGCCGTCCTCGCGGCGCTCCCAGCTGCGCGGCCTGAAATTCCGCGCCAGCCAGGTCTTGTCCATCACGTCTATGAGGAACAGCCCTCCGGGTTTAAGCGCGCGGCGCACGCCGCGCAGCACCTTCAAATCATCGGCCTTTGAAAAATAGCCGAAACTGGTGAACGCGCAAAGCGCGGCATCGAACTCGGCCTCAAAGCCCGGACTGCGCATGTCGCCGCGCACGAAACGCGCTTCAAGCCCGCGCCGGGCCGCCTCGCGCCGGGCAAGGGCCAGATACGACGCGGTGATGTCCAGCCCGGTGACCCGGATGCCGCGCCGCGCAAACTCAAGGCTGTGCCTGCCGGGCCCGCAGGCCAGGTCAAGCAGCGACTTCCCCTTGCCCAGCTTCAATGCGCGGGCCATGAAAGCCGCTTCGGAAGATGCGGCTCTTACGGCCTCGGGCGAGGCCGGGTTATAAAAACCCGGGTCGAAAAATTTATCGCGCCAGCTTGGCATCGGCTTTCTTCTTTTTCCTCAAGCTCTTGATTCCCACGCGCAGGGACATGGCGTCAATGCCCGTCCGCGAATAAAACACGTGGTCTATCGGCGTGTCGGGGCAGATATAGGAGCCGCGCTCCACGCCCTTGGGGTCCTGCTTTACGCCCAGCCACAAAAGCCAGGGATACAGGTCCGAATAATCGCTTTCCATCAGTTCCGGACCGGCCTTGAGCAGGGTCTTTTCGTCTCCGAAACCGGAGGTGACCACCGCGCTGTGGTAGCCGTTCTCTACGGCGGCGAACACGTCGTTCTCGGTGTCGCCGATTATGTAGACCTGCGAGGGCTTGAACGAAGTCTTCAGATGCTTCTCCGCCCGCTTTACGGCCGCGCGCAAAACCTGTGCGCGGTGCATGCCGTCCCCGCCGAAACCGCCGAAAACGAATTTTTCGGACAGGCCCGAAGGCTCCAGCTTTATATAGGCCCCGGCCTTCACATTTCCGGTTCCGAGGCCGTAGGGCACGCCAGCATTCTCAAGCGCGGACAGAAAACCCTTTATGCCTTTGATAAGCTCGTAGCGCCCGCCCTTCACGGCCTGGCGCACCTCGCCGGGCAGGTGCTTCAAATAGCGCTGTTCAACCTGCCGGAACACCTCCGCGCAGGGCTT
Source organism: Elusimicrobiota bacterium (assembly GCA_012523635.1). Classification (GTDB taxonomy): domain Bacteria; phylum Elusimicrobiota; class Elusimicrobia; order Elusimicrobiales; family Elusimicrobiaceae; genus JAAYTX01. Next base: position 13,252 of record JAAYTX010000045.1, read on the forward strand.
TTTGCCGGAAGCCAGCCTGGCCGCCGAGGTGAAATTCTCCACATCGGTTTTTCCCATGACTGAAATGCGGGAGCAGATGTTCTTGGCACCGTAGAGCTCGGCTATGGCGGTATTGAGCGCCAGCCTGCCCGAACCTCCGGCCTTGACCAAAGTCCCGTCCAAATCAAACAACACCAGTTTATTTGCAGTCATGTGAAAGCTCCTTAAGCAATATAAAATCAGCGCCCGGTTCAGGCGGCGGCGTTCCAGGCGGCTACTCCGCGCTTGAACACCATAGAGCACAGATTGTCTCCGAAATAATAAACGGCTTCCCTGTAATCCCTGGCGCGCAGCACAAGCAAATCCGCCTGCCGCCCCTTCTGTATCGTTCCGGCGCGGCCGCCGAACCCCATGGCGAAAGCCCCGTTAACGGTGGCGGCGCAAAGCGCCTCCTCCGGTGTCATGCGCATCTGCGTGCAGGCCAGCGCCGCCACCAACTGCATGTTCCAGCACGGGCTGGTGCCGGGGTTGAAATCCGTGGCCAGCGCCACCGGCAAGCCCGCGTCTATCATCGTCCTTGCGGGCGGATAGGGCAGGCCCAGAAAACAGTTGGAAGCCGGAAGCAGCACCGCTATGGTGCCGGCGCGCTTCAGCGCGGCGATGTCACTTGCGTCGGCCATGTCCAGATGGTCGGCCGACACCGCCTTCGCGGCCGCTGCCGCCAATGCTCCGCCTGTGCGGTTCATCTGCTCGGCGTGGAATTTCGGCTTCAGCCCCGCTTTTGCGGCGGCTTTCATTATCCGCGCCGACTGCTCCGGCGAAAAATAACCCTTCTCGCAGAAGACGTCGGCAAAAACCGCCAGCTTCTCCCGCGCGACGGCGGGAATTATCTTTTCTATGACAAAATCGACGTATTTCGCGGCGTCGCCGCCGAACTCAGGCGGCACGGCATGGGCCGCCAGCAAAGTCGGGGCCACATCCACCGGCACGTCCTGCGCGGCCCGCGCTATGGCGCGCAGGCTTTTCAGCTCGGCCTCAAGCGAAAGACCGTAGCCGCTTTTGGCCTCGATGGCGGCCGTGCCGCAGCGCAGCATGCGTGCGAAATTGGCTGCGGCGAACCCGGCCAGTTCCTCAACGGAAGATTCGCGCACCCCGCGCACGCTGGACACTATGCCGCCTCCGGCCTTCTTTATATCGGCGTAGCTGCTGCCGCCTACGCGCATGGCGAAATCATTCAGGCGCGGGGCCGCGAAGACCGGATGCGTGTGGCAGTCGCAGAACGCCGGCATGACGACGCCCCCCGCTTCCAGCTTACGCGCCTTCCTGGCGGCGGGCAGGCGCTGTATTTCGCGCCGAGGCCCGGAAGCCAGTATGACGCCGTCGCGCATCAGCACGGCCCCGTCCTTCACCAGCCCGGTTTCCCGCATGGCCTTTCCCGCGCGCGGCTTTGCGCCTCCCGCGAAGGTAAGCAGTTGAGGGATATCGGTCAGGAGCAGCGGGGTTTCGCGCATGGGCCGGGCTCCGTCAGCGGTAATTCTCGAAATGCAGCTCCACCCCGTAGTTGCCGGACTTCAGCAACGTTATTACAGACTGGAGCACGTCCTTGGAGCGGGAAGTCACGCGCAAATGGTCGCCCTGTATGGAGGCGGTGGCCTTTAGCTTGGAATCCTTCACCGCGCGGGCGATTTCCTTGCATTTGTCGGCCGGGATGCCCTGCTGTATTTTCACCACCTGCGTCATGGTGCCGCCCAGCGAGGACTCGGCCTTCTCGGGACTGAAGTTGCGCAACGGCAGGCCGCGCTTGGAAAGCCTTGTCAGCAGCACGTCGTAAAGCGACTTGATTCGGAAATCGTCGCTGGAAACAAGGGTCAGCGTAAGGTTCTTGGCATCCAGGGTAATGGAGGAATTGGTGTCCTTGAAGTCATAGCGGGCGGCTATCTCCTTGGAAGCCACGTTGACAGCGTCCTCCACCGCGTGCAGGTCCACCTTTGAAACCACGTCGAAGCTGAAATCGTCGGCCATGTTGCAGCACCCCTTATTTGGATTTTTTCCCGGCCTCAGGCTGGGTTATTTTGGCGTTTTTGCGCAATTCAGCGATTATCTGCGGCAGAGCCTGCCGCATCTTCACGCCTGTTACAGCTTCGCGAAGCTGGACCTTTATTTCGTCAAAATTGGCAGGGGCGGCAGGCAGGCGCTCGTCAAGCCTGAGCACGTAGAAGCCGTCCACGTCGTCTATGGGCTTGCTTATGCCGCCGACCTCAAGGCCCGAAACAACCTTGGCCACTTCGGGCACCAGCGCGCTGACGGGCACTATGCCCACGCTGCCGCCTTTTCCCTTGGTAAGCTTGTCTATGGAAAGCTTGGACGCCATGTCTGCGAACGACGCGCCCGCCTTTAGCTTTGAAACAGCGTCCTGCGCCTCTTTTTCGGTCTTGAACAGCAGGCGGCTCAGGCGCACGCTTTCGGGGCGGCCCAGCTGGTCCTTTTGTTTTTCGAAAACCTGTTTAAGCTCCGCGTCGGAAACCGAAACCGGGGCCTTTTTCATCACCACGGCTTCGCTTAGAAGCCGCATCTCTATGCGTGAGCGGAACTCGGCGGGGGTGAAGCCCTCGCGCTTCATCTCGGCGGCAAGTCCTTCCTTGCCCACCTTTTGCTCGGTCTAATCGTATAGGCGGTTCACGTCCTGCGGCTTTACCGATATTTTAAGCCGCGCGGCTTCCTGCCGCAGCAGTTTTTCAGTAATGAACGATTCCACCACCTCCGGCCCGTAAACCGACCATAACCGCCTGGAAACCTCGTCCTGATATATGGGGCTGCCGTTGACTTTAAGCACCCAGCCGCCCCTGTCGGCGGGTGCGGCTTCCGCCGCCGCAAACGCCGACGGCTGGCAGCACAGCGCCGCAGCCAAAATGCAGAATATTGTTTTCACGTTTCCTCCGTTTCCGGCCAGAATGCTAGGCATAACGCTGTATGTAAGCCGCCGCGTCAAGGACATCCTGCTCCCGTGGCGAACGCACCACATAGGAATAGTCGCCCATCGCCTGCCGGAACAGCTCCGGCAGGCTGCCGTGCCACGCAAGCATGGCGCCCAAACGCTGCAGCACCTGCTCGTGGCTGTGTTTGTAATTTTTCGAGTTTTTCCTGCTTATGTAACAGCAGAAATATTTTCTTTCGTACTTGAACTGCTCCGCGCGCTCGCCCGCTGTCATGCGGGCCCACATGTCGTAAACGTCCATGTCGCAGGAATAGTTGTAAAGGTCCAGCGTCATGCCGCCTGGCGGGCGCAGGTTGGCTTCTGCCGCCACCAGCGAACCGTCAGGCCTGCGGAAAAATTCCAAATGAAAAAAGCGGCCTTTCAGCGCGTAGGCCTTGAGTATGCGCCTGCCCATGGCCTCAAGGTCGGCGGGAATCTGGCGGGCGGTGTAGTAGTACATGTCCGTGCCGCCGTTGACTATGTCCATCACGCCCCTGTCGTAGTTCAGCGAGGCGCTGAAAACGATGTCGCCCGCGGCGTCGGTAAGGCCGTCGAAGGTCAGCATGCGGCCTTCTATGAACTCCTCCACTATAAAAGCGGCGTCCGGCTTTGAGGCGTAAAACTCCTCGACCTCGCGCGGGTTGGAAAGCTTGTGCGTATCGGCTGCGCCGACGCCGCCGTCTGGCTTCACCACTATTGGAAAGCCTGTTTCCTGGGCCACTTCCAGCGCCTCGCGCGCGGTATAGGCTATGCGGCCTCTGGCGCAGGGCACGTTTGCCGAGGCGAAAATCTTCTTCATTTCGGACTTATGGCGCATCGCGCCTACGGCGTCGGACTGCACGCCCGGAATCCCGAATTCGGTGCGCAGGAAAGCCTCGGTCTCCAGCCAGTATTCGTTCAGCGAGTCCATGCCGTCCAGCCCGCCGAATTTCCCGGAGAAAAACGCGCAGGCGTGGCGCATTTCATCCAGATTGCGCATGTCCCAAACGCGGTAATACCAGTTCAGCGAGTGGCGCAGTTCGGGGCTAAGCTCGTAAAAATCCTGGTCGCCTATGCCAAGCACGGTGACGCCATGCCTGCGCAGATTCACGCAGAAGTTGTAGTAGTTATGCGGAAAATTAGGCGAAATAAAGACAAAGTTCATCTATTCGTCCTCTCAGGGCGGAGCGGTGAAAAAACAGGCGCCGACACCCTGTATACATTAGTTCAAGTATATAAAATAATAAAGCTGGCCTATAGACGAGCGGAAAAAGCCCCCGTGCCGCAGGCATGATCCGTTCAAGTTTTGAGTGATTGTCTGTGAAGTCTGTTCCGCTTTTCGAAATCGTTCGTTCTTAAAAAATGCTATGCGACGCCGGAAACTATAGCACCGTCACCGCCGCAAAGTCAAGGCAAGCCTGCCCGAATCGGGCTCAGTGCAAACCCAGGGCCAGACGCAGGGCAAGGTTGGCCTGATGGCAGGCCGCTATCCCCACCCTCGGGGCGAACAGCCCCATGCCCGGCCTGACGCCGCAACGCTGGTCACCCACAAGATAGACATAAGGCCCTATCTTTCTTGTGCGCACCGAATTTGAATCGTTGCAGGACGCCAGCCCGGAAGCCAGGATAAGCGGTTTTTTGGGGAAACTGCGGCAAAAGGCCTTAGCCAGCATGGCCTTGGCGTCGGCGCTGTCCAGAGCCTCTATAAGAATATCAGCCCCGGAAAAGGCCCGCGCCGCGTTTTGCGCGGTAAGCCTCATCCGGCGGATGTCCACGCGGACATAAGGGTTTGCCCGCAGAATATTCTCTTTCAGCGCATCCACCTTGAACAAGCCTATCTGCCGGAAATCGTAAGCCTGCCTGTTGAGGTTGGAGGGCTCCACCACGTCAAAATCAGCTATTATCAGGCGGCCTATGCCGCTTCTGGCAAGGGCCAGCGCGGCGTTTGAGCCAAGCCCCCCAGCCCCGGCTATCCCGACGGCAACTTTCGCCAGTTTTGCCACGGATCCGGGCGTATTCCTGGCCTGCAAAAGCGCCTTGGCTTCCACGGCAGTCGGTTTTCTGCCGCGCCTGAAAAGCGCCACGGTGTCGCCCTCGCGCAGACTCAGCTTTGCCGCCGTAACGGCCAAAACCGGAGCGCCGTTATACACAAGCACATCCGCGCCCGGACACACTTTACGCCGCACGGCGGACAGCGTAGTTCCATCGGGCAGAACCATTTCCGTTTCGTTTACGGTTATTTTCATCCGCCCCCCACAGGGGCCAGTATGTGCAAAACGTCGCCGTCGGACAACTTCGCTTGCCGCAGGCGTTTTGAATCCACCACCTGCCCGTTAATCATGAAAATGCAGTAAGGCTTCAGCGGCTTGCCCGGCGCATACACTTCCTCGGAAAAACTGGGGCCGTATTCCGGGTCGGAAGACATGCGTTCCAGGGCCGCCAGCGGATCGGATGCTTCTACGGAAAAGCGCCCGCGCCCCAGCCTGTCCTTTAAATTCGCGCTCACCAGCACTGAAATCTTGGCCATGGCTAAGCTCACTGTTTAGCGGTAGCGGCAGGCGCGGACGCCTTGCCTTTGCCCTTGAGAGTCTCAAGTTCTTTTTCGTCAGGAGGAATCGGCGCAGCGCAATAAAAAGAATTAAGCTCGGCCACGGCATTTTTGTACTCAAACGCCTCAAACGGATAGAACAGGCTTAAGAAATACAGCGTTTCCGTATCCTCGCAATACAGCGGGGCCAGCAAAACCTTGTAAACGGCCTCATCGCGCGTCTTCACGCCGAACTGTTTTGAAGCGTTGGCCGGAAGCACGTAAAGCAGGCGGCCGGAGTCGTCGGGCGTAAGGGTTGGCATGATGTCGTCCGGTATGTCGCCAAGCCCCTCGCCCGAGCACAGCAGGCGTATGTTGCCGTATTTATTGCTTATCGCGGCCGTGGCGGCCTGGGAATCCACGCCCGGGTTCACCGCTATATCCGTGAACAGAAGGCCCGTCTGCCCCTGGACGAACTGTCTGCCGTAAAACGATGCCGCGCGAAGCGCGTAGGCGTCAGAGCCGCCGGAGCCCACGCCCACGCGGGCAAGCGCATAGCTGAAAGTCGTAGTGTCCACATCCACGTCTTCGGCGCAGGCTGGCGAAACGGCCAGTCCGGCCATGAGAACGCTGAAAATCAGTCTTTTGAGTTCCATATTCCCCTTCCAAATAACAGTGGAAATTTCCGCAACTAATAGTATAATATAGCCTAGAGTGTTGGACAGCGGGGGTTTATAAATATGAAGAAAAAAGTTATCCGCAAGAAGACCGAATACCAGAAGCCGAAGCTTACCAAGCACGGTTCGCTGAACACCAGCATCGCCTCTTTCTCCTACACCTACTGAATTGAAGCTGCTGCTTGTTCCGTCTTCCACTTGTGCAGACCCTACCTACGGTAGGGTCTTGTCGTCTGTGGCGGACGAGCTGCGGCGCGCCAGGCACGACGCCCGCATCCTAAGCCTGAAACCCGGCGGAAGGCCGCAACTGGAACTGCGCGGCACCGGCAAAACCGCGCCGGTAGTCTGGTGTTCCCCGGCAACGCGGGGCAAAACCCTTGCGCGCGCCATAAAATCTTTCAGGCCCGACACGGTAGCGCTGCATTTCGCCGGAAGACCCGGCCCGTGGCTGACCGCATTGCTTGCCCTGCGCCGCAAAAAAGGGTTCAGGCTGGCGCTTGTTTTCCAGGATTACCGCCACCCGGACCTGCCGCCGTTAACCGCCAGCCATAAGAAACATCTCCGCCGCGCCCTGCTTGAGGCGGATAAAACCAGCGCAATTTCCAGCTTTGTAAAAAACAGGCTAAAGCAGGATTTTCCTGATTGCGCCGGAAAAATACGGGTGATACCAAATGGCGCGCACAACCCCGCCAAAACGGGGAAAAAACAAGCCAAAACAGGCTGCATACTCTGCGTCGGACGTTTGGCCCACTATAAAGGGACAGACCTTCTGCTTATGGCATACGCCGCCGCGCGGCAGGCCGGCCTGCGTTCGCGCCTTGTGCTGTGCGGCGGGGACTTTCAGATCGGGCGTCTGCGGAAATTCGCGGAAAGGCTGGGGCTGGGAAAAGATGTTGAATTCACCGGCGTGCTTTCGCCGGAACGCGCCGCAAAACTTATGCGCGATTGCCTGTATTTCTGCCTGTTCTCGCGCTTTGAAAGTTTCGGGATGGCCGCGCTGGAAGCAATGGCCTGCGGCAAGGCAGTCCTGCTGTCGGGAGCGGGAGGGATGCGCGATTTTGCCGCGCACAACCGCAACGCCCTGCTGGTAAACCCGCGGAATACAGCCAGGGCCGCTAAACTGCTGCTGCTTCTTGAAAAAGACGCGCGCCTGCGCGCAAGGCTTGGCGCGGCGGGGCGCAAAACCGCCGCCGCCTTTGACTGGGCTGAAATAGCCCGCAAATATCTGGATTTCTACCGGGGATAACGCAGGTGTGTCGCGGAATGGGACCCTTCAAAACGCCCGCCCGACACTGAAACCCTGCACGGCCCGTCCTCTTTTATCCCGTACCTGTTGTCCCGGAACGCGCAGTCTTCCAGCTTAAGGACAGAGCCGCCAGCGCACCAGACGGCGTCCCATCTGCTTCCGCTGAACCGCGAGGAAACCGCTTCCACCGAAGCTTCATTGTCGGCCTTTACGCCTGTCCTGTTGCCGGAAAATTCGCATGAGCGCAGCGCCGCTTTGGAAGCGCAGTCGGCGAAAACGGCCATTGAATTGCCGTAAAAGCCGCAGTCTTCAGCCTCAAGCGCGGCACCGGCAAGATGCACCCCGGCAAAAGAGTGTTTGGCCACAGTACTGCCGGCGAGCCTTCCGCCCGCGCCGTTGTTCAGCCGCAGGCCGCAATCCGAGTTTGCGAACTCGTCGGATTTGGATGAATACTCCGCGTTGTCCTCGCACAGAACGGAAACCCGGTTGCGCAGGAAACGGCAGTTCTCGGTATCGGCGCGAGAACCCCCGTCCAGCCTGAGCGCGCAGCGGGACAGCACGGCGAACTCTGTTCCCACAATTTTGGCATGCGAGGCGTTTTCCACGGAAACCCCGCAGGCGCAGTCGCGAAACAGGTCATGGCTGGATTCCAGTTCCGAGCCGCCGTTGACGCGCACAGCAGTATCGGCGCCGAAGTAGGAACAGCCCGCCGACACGAACTCGGAGCCTGCTGCGGCAGCCACGGCATCGCAGCCGTTGAAAACACAGCCGTCTGCCTGCGCGGAAGTGGAGGACAGACGCAGCGCGCCGCCTTTTAATTTTTCAAAACGGCAATCCTTGAACTCCAGCTCTGCGGAGTGAGCGTCCGCGCCCAGCCCGCAGGCTGAAATTTCAGCCCCGGAAACATAGCACTGCCCCCCGGCCCCCACCGACAGCGCGGCTTCCGACGCGCCGGACACGGCCAGTCCGTCCAGCTTTATAAAAGCGTCGTTGCGGGCCACAGCGGCGTTTGGCCCGTGCGCCGCTATATAACAGTTTTCCGAAACCACGGCGGCGCTGTTCTCGGCGCAAAGGGCCAGCGGGGAGCTTATTCTCCACCCGCTACCCCGCAGGTCCGCGCCGGAAACGCGCAGGGTTTCCGCGCAGCCGGAAGCCTCAAGGCCGTGAAGCTCGGCCTTCGCCCCCCCATAAAGGCCCAGGCCCAGAACATTTCTTTCCAACGCCAGCAGCGAAAGCTTGTGTTTCCCTCCGCTTACGCTAAGCCCCGCCTGCCCGTTGTCGGTCAGCGCGCAGGCCGACATTTCGGAATCGCAGCCCGACAGCGACACTCCCACCGCGCTTCCCGACACCGTGCAACTGCTCAGCGAAATGCTGCACCCGTCTTCGGCAAACACGCCCTGTTCGGAATTGGAATCAAATCTGACACGTTCAAAACGCAGTCCGCTTTGCCCTTTAAGCACTACCCCTCTGTCGCGAGAACGCCCGATTTCCCCGCCTCCGCATTCAGCCACCGACTGCGTGTCCAGCGACATTCCGGTCCTGTTCCCCTGCAAAGACAGAGCATCGGCCTCCAGCAGGCTTTTGTCGCGGCACTGCACGCCAAGCGCGCAGCCAGCCGCCCGCACAAACCCAAGCCGGGCGCGCCCGCCTGTCATCAGCGACAGACCGCATTCGCGGCTTTCCGCCGCGCTGATTCCAGCGCCATCCAGCCGCGCGCCGTCCTCCACCCGCGCGCCGACTCCGCAATGGCTGAAATCCGCCTTCTCCAGTTTCAGCGAGGACGCGGCGCACAGGTTAAGGCCGGTGGCGCAGGATTTGAAATTGAGAGTCCCGGCGCAGGATGCCGCCGCGGAACCGTAAAGCCCCAGGCCAATTTTTCCTCCGGAGAATTCAATGCCGCGCAACTCGTGCTTCCCGCCTGAAAGGCTGATTCCGGCCTCGACGCTGTCCGAAAATACCGTATCCGAAACCGCGAGCGCCCCGCCGGTCACTGAAATCCCCGTAACGCCGCCGCGCACCGCACAGGCGGAAAGGGAGACCGCGCTGTCTTCGCCGCGCACGCCCTGAGCCGCGTTGTCCAGCAGCTGCACGCCATGGAACGAAAGAGAACTGCCGCCGCAAACATGCGCGCCCCTGGAACGGGAGGACGCGACAGCGCCGGACAGGCACACCGCCGAGGAGCCGCCCTCCACCCGCAGGCCGTCGCCGTTATCTTCGGCTTTCAGCGAGGCGCAGGAGAACCCGGCTTTTTCTTCGCACGCTACGCCGCAGCCGCAGCCCGACGCCGACACCAGCCCCGCTTCAACCTTTGCCCCTCCGCTTATTTTCAAGCCAACGCCTGCGGCTTTGAGTACTGTTATTTTTTCAAGCCGGACGCTGGCCCCGCTGTCGGAGTGAAAACCGGTTTTGCAGGCCTCGGCCTCAATCTGGCCGCCTGTCAGGACGGATGAGGCGCAAATGTGCGCGCCGCAGGCGCAATTGCGGCTTTTCACCGCGCCTATATTCACCTTCGCGCCCTCGTAAAGCCCCAGGCCGGCTGGGGAACCGGAAAGCAGTATGCCGTCGGCTTCGTGCTCTCCTCCTGAAAAGCTAAGGCACAGTTTTATGCAGTCCGACACAAGTCCCCCGCGCACGCGGCTGCGCCCGCCCAGCAGAGAAATGCCTATGCCGCAGCCGGTAAAGGAGCAGCCGTCCAGTTCGGCGGAGCTTCCGCCCTGGGAATGCAGGCCCTGCCCTCCCGCCCCGGACACAATCAGCCCCGAAAGGGCCAGGAAACTGCCGGAGTCGGCGAAAAAACCGCGCTCGGAAGAAGCGGACACACGCCCTTCTTTTAGGCGCACCGCGGCCCCGCCCTCAGCCCAGACGGCGACGCTCTGGCCCGTAGCTTCAAAACCATGGCCCCTAAGCGCGGATTTTTCCTGTATAAAGGCGGCGCGCAGGCCGGAACCGGACAATTGCAGATTTATGCCGTCCAATTCGGCGGCGCCGCGCAGCCACAACGAATCCGAAGCGGAATCAAAACAGGACAATCCGTTAAAGCGCAAGTGCGCGCCGCTTTCGCCAAGCACAGCCACGCCGCATTTGCGGCAGTCAAAAGCTGAAGCGGCCAGTTCCGAACCCGAAGCCGCGTACACGCCTCTGGCACAGGCGAGCAATTTCCCGCCCTCCAGGTTGGCGCGGGATTTTTCCTGAAGCACCACCCCCGCGCCGCATTCCGACGCCTCGAAAAGTTTCAGCGCGGCCCGCGCCCCTCCGGAAAGCGAGAGCCCCTGCCCCGCGCATTTGGCCACTATCAGGCCTTCTCCTGAAAGCTCCGATTCACCAACCAGCAATACTCCTTCACGTCCGCATTCGTCTATCCCGCACTTCTCCACTGCCAGGCGCGATTTCGCCGCGCACACTATGCCCTGCCGCGATTTACTAAGCCGCGCGCCGCGGAAAACAGCCTGCGAAGCGTCCAGCGCAAGATGCCTGCCGGAACTGGCGTTGAAAACCGTCCCGTTGATATCCGCATAAGAACCCGAAAGAACTATGCCTTCCGCGTTCCCGTCTAAACGTCCGCCGCGCAACTCCGCACGGCACCCATCGGAAGCGTAAAAAGCTGCGCCGCCGCCATTCAGCAGTTCGCAGTCGCGCACCGAAATTTCCGCCCCGCCGCCAAGCACGACAGCACCGGACAGCGAACCTTCCACGCGCGTCCCGCTTAACAGCGCCCTGCCGCCGCTGATTTCAAATGCCGCCTTCCGGCATCCGCGCAAATGAGAGCCCCGGACCGCCGTCTTGGAAGCTATCGCGCGGATTCCCGCGTTGCAGTCTTCCAGCACGGTATTACGAACCGCCATCCCCGCACCGCAGGATGTTATGGCCGTTTCCGACGCCCTGCTTATGCGCGCGCGGCTTATGCCAGATAACGCGGAATCTTCGGCGCGCACGGCGCAGGCCGGGTCGGCCAAAGTGGAGCAGCTCAACCGCAGGCGGCTGCGCCCAAAAAGCTCGGCAGGGGACGCCACTGTCAAATCGGTTTTTATATTAGATGCGCGCACTCGCGCGAAACCGGAAGCGAAAATCCCCGTTCCGCAATGATGCAGCTCTGCGCCGGAAATATCCAGCACCGCGCCGTCCAGCGCGCAGAAAGCCCGCCGCGCACCGGAGCAGGAGCAGGCGGACACATTGGCGCGGGAAGCCCCGGCGCAGATTATGCCGTCAGTTCCGGATGAGACGGACAGGCGGCAGCGTTCAGCCTTGAGTTCCGCCCTGTCAAAAAGTGAGAGCGGCCCGGCCCAGTCCTCAAACACGGAGTCCCTGAAATACCCCTTCCCGTTGCCGCTGATTACTATTCCTTTCCAGCCGCCGCCCGCGCCAAGCAGGACAGGCTGTTCAGACGACCCCAGAATATTCAACACGCCTTCCACATAGATGCGGCAGGCGCTGCCGTCGGTGAAATCCTGGAAGCCGCCTTCACGGGCGCGGGCGAATTTGCGCGTGTAAACCTTGCCGCCCGAAAACAGCACGCGCGTCCCGGCCTTCACCGTCAGCGCGCTGCCGCGCGGCACCACAATGTCCCCGCGCACCGCGACAACGCCCTCCCACACGGTATTGCCGCGCAGTTCGCCCGCATAGGCGCGCGGCCCCTCATAAGCCTGCGCGGGCGAAACGGCCAAAGCGCGGAAGCACGGTCCGGCCGCGCGGCTGAAAAAAGCGTCCAGGCTGTTCCCGGCGTCAGCGAAGCCCTGCCAGTCCGCCGCTCCGGCGCGATAGAACCAGCGCGAAGGCCGGGAAAGCAGGCGCAGCGCAAAACGCGCCGCGCACCCGGAAAGCAAACAGGCCAGTTTAGCCAAAAACGAAATAAACGCGAAAAAGAACCCGGCCGCGCGGGCTTTGGCCGTGCATAATTCCACCGCCCCCACCCCTTCGCGCGAAGCAAGAGCCGCCAGCCCCAGCAGTTGCTGGCGCCGCACGGGTGCGTCAAACCACCAGTTGCCGTCGCCTTTGGTTATGAAAACATCCCCCCAGCGCAGCCACACCCGGTGCGCCGCTATTTCGGGCTTGGCCGAACCGCCGAGGAAAACTATTACGTCGCCGGGAACGATGCGCGACGGATTCGCCTTGGCGGCTTCATCCACCAAAAGCAGGTCGCCCCCGCGGAAAAGGTATTCCATGGAAGGCCCCAGCGAAACCACTGACTTGAATTCCGCGTTGCGCGTTATCCCCATAAATGGCACAAATGTTAATATATTGCAATATTCGACGCTATTGCAACACTTATGTTCGATTTTGAAACTTATCTGGCCGGACAGAAGAACCTGGTAGACGCCGCCCTGCGCGCGTGGCTGTCGCGCGCACACGTCATCCCGCCCGTTCTGTCCGACGCCATGCGCCACTCCGTCTTCAACGGCGGAAAACGCCTGCGTCCCGTCCTGCTGCTGGCGGCGGCAAGTGCCTGCGGCCTGCCGCGCGGCAAAGCCATGCCAGCCGCCTGCGCGTTTGAGCTGGTGCATTCCTTTTCGCTTGTGCATGACGACCTTCCCGCACTGGATAACGACGCCCTGCGCCGCGGCAAGCCCACCACCCACAAGGTTTTCGGCGAGGCCGCCGCTATTCTGGCCGGGGACGCCCTGCTGTTAGCCGCCTTCGAACTGATGGCCGCAACTGGCCCCAAGCCGGAACGCGCCCTGCGCGCAAGCGCACTGCTGGCCTCGGCGGCGGGGGCGGCGGGCATGACAGGCGGCCAGACCGCCGACCTGTTCGCCGAAGGCCTGCCAAAGGAAAGCAGGCGGCTGTCCCGACTTAAAAAAGAGCGCGCCGCCTGCGCGGCCAACAAACTGTCCTATTTCCTCCTGCCGGGAGACAGTAAGCCTGCGCCGGACAAAGTGCTGGAATACATCCACCTGCACAAAACCGCCGCGCTGCTGGCCGCGCCGCTGGAAGCAGGGGCCGTTCTGGCCGGAGCGCCGAAAAAAACGATACGCGCCCTGCGCGCCTTCGGGCTGTACTGCGGCCTGGCCTTCCAGATAAGCGACGACATACTGGACGTCTGCGGCGATAAAAAACTGCTGGGCAAGCGCGGAAGCGACCGCGACAATGAAAAGCTCACCTACGTTTCGCTGTACGGCCTTGAGCGTTCGCGAAAAATGGTCTATTCTTTACTACTGCGCGCAAAAAAACGCCTGGACGGCCTGCAAGGGATTAGGGCCTCCAAGCTGAAGCCGCTGTACGGCTTCGCCGATTTTCTGGGCAGACGCGCTTACTGACAGCATGAAAGAACTGGACAACATAAACAGTCCCGCCGACCTGAAGAAACTGCCCGTGCAGCGGCTAGCGCAGGTGGCCGGGGAAGTGCGCGACACCATAGTGTCCACAATCAGCAAAAACGGCGGACACCTGGGCTCAA
>JAAYTX010000046.1 GCA_012523635.1 Elusimicrobiota bacterium
CCGTGCCCGCCGAGAGCCTTTCTCCGGAATAGCCCAGTCTGATCTCGGTATCCCGGACCGCGTCGAACCGGGCGAAGTCCAGCCTTCCTTTCTCCACCAGGGGACGCAGGCAGGGATGTCTCTCCCAGGCGTCCAGCGTTTTCTCCGCCTTGGAAAGCAGGTTCTTCGCGGTTTTTTCCGTGTTCCCGCCGGCAGGGATGAAACAGTAGGAATCAGGCGCTCCGACGACGCCGAAAGGCGCCTTCTGCGCCTGCGCCTTGGAGCGCAGCGAAGCGAACAGCGCCTCGTATTCCTGGTAGGCGCGGACGCGGGCCTGCGCGGCGGCGGCTGAGCGCATAAGCAGGGTTTTAGCGGTGCGGGCGGTTTCCGGCGCGGCCTGATAACCCAAATTTTTGAAAAGCTTCTCAACTTCCGGCCTGGCCGCTTCCGACAGGCCGGAAAGGAAGTAAACCGCGGTATCCCACAGCGGAACCGCGCAATCCGGGACAGAACAGTCCAGATACGCGAGCGAATCGAAAGTGCCCATTTTAATGCCTTTCAGCGACCCGCCCAGCAAACCGCCCATATCCTCGATAAGCGGTACGCCATGCCTGAGACACAGGGCCGAAATCTCGTCCATGCGGGGCAAGATGCCGTTGACATGCGAGGCCACCACAGCCGCCGGTTTTTCCGCCGAGGCGAAAGCGGCTTCCAGCGCCCGGGCGGAAAGACCGAAACTTTCGGTGTCGCGCCCTACAGGCAGCAAGCCCCAGCCCGCGCTTTCCAGCAATGCGTTGGGCTGCACGCCGGCATATAGGCAGGCATGTTTTTTGCCCGAGCAAAGAATGTTAAGCAGGCCGTCCAGGGCCTCCGGAGCGTCGTGGCTATGGGAGAAAAATACGCAGTCGGGCGATATCCCCATATAAGCGGCGAACTCGCGCCGCAGTTCTTCTTCCGGCGCAAGCATGTCTTTGCGGGAAAATGCGGCACTTAATTCATCCACTCGCTCGCGCAAAATTTTCACCTCATCACGGGCTTCTCCAAGGCGCATCACAAGCCTGTCCGAATCTTTCCGCATGACTGGAGGAAGAGCCTGCACCTCGGCGCGCAGAGAGGCCAGTTCTTCCCGCAACCCGGACAACGACTGTCCGGCGTCATGACGCCCGGCGGCTTTTTCAAGGGTGGCCAGCCTGCTTTTTATATCGTCCATGTGGTGGCGGATTAAAACTTCCAGTTCGCGTACCACGGCATCCTGCATGGAAGCCATCCCGTCCCTGATGGTGGCCGCTATATCTGATGAAATATCGGAACGGAGCGAAAGCAGCTGCTTGGGGATATCGTTGACAATTCCCAGCGCCTGCTTGCGGGTACGGTCTATATCGGCGGTCAGGCCGAAGTCGCGGCGCATGCGCTCGACGGCGTCGGCCGGTTCGCCCAGGAAGACCGGGTAGCCCCTGTTCAGGTAAAGTATACGGCTGGACAGCGAGGCTATTTTATCCAGCTCGTGCGAGATTATGATAAAAGTTTTGCCCGCGCCCAGCAGGCCGTAAAGCTTTTCCTTGCATTTATTCTGGAAAGCCTCGTCGCCGACGGACATGCCCTCGTCTATCAGTATTATATCCAGGTCCGAATGCACGGCGGTGGAAAACGCCACCCGTGCCGCCATGCCTGACGAAAGTTCGCCGTATTTGGCGTAAAGAAACTCCTCTAGCCCGGAAAATTCTATTATCTGCGGCAAAAGCTTGCGGTAGCGCGCCCTGTCCATGCCAAGCAGCGCGGCGGTCAGTTCAAAGCTTTCAAGCACTGAAAGTTTCGGCGAAAGCCCGGCCGCCAACTGGAAGAAGGAGCTGGTTTTGCCGTAAACCTCGACCACGCCCTCCGTGGGTTCCAGAATCTGCGCGGCCAGCAGGAGCAGAGTGCTCTTGCCAGCGCCGTTGGGGCCTATTATGCCGAGCATTTCCCCCCGCTTGAGCTCCAGCGAGACTTCCTTGACGGCCCAGATGGGCCTGTGCTCGGACTCTCCCGTCAGCAGCCTGTAGGTGGTGGCCCAGGCCGATTCGCGGCGCAGGTTGTCGCTTAGATAAAAACGCTTGCTGACGCCGCGCAGGCGCAGGGCTATGTCGCTCATGGCGCGAGTATCCTGTCCACAAGTTTCCCGCGCCGGCGCTCAAACACCATGCACAGGATGAAGAGTTCAATGACGCCGAAACCGAACACCAGCGTCACCCCTGTCTCGGAAATCAGCTTGGTGCCGATAAGCGCCGTGCGGAACACATCCACCACATGCAGCATCGGGTTAAAGATCAGCAGAGCCTGGCGGTGCTGGGCCAGTATGTGAAGAGGATAGAAAACAGGGGTCAGGAAGAAGCCGGTCATCAGCAGAATGCTCCAGATGCGCTGCATGTCGCGGTATTCTACGGCCAGCATGGCCAGTATCATGCCCACGGAAAGCGAGAAGGCCAGGTTTCCCAGCATCAGAAGTGGCACATAGAGCCATGTGGCCATGGGATGCGCGCCAAGATAATACAGAAACACAAGCAGCACCGCCATTTCCAGAATATAACTGAGGAACACGGCCCCCGCCACCGAGAACGGCAGGATTTCAAGCGGGAAACGGAAATTTTTCACCAGCGAGGGCCTGTACAGGGAACCCAGCACCGCCCCGGTGGTTTTCTCGAAGAACTGCCACTGCAGTATGCCCACCAGCAGGTAGGACGGATAGTCCTCCACCGTGTTTCCCATCCACTTGGTGAACATCAGGTACAGCGCGGCGAACATCAGGGCGGGATACAGCAAAGTCCACAGGAAGCCGAATATGGTGCCCTGGTCTTTTAGCTTGAACTCCGCCACGGTCATGCGCCACAGCAGGTTCCAGTATTCGCGGCTGAAACGCCTCATAGGCCTATTGAACTATTATCTCCCCCCACAGTCAAACGCCTAGTCCGGGAATATCTTGCCCGGATTGAGTATGCCCTGCGGGTCCAGGGCTTTTTTAACTCGCTTCATCATGTCCAGTGCGGCCGGATCCAGCGCGGCGGGCAGGTGCGGCTTCTTCATCAGGCCCACGCCGTGCTCGCCGGTGATGGTGCCGCCCATTTTCACCGACTGCATGTAGATTTCGCTCAAAGCCAGCTCAGCCTTAGCTTCCCAGTCCTGGTCGGGCATATCCATCTTTAAAAGGTTGACGTGTATGTTACCGTCGCCTATGTGGCCGAAAGACACCATGTAAACGCCGTGCTTTTCCTCTACGGACCTGAGGAAGTCGAACATCTCCGGGATTTTCGCCCGCGGAACCACGATGTCCTCTTTCTTGACCGTTTTGCTCTTGTGCGTCAGCGCGTCTGCTATGGCGCGGCGGAACTCCCACACCCTGTCGCTGGAAGCCTTGTCTTCGGCCACCAGCACGTCTTCGGCGCCGTATTCAAGCGCTATCTCGCCTATCTTCTCGTACTGGCGCTGCACCTGCTCCTTGTCGGGGCCGTCAAGCTGCACCAGCAGGTGCGCCTCGGCGCCGGAAAACGGGGCTTCCTTCTCCAGCATTTCGGCGGTCAGGTCCACGGCGCGGCGTTCCATGAACTCCATAGTGGCAGGCACGATGCGCGCGCGTATTATGGCTGTCGCGGCCTCGACGGCTTTGCGTATTGACGGGAAGGGAATAAGAAGGTCGGCCTGCTCCGGCGGCCTGGGGATAAGGTTCAGGGTTATTTCCGTCACCACGCCCAAAGTGCCCTCGCTGCCGCACACAAGGCCCAGCAAATCGTAGCCCGCCACGTTCTTTATTGTCTTGCCGCCGAGGCGGGAGATTCTGCCGTCGGCCCAAACCACTTCAATGCCGCAGAGGTATTTGCGTGTGACCCCGTATTTGAAGGCTCGCGGCCCGCCGGAATTCTCGGCCACGTTGCCGCCTATGAAGCAGGAATCCAGGCTGGCCGGGTCAGGCGGGTAAAAAAGTCCTTTCTCTTCAGCCGCTTTCTGCACGACGCCGGTGATCACCCCGGGCTGGACCACGGCCATGAGGTTGTCCGCGTCTATTTCGAGGATTTTGTCAAAGCGCTCCATGCTCAGCACTATGCCGCCGCGCGCCGGGACTGCCCCGCCGGAGAGGCCGGTTCCGGCCCCGCGCGGCGTGACCGGCACCGAGCGCGACGAAGCCAGCTTCAGCACCGCCGACACCTCGGCGGTGGAGCCAGGCCTGACCACCACTGCGGGCATGGCGCAGAGGCCGCTTGTCTCGTCGTGTGAATAATTCTCCATGCCCTGCGGCGTGGCTATCACATTGGCGGCCCCCGCTATCGCGGCCAGCTCCTCCTTCAGGGTTTCCACATCTATGCAGGCGTTCTGTCCCATAAGCTTCAGACCAGTTCGAAAACCAGTTCCTTATCCTCCCATATGACGCGGGCCTGGGGCGGGGTCTCAACCTCGTGCGAGCCTTTTATGGCCCCCCAGGCCATCACCAGGCGTTCCATCTGCGCCACGGGGTCGGCTGTGCCGGAAATGCCCAGCACCACCTGTCCCACCCTGGCCGCCAGCGCAAACTGGGCTATGGCGTAAAACGGGTCGTTGGAAATGACGAACAGCGGGACCACAGTCTTGCCCATTTCCTCGGCTTCCAGAATTATTTTGGTGAAAAGATGGTTTTCCTCCGGGCCCAGTTCGGCGGTTTCGCCGGCAAGCTGGTAGCCTCTGGCCACGCGGGAGTGAATGACTATCACGTCGGTATCGTCGTCGTTCACCTTTTCAAGCACCTGGTGCAGGTGCACAAGGTTATTGGGGTTCCTGACCGCCACCAGCACGCGGTTGGGCTTCTCCAGGTCGCGCAGGGCGTCGGGCAGCTCATAGGCGCGGCGCGCGTTGATTTTCTCCTGATGTCCCTCCTCCTCTATTTGCGCCGCCTTCTTGGCGTTCAGCTTTTCGGAAAGCTGGAAAATTATGAAGAACACAATTGTGAAAATTATGCCGGAAACCGTGGAAACCTTCTTCGTGAACAGGTTCATCACGGCCACAATCAGCAGCAGCAGGAAAATGGCGGCTATGCCGGCCGGGACCTGGAACTTCTTCCACCTGATATTGAACGGGAACAGCCACTCCCGGTCCTCAGTCTCCTTGAAGCGCAGCAGCACCAGCGACACCGTCATCAGCACGAAGCTCCACAGCACGCCGAAGGCGTAGGCCTCGCCCAGCAGATAAACGTCGCCGCGGCAAAGCAGTATTATGACCGCCTGCACCATGGCCACCATATGCACTATCCGGTGCGTGGTGCCGAAACGCGGGTGCAGCCCGCGGAACCAGTCCGAAAGGATGCCGTCCTCGGCCACGCGGTTTAGCACGCCGTTTGCGCCCACCAGCGACGTGTTGACCGCGCCCGCCAGTATGGCCGTGCCGGCCACCACCACGGCGGCCTGCATCAGCAGGCGGGCCCAATGCGGTCCGTCAAGGCTCATGGCCAGGCCGGAGAGCAGATTGTCCTTGTAGGCGAAAAGGTCGCCCTGCGGTATCAGCAGGGCCGAGACGAAGGTAAGCACGCCGGTGAACACAAGCGCATACAGAAAAATGGAAAGGGCGGCCTTCTTCAGGTTCATGATTTTGGGGGCTTCCATTTCGCGGTACACCTGCGCCATCGTTTCCAGACCGCTGAGGGCCAGCACCGAATGGCCGAAAGCCATTATTATGCCTATGAGCCCGACCGGCTTCAGCCAGTCTATATGCTTGGCCCAGCCCAGGGACTCGTCGTTGAACGACAACGCCAGCGAGGGCCACTCCCACTGCCTGCCGTACAGCGAATAGCCAGCCCATGCAAGCAGGGCCACAGCAACTATGGTGTTGAACGCCACTATCTTAACGCTGGTTTCGCTGGATTCCTCCACCCCGCGCACGTTTTGGCGCCAGAAAAATGCCGTCACCAACAGCGCGAAGCACATGGCGAACATGGATGAGAGGACCTCGATATTCCACTGCATGTATTCGAAGAACGAATTGACCAGCCCTGACAGGTAATACCCGGCGGAAACGCCGCTGATGGGCCCGGTCAGGCAGTAGTCGAACATAAGAGAAGACACCGACACCTTGGCCATGGTGTCGCCCATCCCTTCCTTCACCACGCGGTAGACGCCGCCGCGCACGAACATCAGGCTGGATTCAAGATAGACGCCGAGCATGGCGCCGGCGAAGAGCATGACCGCCAGCACATACCACGGAAAAGCCGGACCGAAAGCCTGGTAGGCTATGCCGCCCGCGTAGAAGGCGCTGGAGCCGAAATCGCACAGCACGACGGCCGCGGCCTGCCAGAATGGTATGAAGGTTAGCACGGCGGTGGTGAGCACCACGACACGCCTGACGCGCATCGAACCCGCCTGGGAAGCCGGCGGTAAAGCAGGGGCTGAAGTTAATGAGGGTTCCATCTTGCCGGGTTCTCCCGGTAATTATAATTATACAAATATAAACATTGCGTCCTGTAGTATAATACTCCGGTGCAGATTGACAGAAAAATAGCGAAAACCTTCTTCGAAAAACTGCGCCAGGCCCTGAACCTTTCGGCCCTGTGCCTGCTGTGGGTGGTGCTGCGCTACTCCGTAGAACTGCTGCAGCAGGTATCGGCCCCCTCGCCGATGCTGAACCTGCCGCTGGCCCTGATAAGCGGCGGCATAGCTATTGCCGTGCTTCCGCTGCTGGACAGAGAAAAACCCATTTCAGGCTTTTTGCTGGCCTGCCTGCCCTACGTACTGCTCAATTCGCTGTATCTGTTTTCCGACAAGTTCTATCCCGGCGACACTTTCAACTACCATTTCCCGGTTTTCTCCCACGTATACGAGTATTTCCAGGCCAACCATTCGCTCCCGGGCTTCTTCCCGGAATCGGGCGGGGTGCGCGCCGCAGTCTACCATGTGAACCTTTTTCCGTTCGGGCCGCTGCGCCTGCTGTCGCTTCCGATGGCGCTGGCCCACCTGCCGCCGCTGGAAGCATATAAGCTGCAGGTATTAGCCGGAATGCTGCTGACCGGGCTGGGATTCTGGCTGTTCCTGCTTAAGGCCACCGGCGATGCGCGCGCCGCTTTTTTCGGACTGCTGGCCTTCATGCCGGGCGGAGCCACCTTCACCCTGCATCAGGAGCAGGTGCTGATGACGATGCTGGCCGCGCCATGGCTGGGGCTTTGCCTGCTGAACCTGCGCGAAAAACCCGTATGCGCGCCGATAGCCCTGGTGCTGTTCGCCTTTGCGCTTGGCACCCATTATCCGCAGATACAGGCCGCTGCGCTTGCGCTATGCGCCCTGGCATTGCTGGCTTATGCCGGCAAAAACGCCGCCGGGCAGGTTTTTACGGCAGCGCGAGGCGCCGGCAAAGCATACTGGGCGGCCGCCGTATTATTGAGCGTACTGGCGTTATGGCCCATGTTTTACGTAGGCAGGGACATGAAAGGCATGTCCAGCCCCATGCGCCAGAGCCGGACTTTAGAGCGCGGCACTTACGGCGATTATTACAGGATTAACACGCTTCAGGATTCCTCCAAGCCGGCGCGGGAACTGCTTAACTACCTGCACCCCAGCCCGGATTCTCCCGATTCTTTTTCCTATTTCTGCGGCAGGCCCGCAGTGCTGGCGGCGGTGCTGGGGGCGCTGTTTTTCCCGGCGCGGCTGGCCGTCCCGGCACTGCTGACAGCGCTGTTTCTGCTGTTGAGCATGGGCGTGAACACTCCCCTGCCCAAACTGATGTTTGCGCTGCATCTGCCGTTCATAGCGGTGTTCCGCCAATGGTTCCATTTTTTCCCGTTCGCCAACATGGCGCTTGCCATGTGCGCCGCGCTGTCGGCAAAACTGCTGTTTGCGCGGCTTGGCGAGAAGAAGGCGGTGAAACTGCTGTTCGGTACGCTGCTTTTCGCGCAGGCCGCAGACGGGGCATTCACAGCCCTGAGATACGCCGACATGACCAGCGGCCGCGCGCCGCTGCTTTCATTGCCGCCGCTGATGTTTGAAATAAAACCCGCCTGCGGCCCGGCCCACATCATGCAGTACTCTGCGCGCGCGGAGCTTGCCGGCAAATATCCGCAAAGAATACCCGCGCAGCCTGAAACTTACGCGAAAATACTTTTAAGGGCCGAAGGCGGGGCTGGACTTGCGGACACGGCGCTGGCTGTCGAACAGGGCCTTCCATACCCCGTGCTGGACATAAGCCTGGCCCAGTTAAAAACGCTGGACCCGCTGGCGGAAGTTAAGGAGATTTCCGGCGGACTGCTGGAAGCCGGCCTGTCGAAACAGGCCGTTGTGCTGCCGTTCAACTACGACATGGGGTGGTCTGGCGGCGAAGTGCGGATTTTCAGGGCTGACGGAGCGCTGTGCGCCGCCATACTGGAGAACGCCAGCCAGCGTTTTGACCTGGAACCTGGCCGGGACTCCTACCCGCTTTCAGCCGCGCTGGCAAGCGC
This sequence comes from Elusimicrobiota bacterium, assembly GCA_012523635.1. Lineage (GTDB taxonomy): Bacteria > Elusimicrobiota > Elusimicrobia > Elusimicrobiales > Elusimicrobiaceae > JAAYTX01. The sequence continues at coordinate 8,396 of JAAYTX010000046.1, forward strand.
CGTCTTCCTTCTTGCCGCGGGCGCGGCCCTGCTTGCAGCCCTGAAAAAACCTATTTCTTCTTAAGCGGCTTGCGCACGGCAAGCGAAGCCTGCCGGGGATTCACTCCTTCGGCGGCTCCGGGCGCGTCTTTTTTCCAGGCGGAAATCGAGGAACTTTCAACAATCAGCCTGTTTCCTTCCGAGCGCAGGATTCCCCCCTCGCCCGAGGAAAACTGCAGTTTGTCGGAAGTTATGGAAAGCGTCTTGAACTTTTTCATGGCGGGGACGGACGCCAGCGGCTTGCCGTCGAGCCCCAGGCTAATGTCTGGCGACGCGCCGATGAGCGCCTCCAGTTCGCGCGGATTTATGGAAGTTTTCCTGTCGGCTGTGGCATAGCTCTGGGTGCTGATGCCCACGCGGATATCGGTATTTTTGAGCACGAGCTCAAGCTTCGTCTGCGGAGCGCCGAGCCGGAAATAGTCCGCATTCGGCAGCAGGAGCGCGCCGTCGGGGAAAACCGCGGGCTCGTCTGATTCGTTCAGCGGCTTCACCATCGGCCTTTTGGCCGCGTCCCGGAAGACAAAGCGCATCTGCGCGGCCTGAACGAAATGCTGTATTGCCTCTGCGCGTACCCGCTGCGCGTCCTGACGGGTCTTTTCCGGAGAATTGCAGGCCGCCAGCAGCGCGGAGCACGCCAGCAGCACGGTAACGGTCTTTTTCATTTATCCCACCCCATTTTCAGCGATATTGCCTGCCTTAAACGCCATATTAGCATACTGGCGCGCGGTAAATCCGCGCTATCCCCTGCTGGCGCCGAAGTAAAGCTGGACGGCGGTTGTCATCCTGTAAAACGGATGGTAGGCGCGGGAAGAACTGTAATCTATGGTAGGGGTTGCATCGAAGAAAAGCCATTTTCCCCCCGCCAGGTCGCGCCTGTAGGTAATGCCGGTTGAATACCCGGTGGCGACTATCGCCGGATAGCTTGTGACGGAAGCGAAGACAGACGGAGTTATGGAATCGCGGTTGGTGACAGTCCAGGGGAAGGACACGCTCTGCACGAAATCCACGGAAGGGTTGTCGCTCTCATAATGGAAGGAAGAATCGAACGTGACGCTGAGCTTTTCCGGCACCAGATAACGGGTTTCGTCAAAGCTCAGGAAGTATTCTATTTTCCGCTGCCCGCGCCAGACCGCAAGCGCCTGCCAGCGTCCGTCCCACTCGCCGATTTCGTAAAGCCTGGTGAAATTCACGCGCACGAAGGGTTTTGGCACGCGGAACGGGTTCGGGAAGGGGCTGTAGGTGGTGCCCACGTCCACATGCTGGCGGAACTTCTGCCCCATCACAGAAAAGAAGCGCAGGCCGACCACGGTGGAGTCCTCGGTCTGGCCGTTCATGTAACGGCTTTGCTGGTCCTGGATACTTTCGGGAGTGCCGCCCTCTCCCAGCACGTCGCGGTTGACGTGTTCCACAATCAGGTTGAAACGGCGGGCGGCCCCCGGCAAATCGAAATGCAGATTGAAATTGGGGCTGAAGCCCACGCCGCGCTCCACCTGCTGGACTTCCAGGCGGATATCTCCGCCGGTATTGTTTTCGACGTCGGCGTGATATTTGCCGCCCAACATCTTGTCCAGCCGCTGGGACGCGGAAAATGCCCTGCTGGAAAGTTGGCTGCGCACGCTGCCCGCCAGATGAAGCGGATAGGCCGCTATGCGCCCTACGAATGTGGTGCTTGAGGAAGCTACCGGCGTGCTGATGGCTACGGGACAGTCGGTGCTGATTTGGACCGGGGCTGAGGAATCGGCGCAGATTATGGAGCCGGAACTGCGAAACACAGACGGCGCCGCAGTTTCGGCGCGCGCCGCGCCGGAGGAAATGCTGACGCCGGAGGCAGAACGCGCGGGCTGCGGCCCCGCCGCCCAAAGCGGACAGGCGGCACAAAGACACAAGCCCAGCGCTATATAAGGAAACCTCACGGGAAAATTATCTTATTTTTAGCGCCTTCGTGCAAACAGCCCAAAAGAAAACCCCCGGGAGAATGCCGGGGGTTCATGTCTGCGGACGCAAAGCCTATTTTTTAGGTTCGGGCTTGTTAAGCTGTTCCAGCTGCTTATGGAAGTCTTTCCACAGGCCGTTCTTCACGAAGTCCAGCCTGCCGTAGGTATCCTCGTGCTCAAGCAGAGGCGCTCCTTCCTGCACGCCGGGTATGTCCAGGCCTATGCCGGTGGTCTGCGAAAAATCGTTGCCCACGCGGTCTTTGCCGAACCCGGTGTTTGCCACGGTCATATCCTTCAGCGCGGCAAGAAGCGCCTGCCCCGCGGCCCTGGCGGCCTGCGCCTGCGGGCCCGGAACCGTCAGGTTGGCGGTGTAAATCCGGATGAAATCACCCAGGTCGGCATAAGGGGATTTTTTCTTGGACGGGTCGGTGTTTTCATCGCCGACCTCGAAGCGTATCACGTCGCGCAGGGCGGCTTTCAGCGCGGCGGTGTCGCCGGCGGCGGAGACGGCTTTTATCCAGCCGTCCATGGCCGACTTCACGCCCGCAAGCTTGTTGGCGCGTATCGCGGAAAGCTGCACGCCGTAGCCGGGAGCCACGTTGGCCGGGTCGCTGTAAAGGTTTTTGAAAGTGCTGACCAGATATTTGCCGGCGGCCTCGGCGTCGGACTGCGGCTTGGCGGCCAGCAGGTTGATGAAAGCGTCAAAGTCGAAGCTGGGAAGCTGTATCACTTCCTCGGAACCGACTATCACCTTGGCGTAATCCTTTATCTCGTAGGAGACTTCCATCATCTGCATGAAGCAGCCCATGCTGGCGTACATGTCTATGGGACCCAACTGCGAGAACATGGTTTTAAGCTGGGTGGTCTTTATGGCGTTGCCGGAGGCGAAGTCATGCGAGATGGAGCGCGTCATCGGCTTGGACGGGTCCATCCAGCCCCAGCCGTGGTCCCAGATAATCAGCGAGTAGCGCTTCGCCGGGAAAGTCTTCTTGGCCCACTGCACGAAGGAAACGACTTCATGATAGTCGCCCATGTCGGGCTTGGGGTTGTAGGAGAGCGCGGGAGACTTGATAGTGGAGGTGTCCGGGTCCTTTATGACGTAATAACGCTTTGAGCCCGTCCATTTGCCTTCGGGACCGGAATCGCCCTGAGTGCCTTCCATGCGCCCCAACTCGGCCACGACGTTGATTTTTTCGGAGGAACCGGCCAGCTCCAGTTCGTTCATGTCCTCCATCGCGAAAGTTTCCACGTTGCTTCTGCCGTTCATGAACAGCATCAGCGTCCATTCGCGAACCGGCTGCGGCGGAAGGACATCGGAAGGCTTGCCCGCTTTCACAAGAGCGGGAACAGGCACCCGGTTCTCCTCGGAGGCGCGCTGCATGGCGACCCTGGAATTCTCCAGCCTGGCTGTCTCCGCCGCAAAGGCGAAAGCGGACGGAAGTCCCAGCAAAACGACAAAAACTGCAAAGTTCAGTTTTCGCATATAAGAGGCTCTCCGCATTCATGTTAGCATAAATATCCGCTTTTTCAACTGCTTTTTTCAATGCTTTTTAAATTAGCCTGCGGCACCCAGGCGCGCAGGCGCGGCCAAACGCCAAAAAACTAAAGCCGGGGCTTTGACCCTATAGGGGAATTTAGTTAAACTTGTGGTAATGGAACAGTTGCTTCAGGTGGCGCGCCACTTTCTGAACCTCACGCTGGAAATAGCCCCCTATTTCGTGGCGGGCACGGCGTTGGCCGCGGTGCTTGACTCCCGAGTCAACGCAGACAAATATCTCTCGCGCATAGGCAACGGCCCCTCCGGGATTGTGCTGGCCGCACTCATGGGAATGTTCCTGCCGGGCTGCGCCTGCGCCACGATACCGATGGCGATGGCCCTTATCAAGGCCGGAGCCGGACTTGGCACCGCCACTGCTTTCATGATGGCGTCCCCCATACTAAGCCCTCAAACCGCCGTGCTTACCTGGGCCATGCTGGGCCCGAAATTCGCCCTCGCCAGAATTTTCATGGCCTTTACCGGCCCCGTACTGGCAGGGCTGCTGTTCCAACACCTGGAACGCAAAGGCCTGCCGGGATTCACGCTGCCCAAAGAACTTCCCGCCGCCCCCGCCGCGGCCTGCGAGGAAGGCGCGCACTCCTGCTGCTGCGCCGCAAAAAAGAAGTCCTTCATTAAAAGCTTTGTGACCATAACGGCGGACCTGTGCAAATACTTCCTGCTGGGCATGCTCATCGCGGCCCTGTTCACCTGGCTGATGCCCGAACACGCCATACGGGAACGCATAGGAAACGGCCCTCTGGCTTACCTGCTGGCGCTGCTGTTCGGGATACCGGTCTATGTCTGCGAGGGACAGGAGATACCGATAACCTTCGCGCTGCTGGGCAAGGGCGTGGCGCCCGGCCCCGCCTTCACTTTCATGCTCGGATCCGTCGGCACCTGTATCCCCACGATTCTGATGGCCTTCAAGCTGCTGGGACGAAAGCCGACCTGGGCCTATCTGTCCGCCTGGGCCGTCTTCGCCCTGCTGGCGGGCCTGTCGTTCTCCCTTCTGTTCTGACATGTCCCTATCGCCGAAACTCACTGGAACGCTGGGGCCGGTAAAAGACCAGTCCTGGGAAATATCATCCAACCCCCTTACGATAGGCTCCGGCGACAACTGCCGCCTGCGCCAGACCGAAGCCGGCCTTGAGCCCGTGCACTTCCTGCTGGCGCTGATGAACGGCTCGGTGCTGCTTACATCCATAGCGGGAGAGACTTCAGTCAACGGAGTGCCCGCCCGCCACGCCAAACTGCGCGACGGCGACGAAATAAGCGCCGGCAAATGCAAATTCGCCGTCTACCTCGCGCCGCGCAGCAGAAGCATCAAGATAAACCTGGCCGATACCCCCCGGCCCGCGCAGGGGCCTTCCGGCCCGAAACAACCCGAACTGAACCTGCTGGTGAACAAGCCGCTTGAGAAGCAGCGCGACGTCACCATGCGGATACTGCTAAACCCCATAGACAAAGCCGCCGCGCCGACAACCAGCGTGGTGGCAAACCGTTTTTTCTTCCTGTACCAGGCGGCGCGCCAGCTTAACAACGCCCAGACCGAGGAACAGATTCTTTACATAGCCATGAGCGCGATTTTCCAGGCCATGCCCGCGCGCCAGGGGTGCGTTCTGCTTTATGACGCCGATGGGAAACTGCTGGAGAGCCGCGTTTCATGGACGGCAAAAACCGGCCCCTGCCCCATCCCGGACGCGGTACAGCCCAGCAGAACGCTTCTGGAAACGGCGCTGCGCACCCGCACCGTGTGCGTCACCCGCAACGCCGAGGACCCGCGCTTCAGCGCGGCCATGAGCATGCGGCAGGCCAGCGTGCAGTCGGCGCTGTGCGTGCCCATTTTCTACAAGGGCAAGACGCTTGGCGCGCTTTACCTGGACAGCGCCCAGCCCGCCGCCTACCTTAAAGAAGACGCTGATTTCTGCGAACTGCTGGCCGGCAACATGGCCGCCGCCATAAGCAACAAAAGGCTTGAGAGCAAGGTGCTGCACGACGAATCAATCCGCCGCCAGCTTTCCCGCTATCTTCCTTTCGAGACTGTGGAAAACATCATCGCCAACAAGGAAAGCGGCCTGCCCGCAAGCCAGCACAAGGAAATCACCGTCCTGTTCAGCGATTTCAAAGGTTTTACCGCGGCCGCATCCGGGCTGAAGCCGGAGAAAGTGCTAGAGATGCTGAACCTGCATTTTTCGGTGCTGGTGGAAATAGTGTTCCGCCACGGCGGAATCCTGGACAAGTTTCTGGGCGACGGGCTTATGGCGCTGTTCGGCGTGCGCAGGGACGGCTCGGAACACGCGCTGGCCGCCGCCCGCTGCGCGCTTGAGATGCGGCAGTGCCTCACCGGCCGCACCCTGGAGCACGGCATACAGCCGCTGCCGCTGAGCATAGGGATAAACACCGGCGAAGTGGTGATAGGCGACGTGGGAAGCGCCACCCGGACGGATTACACCGCCATTGGCGACACTGTGAACATGGCCGCAAGGATAGTGGCCCTGGCGCAAAGCAACGAAATACTGGTTTCAGCCAGAACCATGGAAGCCGCGGGAGGAAGCCTTATCTCCTCGCCTATGCAGCCGGTAAAAGTGAAAGGGAAGAACGAAGAAATACAGCTCTATTCGCTGCGCGGGATTCAGGGCCTTGAAAACAGGCCGTAAACCGCCTTCAGCGGCCTTACCCCGACGCGTCCGCCGTTAATCCAGTAAACCCCGTAAAGAATCAGCAGCCCGCCCAGCGCGGCCATGGCCGAAGGCTGTTCGCCCAGCAGCAGGGTTCCGCCCAGCAGCGCGGTAAGGGGTTCAAGATACAGGAAAGCCGACGCCCGCGAAGGGCCAAGCTCCTCCACGCCCAGGTTCCAGAAATAATACCCCAGAGCCGAAGACAGCAAACCCAGATACAGCACGCAGCCCCACGCCTTCGGGGAAAGCTGGCCCAGCTGCGGCGCATAGCCGCCGAAGAAGAAAATAGGCAGCATGGCCAGCGCGCCTATGGCCATATTGGTCTGCGTCAGTTTCAGGAAAGAGCGCCCGCCGAACCAGCGGCTTGAAAATATCGAATAGAGGGCCCAGGTGAGCATGCTGCTGATGAAGATGAAGTCGCCAAAGCCGGTAGGTATGACCGTGCCGCCGGAAACGCTCTGTTTTGAAAACACTATCAGCACCCCGCCCGCGAAGCCGAGCCCGAACCCGGCCGCCACCAGCTTTCCAAGCTTTTCCGAAAACATGTAGCGCATGACGGCCGCCGTCACCAGCGGGGCAGCGCCCACCAGCCACCCGGCATGGTGCGCGCTGGTGCGCGAAAGCGCATAGGCCTGCACCAGCTGGTGGAACCAGACGCCGGAAGTGCTTATCACAAACAGCTTCAGCAGTTCGCCGCTTGTCCAGCCCGACAGGCAGTTCCTGAAACCGCCGAAACCCCACAGCGCCAGCCACCCCAGCGAACAGCGCAGGGTGATAAGCGTCACAGGGGACATTTCCGTCAGCGCGTGCTTGGTGAGCGAAAGCGCGAAACCCCAGATGCAGATTGCCAGCAGCAGTTTAAGATAGATGGACATAAGCAAGGCGCGGGGGCCGTTTCTTTATTATACTTTCTTTAGATATGGCAAAATCCCACGCCTTCCTGCCCCTTACGCAGGCCGAATGCGCCGCGCGCGGCTGGGACTATGTGGACGTCGTTATTGTTACCGGCGACGCCTATGTGGACCATCCCAGCTTCGCCATGGCCATGATAGGCCGCGTGCTGGAAGCCGCCGGCTGGCGGGTGGCGATACTCTCGCGCCCGGACTGGCGTTCCTGCGCGCCGTGGCGCGCATTCGGCAAACCGCGCCTGTTTTTCGCCATAAGCCCCGGAAACGTGGACTCGATGATAAACCTCTACACGGCAAACAAAAAGCCGCGCAGCGAGGACGACTACGCCGAAGGCGGCCAGCGCGGCGGCAGGCCTGAACGCGCCGCCGTGGTTTACGCCCAGCGCGCAAGGGAGGCCTATCCGGGCGTGAACGTGGTTATCGGCGGGGTGGAAGCCTCCATGCGCAGGCTGGCCCACTACGATTACTGGAGCGACACGGTCAAACGCTCCATACTGCTGGATTCCAAGGCCGACCTGCTGGCCTACGGAATGGGCGAAAAGACGGTGACTGAGCTGGCCCGCAGGATGAATGAAGGCACGCCCGCCAGAGAGATTCGCGGGCTGCGGGGCACCGTATACGCCGCAAGCGAGGCCGACAAGGCAGACGGCAGCATCTGCCGCCTGCCGTCTTACGAGGGAATTAAAAGCGACAAGGCGGCTTTCCTGAAAGCCGAACTCCTTATCCACGAAAACACTGACCCGCGCAGCGCAAAAACTCTTGTCCAGCAGCATGCGGAAAGGCTGGTGGTGCAGAATCCCCCGACAGAGCCGGCGACCCCGGAAGAACTGGCAGGCTGGTACGCGCTGCCGTTCACCCGCCTGCCCCACCCCTCTTATAAAAAAACCGTCCCCGCATGGGAGATGATAAAGGATTCAATCACCATACACCGCGGCTGCGGCGGAGGATGCAGTTTCTGCTCGCTGGCCCTGCATCAGGGCAGGCTGATACAGTCGCGCCCCGAAGGCTCGGTACTGCAGGAAGCGCGTGAAGTGGCGAAACGCTCCGGCGGGATAATATCGGATTTGGGCGGCCCCTCGGCCAACATGTACGGCGCTTCCTGCGCCCGCCCTGGCGGCGACTGCGCAAGACACTCCTGCCTTTGGCCGGAAATATGCCCCTTCTTCAAGCACGACCAGCCGCGCCTTGCCGCCCTGATGCGCCGCGTGCGGCAGGAACCGGGCGTAAAAAAAGCGCTGATAAACAGCGGCGTAAGAATGGACCTGGCGCTGGCCTGCCCCGACTACATAAGCGAACTGGCCGCCCACCACACCGGCGGACAGTTAAGCGTGGCCCCCGAACACACCGACCCGGCCATACTGAAGCTGATGCACAAGCCCTCGCCGGAAAAATTCGCGTCGTTCTCGCGCCAGTTCCTTGCCGCCAGCGCCAAAGCCGGGAAGCAGCAGTTTTTGATTCCATATTTCATCTCGGCCTTCCCCGGGGCGGACCTGAAAACGGCCGCCGCCATGGCTCTTGAGCTTAAGCGGCAGGGCATACGCCCGCGCCAGATAAACGATTTCATCCCCGCGCCGATGGAGATAGCCACCGCCGCCTACTACACTGGCATAGACCCGCACACCGGGGCCAAAATACACGTGCCCAAAGGGGAAAACGAGCGCAAGCTCCACCGCGCCCTGCTGCAATACTTCAAGCCGGAAAACCGCCTTGCCGCGCTGCGCGCGCTGCGCATGGCGGGCATGGCCTCAGCCGCCAAAGAGCTTTTCGGCGGCACGGGCGCCAGGATGCACGGCCCAAGGCGCTGAAATTCCGATTGTCCCCCCCGGCGCAAATCTAATACCATTACACAATGCCTCAGGAACCGGAACTTAATCCAGAGACCGCCCCCGTGGAGGAAGTGTTCCTCCTCTCGGTGCAGACGGACGACCACGAAAAAAAGCGCGCGCTGCGCCGCGCCATCGCCGCGCGGGACACCGAATCCTGCTACGGCCTTTTTTCGCTGGCCTGGCTTATGGCGGAAAACAGGACGGGCGACTCCGCGCGGGTGATAAGCCTCTACTCCGAGGCGCTGAAACTGAACCCGGACTTCTGGCTGGCGCGTTTCGAGCGCGCCAACACGCGATTCGACAACAACCTGCTGGACGAGGCCCTTTCCGACTACGAAGACATCATTAAAGAAGGCATAGAAGAGCCGAACCTCCACTACAACGCGGCGCTGATAAGGGCCAAGCAGGAGCGCTTCGACGACGCTAAAAAATATTACGATTCCGCCATCGCCCTGGACCCGGGGCACGGCCCGGCCTATTTCGGCAGGGCGGCGGTGTTCATCCACGACAGGAAATACAAGGAAGCCTCCGCCGACCTGGCCAAAGCCGTCGAGTGCGACCCGGACAACCCCGTCTACCACACCACGCACGGCCTCACTTTCATCAACCTTTCCAAAATGGAAGAAGCGGAAAAGGAACTGGGAAAAGCCATAAAACTAAGCCCCAAAGACCCGAAGCTCTACAATTTCCGCGCCAACCTTTACGTCATAATGGGCGAATACACCATGGCACTGGCGGACGCCGCCGCCATACTTTTGCTCGACCCGGCTGATTTCCACGCCTGCGAGATGCTGGGAGGCCTTCTTCTGGCCCACCGCAGGCCGGGGGAAGCGCTGTGGGCGCTTCAGCGCGCGCTTGAGCTGGACCCCGCCAACGAACGCGTAAAGGCCATAATGAAGGACAAGAAACTTGAGGGCGCGTCCCCCGTCAAGCCCGACCTGAAGGAACTGTCGGCCCTCGGCAGTGATGAGCCGAAAAACTAGGATAATACTGGTTAACGCCAGAAACCCGCTCAACATCGGCGCGGCGGCCCGCGCCATGGCCAATTTCGGATTTGAAGACCTTGCGCTTGTAAACCCATACGACCCGGCGTGGCAGGAAGCACGTTCGGCAGTCGGCGCGCAGGAACTGCTGCATAGGGCAAAAACCTTCGCCACCGTGGAGGACGCCGTCCGGGACTGCAATCTGGTCCTTGGAACGACCAGCGGGCAAAGGCGCAGCCTGGAACTGGAAAACATGGCCCTGCCGCAACTGCCCGGATTTCTGGAGTCTAAAATCCCCGCCGGGAGGCTGGGGGTGCTTTTCGGTTCGGAAAAAACCGGGCTTCTTAACGAACATCTGGCCTTCTGCCATGCCACAGTCACCATTCCCACGGACAAACAAACGCCTTCAATGAACCTCTCCCACGCCGTAGCGGTGTGCTGCTATGTACTGGCGCGCGGCGGGCAGGGCAAACCCGCGGCCAGGGCCAAAGCGCCCAAACGCCCCGACATGGCCGAGGTGGAGCGCGTAAGCGGACGGCTGCTGCGCCTTTACCAGCTTGCGGATTTCCAGAAAGGCGCGTCCGACGCGGTGAAGCGCGAGTGGATACGGCGGATTTTTCTTGAACTGGACCTCGGCCGCGACAGGATTCTCCAGGCCGGGACACTGCTGGAAAGAATAATCAAAAAACTTGAAGGACGCGGCTGACAGCGGCTAGCGCGCTGGAGCTCCCAGCATGCGCTTGCCCGCCTTGCGCAACCTGTGGATAAGGCTGTCCACCGGGCTTTCGCTTACGGACAGCTTCCACACCCTTATGTCGGTTGAAGGGCCGGACGAGGCAAGGTAACTCCCATCCGGGCTCAGGCTCATCGAATATATGCCGCTTTCGGGGGTTTTGAAATCGACCCCGGCCTGTATTCCCGTGGTGGACCAGAAACGTATGGCTCCGTCCCAGCCGCCGCTTATTATGCTGCGGCCGCTGCGAGAAAGCGAAAAAGCCTCTATAGGGGCGTTGTGGGCCTTGATGGTGCGCTCAAGCGCGCCTGTGGACAAATCCCAAACCATGATGTTGCCGTCCTCGCCTGAGGAAAACGCCTTTCCTTCCGCAGCGCGGACAGCGCGCGCCGGCCCCACATGCCTGCCGAACTCCTTGAAAAGCGTTTTATCGCGCATGCTCCAGGCGCGGACAGTGCCGTCGTAATAAGTGGAAAGCAGAAGGGAGCCGTCGGCCGTGTAGGCCAGCCCGGACACCGGAGAAAGCTGCTGCGGGGCCAGCACCGCATCCGGTACGTCTGAAGAAATTCTAAGCACGTAGATTTTACCGTCGTCCCCGCCGGCGGAAACCGAGGAACCGTCCGGAGAAACAGCCAGAGCCCGCAGCGCCCTGCCTGGCCTTACGCTGCGAAACGGCACCAGGTTGCCCACGGCCCAGAAACGCAGATAGCCGTCCCCGCAGGCGGCAAGCAGTTGTGCCCCGTCCGGAGTGTACGCCAGCGCCGTTATTGCCGCGCCGGAAGAGGAAAGCTTGGCCTTGATTTCGCCGTCCGGCCAGCCGCGCAGGAGCAGCACTCCGTCTTCGCCCGCCGAGGCCAGGTATTTCCCGTCAGGAGAAAAGAGGACGCTGTAAACCCAGTCGCTATGGCCCTTAAGCAGGCGGGGCGCCCAATCCTGCGCGCAAGCCGCCTGCGCCGAAAAAGAAGCGGCGCACAATGCCAGGGCGAAATGAAGCAGAGGACGGGTCATCGTCTTTAAATTTTAGCAGATATTAGTCAAACGGCGGGACGAAGCGGCGGAACACGGCGTTGGAAACATAAACGGCCCCGGCGGCAAGGCGTATGACGTCCTTTTCCCGCAGCAGCAGCCCCTGGGATTCAAGCTCGTCAAAATCCCGCCCGAAGGCCGCCTGCATCTCCCTGGTGACGCTCATCCCGCCCAGCTTGCGCAGGCCCAGCATCAGCGTCTCGCCAAGTTTCTCCTTCCCCTCCAGCTTTTCCACGCATGAAAAGGTGGAGCTGTTATCCTCTTCAATGAACTTGCAGTAAAGGTCCAGCATAGGGCCGTTTATCTTGCGCACCCCGCCTATATGCGACGCCGCGGAACACCCCAGCCCCAGATACTCGCCGTTGTCCCAATAATTGAGGTTGTGGCGGCACTCAAAACCGGGTTTGGCGTAATTGGAAATTTCGTAATGGGCATAGCCCGCGCCTTGCAGTTCCGACGATGCCGTTTCCAGCAGGGTACGGATGAAATCAGGGCGGTTGTCCACTTTCCGGCAATCGAAATCGGTGCCGGGCTCTATTTCCAGCGCATAAACCGATACGTGTTCGGGCGCAAGTTCGATAAGCTGCCGCAGGGACTGCGAAAAATCACCGGCGGTCTGTCAGGGAACGCCGGCTATCAGGTCCACGTTTATGTTGTTGAAGCCTACGCTGCGCAGGTCATGGTAAGCCGACAGGAATTCCTCGTAGCTGTGGCGGCGGCCAAGCGCGGCCAGCAGTTCGGCCTGCGTCGCCTGCAAACCCATGCTCACGCGGTTGAAGCCGAACTGCTTCAGCAGCATTATCTTGTCGCGCGTAAGGGATTCGGGGTTGGCCTCGAAAGTTGATTCCACAAATTCGCGTACTGTCCGGAAATGCCTGCCTATGTCCAGAAACAGTTTTTTCAGGTCGGGGACCGAAAGCTCGCTTGGGGTCCCGCCGCCTATGTAAAGGGTTTCGGGGTTTCGGCCGGAAAACAGGGCCATCTCCATTTGCAGCGCGCGCAGGTAGCGCTCGTGCCAGTCC
>JAAYTX010000047.1 GCA_012523635.1 Elusimicrobiota bacterium
AGGGGGCGCGCCGATAAGGCGGGCCACCGCGTGTTTTTCCATGTACTCGGACATATCTATGCGCACCAGCGCCTTTTCGTCGTCGAACAGGAACTCCGCCAGCGCCTTGGCCAGCTCGGTCTTGCCTACGCCGGTAGGCCCCAGGAAAATAAAGCTTCCTATGGGCTTCTTCGGGTCCGACAGGCCGGAGCGGCTGCGTCGTATGGCATCCGCCGCCAGCTGTAGAGCGTCATCCTGCCCCACCACGCGCTGGCGCAACTGCTCTTCCATGTGAAGCAGGCGCTCGGATTCCCCCTCCAGCATTTTTGACACGGGAATGCCGGTCCAGCGTGAAATGACTTTCGCCACATCCTCCTCGTCCACCTCTTCCTTCAGCATGCGCTTGCCTTTCTGGAGTTTATCCAGTTCGGCGCTGGCTTTTTGCAGTTCCTTTTCAAGAGCGGGGCGCTTGCCGTAGCGTATCTCGGCGGCCTTCTCCAGTTCGCCCTGGCGCTGGGCGCGCTCTTCCTCTATCTTGAGCTGTTCAATATCCGCCTTCACCTTCTGAGAGCGAGAAATGATGTCCTTTTCCGACTGCCAGCGCAACTTCAGGGCCTTGGACTGCTCTTTCAGCCCGGCCAGTTCGCTTTCTATGGCGGCCAGGCGTTCTTTCGACCCCGCGTCCTCCTCTTTTTTCAGCGCCTGACGCTCTATCTCAAGCTGTGTTATGCGGCGCTCAACAATTTCTATCTCGGCTGGCATGGAGTCTATCTCCATGCGCAGGCCGGAAGCGGCCTCGTCTATCAGGTCTATGGCCTTATCCGGCAGGAAACGGTCCGAGATATAACGCGTGGAGAGGCGCGCCGCGGCTATTATGGCCGAGTCCTTTATCTTCACGCCGTGGTGCACCTCGTATTTCTCCTTCAGGCCGCGCAGTATGGCTATCGTGCTTTCAAGCGTAGGCTGGCCCACGTAAACTATCTGGAAGCGGCGTTCCAGCGCCGGGTCCTTTTCTATGTATTTCTTGTATTCGTTCAGCGTGGTGGCGCCTATGCAGTGCAGTTCGCCCCGCGCCAGCGCAGGCTTAAGCATGTTGGAGGCATCCATGGAGCCCTCCGCCGCGCCCGCGCCCACCAGCGTATGCAGCTCGTCTATGAAAATTATCACCTCGCCCTCTGCGCTCTGTATTTCCTTGAGCACAGCCTTGAGCCGCTCCTCGAACTCCCCGCGGAACTTGGCCCCAGCCACCAGAGAGCTTATGTCCAGCGAGATGAGGCGCTTGTTCTTCAGCCCTTCCGGCACGGAGCCGCTCACGATGCGCTGGGCTATTCCCTCGGCTATGGCGGTCTTGCCAACGCCGGGCTCGCCTATCAGCACCGGGTTGTTTTTGGTGCGGCGGGACAGCACCTGTATCACGCGGCGTATCTCCTCATCGCGGCCTATCACCGGGTCCAGCTTTCCGGCACGGGCCAGGTCGGTCAGGTCGCGGGAATATTTCTTTAACGCCTGATACTTCCCTTCCGGGTTCTGGTCAGTGACTGTCTGGCAGCCGCGGACTGCCACAAGACTGCGCATTATGGACTCGTGCGTCACGCCGTGCGCGGCCAGCACGGCCTGCGACGGGTCGCCCTGTAAGCGCGTAAACGCCAGCAGCAGATGTTCGCAGGAGACGAATTCGTCCCTCAGCGTCTTCATCTCCTCGAGAGCCAGCTTCAACGCCTCTTTCAGTGAAGTAGAAAGATAATGTTCATGCCCGCCGGATACGGACGGGAGCTTGTCCAGTTCCGCGTTAACGGCGGCGGCAAGACGCGCCGGGTCGGCCCCGATTTTGCCAACTATTGGCCGGGCTATGCCGTCCTGCTGTTCCAGCAGGGCCGCCAGGAGATGCAGGGGCTCCAACTGCTGGTTGGAGCGGGCATCCGCCAGCTGTTCAGCTGAGGCCAGCGCCTCCTGCGCCTTGATTGTCATTTTTTCCGGATTTATAGCCATATGTCCCTCCTTATAAATCGTCTATTCTGTAGCCGCGTATGCGCAAAACAACGCGTATGCCCTGAATGTTGACACTCTGTTCCAGAAGCGCGGCTATCTCCCTTAGCAGGCCTATCTCAATGTCCGAAAAGAGCCGCTGGTTCCCGCCGGTGCGCGCCGGGGCTATAAGCCTGTTCTTCTCGACCCAGCGTATGGTGTAGGCGGGCAGGCCGCACAGGCGCGAAGCCACGCTGATGTTGTACAAAGCGACTGCGTCCGCATTTTTCTTGCGAGTCATAGTTAATATCCTATGTTAAGTTACTTAATATCCTATACCAAGTCGCCCCGTTTGTCAATTCCCGCGGGGGCGCGCCAGCTCCGCAAAATTTTATAGACTTGTCCTGATGCTGAATTTCCTGCTGTGGCTTATACTGTTCACCGCGCTTTCGTCCGCCGCGCTGGTGGCCGCGGCATATTTTCACAGCCTCTACATACTGGACCCCTCCAAACGGCGACGCCGCCTTGACGCTTTTCCAGACCAGTTCGGCCTGCCGCATGAAAACCTGACCTTCAGAACTGCCGATGGCGTCGCCATAAAGGGCTGGTTTGTGCCGGCTACGGAAAAATCGGCCCGCACCATAATCTGCCTGCACGGCTACGGCACTAACCGCTCCTCGGTGATGCCGCACACCTATTTCCTGCGCGAGCACGGCTTCAACCTGATGTACTTCGATTTCCGCGGATGCGGCGAAAGCCAGGGCAAGGTGGCCAGCATAGGCTGCCTGGAGGCGCAGGACCTCAAGGCCGCGCTGGCCTTCCTCAAACTGAACAAGGAACAAGAGGCTGAGCAGATAGGCCTTTACGGCATCTCCATGGGCGCGGCGGTGGCCATACATGAAGCAGCCTCAAACCCGGAAATAAAATGCCTGGTCTCGGAAGCGACTTTCGCCTCTTATGAGAAAGTGGTGGGGCGCTGGGCCTGGAACCACTTCAAAATCCCTTATTATCCGCTAGTGCCGCTTGCGCTGATGTTCGTGCGCATGAAACTGCATACCGACCCGGAACCCCTCAGCCCGCAGTACAGGATAGCCCACATTTCGCCGCGCCCCGTGTTCATAATACACGGAAGCCACGACAACCTGGTCTCGGCAAGGGACGCCCGCCTGCTTTACCGCCATTGCGGCGAACCGCGCCAGCTCTGGATAGTGCCCGGGGCCACCCACGGCAAATGCGCGGAGACCGGCGGCAAACAGTACCACGATAAGATGGCCGATTTCTTCACCAGAAATATGCCGGAACCCTCGCAGAACCAGGCGGGGGCGGAGTGAGCCCCCGCGCAACGCCCGGCAGTCCTTACGAGCGCAAACAACCTACCCTGCACCCCCTGTTAAAGAAGAAGAAAGTGGGCCTGCTCCTGCCTCTTTTCTCCCTGCGCGCCGAGCGCGACTGGGGAGCCGGAGACATCTCCTCCATGTGCGCATGGCTGGACATCCTCAAAGCGGCGCGGCTTTCGATACTGCAAATATTGCCGGTCAATGAAATGCCTCCCGGCGTGAACTGCCCTTACACCGCGCTAAGCGCCTTCGCGGTGGACCCGGTGTATCTGGACCCGGAGGCGGTGGAAGAACTGTCGCAGTCGCCGCGCGCGAAAAAACTTCTGGCCTCGCGCCGCTTCCGGGCGCGCATAGCCGCCATGCGCCGGGCGAAACACATAAATTACGACGCGATAAGAGGAGCCAAGCTGGAAGTTTTGCGGGAAATCCATTCTGTTTTCCGGGAAAGGCACCAGACCCTGCGCACGCCGCAGGCCCGCGCCTTCTCCGCATTCTGCGCCAAAAACGCCTACTGGCTTGACGACTACGCGCTTTTCCGCGCATTGAAGGAAAAGCACGGCTGGATTTCCTGGACGCACTGGCCGCAAGAGCTGAGAAACCGGCGCCCGCAGGCATTGCGCGCGGCCGCAGCGGAGCTTGAGCCGGAAATCAGCTTTTTCAAATACCTGCAATGGCTGATACAGCGCCAATGGAACCCGGTGCGGCGCAAGGCCGCGAAACTGGGCATTTGCCTTTTCGGCGACCTGCCCTTCATGGTGAACCAGGAATCGGCAGACATCTGGGCCAGACAGAACGAATTCGACATAAGCCTTTCCATAGGCGCTCCGCCGGACACCTGGACTCCTTCCGGGCAGAAATGGGGCCTGCCAGCGTGCCGCTGGCCGCGCGCCCAGAAAAACAACTTCGAGTGGTGGCGGCTCAAGCTGAAAAAAGCCGGAGAACTCTACGACATCTACCGCATAGACCACATGGTGGGCTTTTTCCGCACCTGGATAGTGCCGGAAGACCCGCGCCAAAAACCCCATTTCGACCTGGAAGGCGACAGGCGGCAGGAAAACAGGGGCCGCCGCTTCCTGCTGGCCCTGCGTTCGGCCTCCAAAATGCTGCCCGTCGGCGAGGACCTGGGCCTAATACCGCCCTACGTAGGCAAGGTGCTGGCCGAAACCGGCGTGCCCGGCTATAAAATCCCGCGCTGGGAAAAGACCGGGACCGAATACACTGACCTGTCCCGTTACTACCCGGTTTCTCTTGCCACCACCTGCACCCACGACATGGACACCCTTGCCGCCTGGTGGGATTCGGTGGACGAAAACGAGCGCCGCCTGTTCTGGAAAATGGTCTCTGGCGGCGGGCCCGCGCCCGCGCTTAAAAAAGCCCTGGACCCGATTATCAAAAAACTTATAAATTCGAGTTCGAGGCTGGTGATACTGCCGTTTCAGGATATCTGGGGCATGAAAGACAGGATAAACACGCCAAACACCGTCGGTCCGCACAACTGGTCTTTCCGCCCCAAAACCCCGGCCGAAAAATTCATCAGGCGCCACGGAAGCACGCTGTCCAAACTGGCGCGCTGGATAAAAGAAGCCCGCTAGCCCATGAAAAAACGCCAAACCGGCCGCTCCGAACCGCTGTGGTACAAAGACGCGGTCATCTACGAACTGCACGTCAAATCCTTCTGCGACAGCAACGGCGACGGCACCGGCGATTTCAAGGGCCTGCTCTCGAAGCTGCCCTACCTGCACAGCCTGGGCGTGACGGCGCTGTGGCTGCTGCCCTTCTACCCGTCCCCCCTGCGTGACGACGGCTACGACATCTCCGACTACTGCGCCATCAACCCCGATTACGGCACGATGGACGACTTCCGCCTGTTCCTCAAAAAGGCGCACGAACTGGGGATACGCGTCATCACCGAACTGGTGGTGAACCACACCTCTGACAGGCACCCGTGGTTCCAGCGCGCACGCACCGCGCCGGCCGGCTCTTCGGAAAGGAATTTCTACGTCTGGAGCGATACTCAGGAAAAATACCGCGACGCCCGCGTGATCTTCAAGGATTTCGAAACCTCCAACTGGGCCTACGACACGCAGGCCGGGGCCTATTACTGGCACCGCTTCTATCACCACCAGCCGGACCTGAACTACGAAAACCCCGCCGTCCAGAAGGAAATACTCCGCGTGGTGGACTTCTGGCTGGGCCTGGGCGTGGACGGCCTGCGGCTGGACGCCGTGCCCTATCTCTACGAAGAAGAGGGCACCCCCTGCGAAAACCTGCCCAAAACCCACGAATTTCTGAAAAAACTGCGGGCCCATGTGGACAAAAAATACCGCGGCCGGATGCTGCTGTGCGAGGCCAACCAGTGGCCCGAGGACGCGGCCGCCTATTTCGGCTCCGGCGATGAATGCCACATGGCCTTTCATTTTCCCGTGATGCCGCGGCTGTTCATGTCGCTGTGGATGGAGGACAACTTCCCAGTCTCCGACATACTTGCCCAGACTCCCGCCATACCAGATTCCTGCCAGTGGGCCGTGTTCCTGCGCAACCACGACGAGCTTACGCTTGAAATGGTGACCGACGAGGAGCGCGACTACATGTACCGTGTCTACGCGCGCGACGCCAAGGCCCGCATAAACACGGGCATACGCCGCAGGCTGGCGCCGCTGCTTGGCAACAACCGCCGCAAGATAGAGATGATGAACATACTGCTGTTCTCGCTTCCAGGCACGCCGGTGCTGTATTACGGCGACGAAATCGGCATGGGCGACAATTTCTACCTGGGCGACCGCAACGGCGTGCGCACCCCGATGCAGTGGAGCCCAGACCGCAACGCCGGCTTCTCCAAGGCCAACCCGCAGAAGCTTTTCCTGCCGGTGGTGACCGACCCGGAATACCATTACGAATCCGTCAACGTGGAAAGCCAGGAAGGAAACCTCTCCTCGCTACTGTGGTGGATGCGCCGCGTGGCCGCCATGCGCGCCAACTTCAAGGCTTTCGGGCGCGGCACGCTGGAAGCGGTGCAGACCGACAACCCCAAGGTGCTGGCCTTCATACGCCGCCATGAAGACGAGATAATGCTGGTGGCAGTCAACCTTTCACGCTTCTCGCAGGCGGTAGGGCTGGACCTTTCGCGCTACGCCGGCTATGTGCCGGTAGAAGTGTTCAGCGGAAGCGATTTCCCGGCAATACGCGAACAGCCCTACCTGCTGACGCCCGGTTTCCACGGCTATTACTGGTTCCTGCTCAAAAAACAGGACGACCCCTCCGCCCGCGACGGAGCCTCCGCGGCTGAAGCCGCGCTGGACATACCCTGGGACGAACTGCAGGAGCCGGAAGAGGCCCGTCCATTGGAGCCCGCTTTGGCCGCGTATGTGAAAAAATGCGGCACTTTCAGGCAGGACGCCTCCGGCCTGCGTTCGGTGCGGGTAAAGGAGCTTCTGCCTCTTCGCTCCGGCGTCAAAATGGCCGTGCTTGAAGCCTCTTACGCGCAGGGCTGGCTGGAAACCTATGCCCTGCCGCTGGCCTTCCTCGCCGGAGACAAGGCGCTTGAAACCGCCGCCAAATACCCGCAGGCGGCGATAGCCCAGGCCCAGTTCGCCGATGAACGCGGCCTGCTGGCAGACGCGGCATGGCTGCCCTCCTTCCAGGCCGACGCGCTGTCTCTTTTCACCTCAAAACAGAAGCCGGACCGAGCCGCCGGGAAAGTGCATGTCCTTCCCTCGCAAGAACTGGCCTCGGCGCTGGCCGCAAACCCCGTGCCGTCGGAATCCCGCGTGCTGCGCGCAAGCACGGGCGGGGTCACCATAGCCTACGGCACGCAGTACCTGCTGCACCTCTACCGCAGGCTGGACGAAGGCGTCAGCCAGGATATAGAGATTTCGCAACGCCTGTCCGGGCAGGGCGGCTTCCCCTACGCCCCGGCCTTCTACGGAAGCGTCAATTTCCAGTCCGGGGGGCGCTCCTACGGCAC
>JAAYTX010000048.1 GCA_012523635.1 Elusimicrobiota bacterium
CGTGCTGGCGGCGGCGCGCTTCTTCTCGTCGCAGCTGTGCCGCGCGGCCAACGCCGGGCGCCTGCCCAGGTTCGTCTGCTTCGCGATTGCGCTCTCGCCCCTCGTCACCGACGGCATAGGCAACTGGCTGCTGTCGGAAGGCGTCTCCTACGCCCTTCTGCTGGCGTCGGCCGGGCTGATGCTGCGCATGCAGGAGTCGCTTAGAATGCAGGATCTTTTGGCGCTTGTGACCGCGATGACGCTGAATATGCTGAACCGCCCGCAAATGCTCTTCATATACCCCGTGTATGCGGCGGCCGTAATACTGATTTTGCGCGGGCACTATGCAGCCTCGGGCCGCAAATTCCGCCCCGCGAAGGCTTTGTTATGGGCCATACTGCCCTTCGCGGCCGCGGGACTGCTGGGCCGCTCATGGAACCTTGCGCGCTACGGAAGCTTTACCGCAAGCGACTTCCCCGGCCGCGTACAGCTGGCCTCATCTCTTTTGTATGTGTCGGACACGCCCGACCTGGCCTTATTCCGCGACAAACCCTATTATCCGGCGATGGAACGCATTTACCAGCAGAAAGACGAGCTGAAGCTCTCGGCCAAATACCGGCATGACGTGGACATGAACTATGCGGCCTATCTGGACGGAGCCATAAAACCGCGCGGGATATACAGCAATTTTTCGTCCCGGTCCGATGTGCTGTATTTCCACGTCCTGACGCGCGAACTGTACTGCTTCGCTTCCGGACAAAACATCAGCCGGGAAGAATGGAAGGAGTCCGGAAAAATTGATTACTCCGACACGGCGGCCTGGCTTGCGGCCAGAAGCATGGCAGACGACATCTCGCGCACGCTGGCTCCGGCATGCTGGACAGAATATCTGAAACTGCTGGGGTCAAGAATTAAAAAAAGCGTTTCCTTCGGCAGGGTGCTGCTGTTTGTCATGTTCGCGGCACTGCCGCTGGCGTGGCCTGGGCGCGCGCAGAACTTCATCTCGGCATCGGCGTTCGCAGCCCTGTTCAACCTGCTGCTGACGGCAAGCTGCACAAGCGTGCTGCGCCGCTTCACCTTCTACACCGACACCATGCTGCTTATCTCGGCGCTGCTCCTGTTGTGGCTGCTTTACAGGACGCGCAGCGCTCCGACGGACTTTCGCTCATTTCCGGATATCTGACGCGGCCGGCGCGGCAGGCTTAAGCAGGCTGCCATTCAATTCCGTGCCGAAAACCCAGTCCCAGCGTCGTTTATTTTCCAGAATAAGGCCGCCAGAACAGCCAGCGCGCTGAGCGCCAGGCCCGCGTACGCGTCCATGGGCGTATACTTCAGCAAAACCCTGGATGTGCCGGAACCCGGGAGCGGCACCGCCATGAAACCGCCGTAAGCCCTGAAAATCCTCAGCGGCCTGCCGGTATCCGCATCAACCGCTTTCCAAAACGGCCTGTACAAATAGCTCAGGACCAGAAATCCGGGCCCGTCGTATTCGACGTTTGCCAGCACATGGCCGTAACCCTCTGAAACTATCCTGGCGTAATTTTTCTTTGCCGAAAACCCCTTGTTCTGCGGCATATCCAGGCCGTCGTTGCCTTCCAAATAAACCGTTCCGTCCAGCCACGGATATGAGCCGCCTTTCAGTATCTCCGCCACAGACTCGCGCGCGGACACG
This sequence comes from Elusimicrobiota bacterium, assembly GCA_012523635.1. Lineage (GTDB taxonomy): Bacteria > Elusimicrobiota > Elusimicrobia > Elusimicrobiales > Elusimicrobiaceae > JAAYTX01. Next base: position 1,652 of record JAAYTX010000048.1, read on the forward strand.
GTTTTGCGTTTCCCGGCGACAAAAGCCACAGGAAGCGGGCGCGCCAGCTCATACACGTATATATCCCCTCCGGCGTATTCCGGATAGGACAGGAACGGAGGGTTGGCGCTACGGCAAAGCCCCCGATAAAGCAGCTCCGGCGACTGTATCCGTTCATCGGCCGAAAGCACCCATTTTACGCCCATTAGCTTTACCGTATCCAGGCGGGGCGCGACCTGCCCGGACAATGGGGGATAGAAGTTGCTAGGGTAATATGCGCCCCGCAGCGAAGAATAAAGGGCGGCGGAAAAAGGATGCATAGTCTCGCGATAGCTGTACAGGACCTTCCTGCGCCCTGAATTATGCATTTCGGTTTCAGCGATCAGTTTCCAGTTCCTGCCGCGCTTGTCGTCTATCACGCCCTTGCTGGACGGCAACACCCTGAAGTTCGGGTCTGAAGGCCCCATCAGGGCGTCAAAGCATTCTTGCCGCTTCAGATAGCTGTCCCAGCGGTAGCTGTTGCGGGCAACCATCTGCCATTCGCTCTGCTGGGTGGCGCGCAATTCATTGTGAAGGGATACGGTAAACAGCGGCACCAGCAGAAGGCCAGCATACAGAAGCGGAGGACTGCACTTCCTGCTCCGCGCCCACAGCAGCCCGACAAGCGCCAGGTTGGCAAACGGAAGCAGTTGCCACATGTCGCCGATGACGCGCATCGGCATACGGTTTGAGCTGTGAAACCCGGACGCGGAATGCGCCAGCGAGAACAGGCCCTGCCACCACGGATTGTGAAAACTGAAAAACGCCAGGTCTATGAGAAGCGATATCGCGGCGAGCCGCGCATACAGGACGTTAGCGCCCGAAAAGCGGCCTATCGCGCCAAAGCTGACGAACGCGGCAAGCGTGCACGCGAACTGCCACAGGTTGATATGATGGCGCATCACCCCGTTGGCCTTTCCGGAAAGCTGCGGCACAGCGTAAAAGAACATGCTTAACAACAGCATGGCGAAACCGGCCGCCAGCAGGCCGCTTACCGCCCTGAACGGGGCAGCGCTTTCGCTGAAGAGCTCCCTGCGCTTGAGAAACGCGAAAATAATGGCGCAGTAAAAAGACACCGGCACATAGTAAAGCGCCCCGGTACCTTCCACAGGGACAAGAGCTGAGTAGGCGCAATAATGAATCCAGAACGAGATGAAACCGAACAGGCTCATGCGCGGAGAAGACGGCGCCGCTATCCCGGCCAGCAGTTTGGCAAACCCTCCGTTGAACCACATGTTATACAGAAGCGGCACGAAATAATATGCCCCCGCGGCGGCGGCAAGGGCAGCCACTTTCGCGCCGAAAAGGATTTTTTTCACCGCCGTATCGCCGCGCGACACGAAGCAGGCATATATGAATACGCCGGCCGGAACGATAATGATTGAATAAACGTCCCCCGCACCCACGGCAAGGGCGGCCGCGAGCGCGAAACCGGCCGCGCAGAGCTTTCCTCCCCCGCCAGCCAGCTTATGTGTCAGGCGCAGGAGCAGCGGCATGAAGCAGAGCAGCTGCAGAATGGGATGGTAGTAATGCAGTCCGATTACGAACGGAAGACTGATGAATGACAACGCGCCCAGAAGCGCGACATACCTGTCCTCGACAAAATCGCCGATGAACAGATACGCGCCGACTGCGCCGACAAGCAGCGCGGCCAGCAGCTTAATCAGGATAACTGTTTCCACCGGAAGGGCCAGCGCCAGCAAATTCAGCGGATACAGGAAATGCTGCGGCACCGTCGTATCGCCGAGGCTGTTGAAGCCGAAATCCACATAGGGGTTGAGCGCGGGCAGCTCTCCCAGCGGAAGGCTCTGCTTCAGGGCCATAAGTTTCCCGCCCTGAAGAAGGTCTGTCCAGAAATAATCCCAGCCTGGAAACCGGTTCATCGGCGGCTGGTTCAACTGCGCCGCCATCAGCAGCACGAACAGCGTAATTACGAAATACGGCAGCAAGTTCAATATTCGGGTTCTCATCTGTTACTCCGGGCAAGCCGCGCGTGGATTGGTGGTTTCGGACGCAGACAAGAGTTATTTTCCAAGGTATTTGAACCAGTCTTTGGTGGCGGCTGCTATGGTGTCCGGCGTCCATACCGGGGCCTGGCGCCAGTAATCTATGTTGTCCAGAATCAGCTTCACGCCCTGCTCAAAACTGTATTTAGGCTTCCAGCCCAACAGTTTGGTTATGCGGGAAGCATCAGCGTGGGTAAGGTCCGGCTCCCCTGGCCGCTTCGGCACGTAAGTCACCGACGGAGCCTCCAGCAGTTCCACAAGGCGGTTCACGCTTTGCGGCTTGCCGGTGCCCACGTTCATTATCTCGCCGCTTAATTTCGATTCGGCGGCCATGCAGAAGGCGTTGGCCACATCTTTTACGAAAACGAAGTCGCGCGACTGTTTGCCGTCCCCCACCACGGTGAAGGGTTTTCCGGCCAGCTTCTGCGCCAGAAACACG
>JAAYTX010000049.1 GCA_012523635.1 Elusimicrobiota bacterium
CAGGTCCAGACTGGCCAGCGGGCCTTTATGAAGGCGGCCGGGAAGAATGAAATCCCTGTCGTCGAAAAAAGATACCTCGGAGGCAGTCCCGCGCAAGGCGCGTTCCACGTACTCCGTTATGGTGGCGAAGTGCGGGTTCCTGACAGTGGAAAAAAATATTTTCATGATTGCCGCCCGGACAGTTCCCCGTATAGCTCAAGATATTTCCGCATCTGCGTTACCGGATGCGCGCGCTCCGCGGCTATCTCGCGAGACGCCGCGCCCATGGAATTCCTCAGGGCGGCGTCCGCAGCCAGTTTATCAAGCGCCCCGGCCAGACATCCCGCATCTTCCGGGCCGCAAAGCAGCGCGTTGCGGCCCTCAATCGCAAGCTCGGGGTTTCCGCCCACATTCATGGCGGCAATCGGCAGACCGCTGGCCGCAGCCTCGGCCAACGCCACGCTGAAGGCCTCGCTGGAAGACGGATGGGCGTATATATCGCATGCCTGCAGGAAGGCATGGGAATCGCTTGAATCGGATATAAATGCGCAGCGCTCAAGCTGTCCGTGCTTGCGCAGCGCATCGCGGGCCAGCCCGGCCGCCCCGGCATCAAGCTCCATGCCCATAAAAGCAAGCCTTACATTTTTCGCTTTCATTCGGCAAAAAGCCTCGGACAGCAGGGAATGCCTTTTACCAGGATGGAAATTTGCGACATATCCTATAAGAATCTCGTCCTCTCCAACCCCGAGCCGGGAACGGAAAGACGCGCGGCCTTCGGGCGGCAGCGGCTCGAAAAACCTGGCGGATGCCGCATTGTGTATTACCGCCACCGGCCTGGAAGCCAGTTCCGGCACAGTTTTCAGCGCGGCCGCCAGCGCTTCCGACACCGCGACAAAAGAAGTTATGCGAGGGGCAAACCGCGCATAAGCCTTGCGCAAGGACCGCGCTGTCCGCACGTAGGAGAATGTGTGGCAACTCACCAGAAAAGGCACCGGAAGCCCGGCCAGCGCCCGCGCCGACAGCAGGTCCGCGTCGAAAGAATGGGCATGCACCAACTGCGGCCGCAAATCAGAAACAAGAGCTCCAATTCTGCGCGCAATCAGAGCCGGACGAAGAAGCGGCAGCCGGCACGACGTGCCGGCATAATGCACTTCAGCCGCTTCGGACAGGGATGCGGCAAAATCGGCATCGGCCTTTTCGTAATACGCGACATGCACCTCGTATCCGGCCCCGGACGCGCCGCGCACCAGCGCGTCCAGCACCGACGCGACTCCGCCCATGGTCAGCGCCGGAACAGTGTAAAGTATGCGCCGTTGCATATCAGGCCCCGCCGCGCCGCAGGCAGGCAAGCCGTCCCACGCAGGGCAAAGTTGCCAGCTTCGAGCACAGAAAATCTATTTCCTGCGGAGGAAAAGTCTTCCTGCGGGCCAGCCACAACAGGTACACCGCGCCGAAAACAAGCGTACGCAGGACCAGCAAAAATATCGCGCCGGGCCGTCCCGAAGAAGCCGCGAACGAAGAAGTGACCGCATCTATCGCGAATACAGGCAAGGCCGCCACAACCGCCCCCTCCAGAAACGGCACCACCGCCCTGAACAGGCCTGCAAAAGGCATATTGAGGCCCCGGTGCAGCATGAACCAGAAGTAACAGGAACTGGCCACCATGCCAAGCGTGGTGCCCCAGGCTATGCCGCGCTCGCGGAAGACGGCTATAAAAAGTATGTTCAGGCCGATGTTAAGCGCCATGTTAAGCACCGAACTGGCGGCCATAAGCTGCGGCCTGTCCATGGACTGGCACACTGAAACCCCCGCCTGCGACAGCATGTTGAACAGCCAGCCGACGGACAGCACAACAGCTATAATAGCCGCGCCGGGATAGCCGGGCCCGACCCACATGCGCAAAAGCAGGCCCGAAGAAAGCATCATCAGCGCAAAAGCAGGCACCGTGAAGCAGGCAAGGTATTTGGTGACAGCCAGGTAGGCCTCAATAACAGAAGACTTGCCGTGCCGCACGAAAATTTCGGTGAAAGCCGGGGTGGTGGCCGACACCATGATGCCTGCCAGCGACGACAGCGTCACAACCAGCGTGTTGCCAAGCTGGAAGCTGGTCACGGCCGCCAACGAGAGGAACAGGCCTATGAAAATGCGGTCGGTCTGGCCGGTGATGATGCCCGAAATGCGCGCGACATGCAGCTTCAGCCCGAAAGACAGGAAAGTCTTGAGAAGGGCTTTGTCCACATACTCCCAGGAGACTTTCAGTTCCGGGAAAATTCTGTAAGCCATCCAGATATTCACCGCCGAATACACCAGCGAGAAAAAAGCCGCCCGCCACATCAGCCCGTATAGCCCGAAGCCGCTTTCCAGCACGTAAAACAGGGCTGCGGTCTGCGGTATGGAGATATAAATGGCTATCTTGTTGGCCACATCCAGCTTTTGAAGGCCGGACTGCAATATGGAAAACACGTTGAACAGGCTCGTCAGCGCGAAAGTTATCATGCTGAGAATGATGACAAACCGCGCCTCGGAATGAAGCTGCGGCGGCACCTGCAAGGCGCCGAGAAGCGGCCCGGCAAGCGCAAACGCGGCCGCCGCCGCCGCGCCGCCCACCAGCGCATAGAAGGCGAAGGTGGTGTTCAGCGCCTGGTTCATGCGGCGGGTGTCGCCATGTGCGTTATATTCCGCGAAATGACGGATGAAAGTCTGCCCTATGGAGAAGTCCAGCAAATAGGCGTAGCCGGTCACCGCTACGGAAATTCCCAGCAGGCCGTAACGCTCGTCGCCCAGCCTGTGCAGCATGTAAGGCGTGGTGAAGAAGGCTATGGCGCCGTTCCACACCATGCCCAGGGAATTGAAAAAGGTGTTCCGCACCACCTTGCCGGAAGTGCTAAGCTGTCCGCTGCTCATGGCCCTCCGCGCTTAAAGCATACAGCCGGCAGGTGAGCGCCACCAGAAACCAGAACGGCTGCATTATGCGCACGATGATAAAAGTGTTTGACGTGAAGGATTGCAGCAACAGTCCGCCCACCACAAGCATGGTGCCAAGCCCGACGCCGCGCATCCACGGCTCGTCACCTATACGGTAAAGCCGCATCCCCACTTCGAAAATCTTGTAATTCATCCAGAAAAACACGAACAGCCCCACAAGTCCGAACTCGCCCAGTATCAGGCCGTACTGCGTATCCTCAAAGCCTATGCCCGTGGCACCATGCCCCAGCAGGGGATGTTTAGGAAGGCGCTGTTCCAGCACGCGCTGCCACGCCTCGACGCGCTGCGCGGCCGAGTCCTCAAGCTGTACGGTATAGCCAAGCACCGGCATGCGGAATTCGTGCAGTTGCCTGTTCTTGGCCCCCTGGGTCGTCATGGCCACTCGGGCGGACACGGGATTTTTAAGCGCGTCAATTGAGAAAAAAGCCACAAAGAGCACCAGCAGCCCGGCAGCCACCGGCAGTTTGCGTTTCCCGAACGAAAGCAGGCCCCCGAACTGCCCTATCAGCCCCAGCAGGGAGGCTCTGGAAAGCGTGTACATGAATGCGGGCAGCATGGACAGCAGCGAAATAAGCGCCACACGCGCCCAGCCGAAGCCGCCCTGGTCCACAATCCCCATAAACACGCCGAAAACCACAAGATAATAGCCGCCCAGCGAACCGGGTTCGCCGCCGTCGTTGGCGGCCTCGCCCAGAGCCGTCTCGAACGGCGCTGTGGCCTGCTGGCCGGTAGTAAAATGGAACCAGTAGGCGTAAATGGACACTATGACAGCCGTGGCAAGGCCGCACTTAAGCAGGAATTTCACATCATCCCTGGTGCGGACGACATTGTATGTCATGAAAAAGAGGACGAAATATTCTATGTACTTCAGCGTGAAAAAGGTGCTCTTGAGCGGCTGGACCGTGCCGCGCATCTGGGCCAGGCCGGTTGAAATGATATAGATGCACATGTAGAAAAAAATCGGCAGGTGCACCGGCGTGACTTCCAGAAAGCCCGCGTCTTTCTTGACCAGCCCGGCGCGCAGCATCCACGCCAGCGCGACGGAGACCAGCAGTATGTCGTCGTAACGGATGATGAGGCTTCTGCCGCGCCCGACCTCGCCCAGCGAGATTTCCGGCGACAGCATCATGGAGAACACCAGCAGCACCATGGCATAGCCGGGCTTGAACACAGTCACCACGCCCACGGCCGCCACAAACAGGCCCACCAGCACGAATTTAGGAGGATACAGCATCACGGCGTAGCCCAGGACAGCGGCCGCCGCCACGAGGAGCAGGAATACGACTTTCATGAACGGGCGTCAGTCCGGGAAAGACGCCGGTTCAGGGATGCACGTCATAGTTATAATTGCCGTAGCTCTTGTAAACGCTCTGGGGCCCCAATTCCGACTGGTTGATGTCGTTGAGCACCACGCCCAGTATGTTGGCGCCGCCGGTGGCCAGCTGGTTCTTGGCGCGGCGCACGGCCTCCCTGGGGATATAACCGGAACGGTACACCAGTACGACCCCGTCCATGTGCTTGGACATCAGCACCGCGTCCACGAACATGAGAATCGGAGGGGTGTCGAAAATCACCAGATCGAAACGGCTCTTCCATTCGCGCAACACATCCTCAACGGGTATGGACTGCAGGAAGTCTATGGTATTGGGCATGGCATGCCCGCGCGGAATGACGTAGAGGTTGTCCACCCCGGCGAAAGCGATAAGCCTGTCGGTGCTTAACTGGCCCATCAGCAGGTCGGTGGAGCGGGCGACGGAGGTTTCCCACGGGATTTTACGCGTGAAAATATCCGAAAAACCCGGGGTGTCCGGTATGCCAAGGGCCTTGTTGACCATGCCCTTGCGGAAGTCTATGTCCACCAGCAGCACTTTCAGCCCGGCATGCGCGGCTGAAGCCGCGAAATTCAGCGTGGTCAGGGTCTTGCCTTCCGATTCCCCAGAAGAACTGAACAGCAGGGCCAGCGGCCTGTCCGCGCCAAGCTTGGACAGTATGCCCGCGCGAAGCGCGTGATAGGGCTCCATCATGGGACCGCTGTTGGCGCTTTCCATGACCAGCTGTTCCCGGAAAACCTCCGTCTTGCGGCGCCGCACGCGCAGGAAGCGCGGCAGCCAGGAGCCGAAAATTTTATCCTGCCCGACGTTTATCGAGGGTATGATGCCGATAACCGGCGTCTCCAGCAGAGTCTCCAGATCCTCTATGGTACTGATGGAAACGTCCAGGCTTTCCAGCAAAAACGCGCCCATGACTCCCAGGAAAAGCCCAAGGAAAGAGCCTATCAGCACGCTCACCTGCCGGTTGGGGGCTATAGGCTCGGTGGGAGGGACCGCGGGGCTCAGAGGGCTGACAAAAGAGCTGACTGAGCTTAGCATGACCCGCGCTTCCTCGTACTGGCGGTTCACGGTGGTGTACAAATCCTCGTTCAGGCGCATCTCGCGGGTAAGCCGCGCCAGCTCCGAGTCCTTGGCGGGAAGTTCCGCCAGCTGGGCCTTTACCGAGGCGATGCGCTGCTTCACCTGCTTGACCTCATAATGCTCCTCGGTATAGACCTTCAGCAACTCCTTATAGCGACCTTCTAAATCCATCATCTGCATGGCAAGAGAATCGCTGAGACCCAGCGATGGGTTCTTCATCATAAAGGCCTGGCGCGCCTTTTCCGACACGTCCAGTGTCCGTTCCAGTTCGGTCTTGCGCTTTTCCAGGTCTTCCAGGGTTTTATTGGCCTGGCTGGTGCGCTCCTCCAAATCCCTGTCGCGGTAGGCCAGCACCACCGCGTTTACAGCTTCCGCCAGCAGCACAGGCTCGCGCCCTCTGGCGAAAATGCGCAGCATGCCTCCGTCCATGGTCTCCGCGGCGTAAAGGGAGGACATGCGGCCCACGGCGCCCAGTTCCTGTTCCTGCGTCATGCCGGGTTTTATCCAGCCCAGGCGTATGGCCGCCTTGCGGGCCACCTCGGTCGATTCCACCGCCCGCACTTCGTTGCTCATCATCTCGGACGGATACCAGTTGGTGACGTCGTAGCCTGGCAGCTTGGTGTAGAAAGAGGGCGGTGCTATGCGCACTATGGCCTCGGCGCGGTATTCCGGCGGGCGCATGGCCGCGTATATGGAGGCCACAATGAAAGTGACGCCGAATGTAGCCGCCACCATCCATTTGCGCTTGTAGATTACGCGCCAGTAATCGTATAGGGTTTGTGTCTCGTATTGCATGTCAGTTCCTGGAGAATACCGCTATGGTCATGCCGAAGGTCAGCAGGGTCATCCAGGGGACAAAGTTGTCGGAAAGCCATTTGGCGCCCTTGTACACGCTTTGGCGCGGGATGAAAACGACGTCGCCTGGCATCAGCGCGTAATTGCTCTCCATCTTTCCGGCCATAAGCGGGTCCAGATTCATCAATATGGCGGTGTGCGGTTCAGAATTGCGGCGGAAAACCACCGTCTTGCTAAGTTTCGGATAATCGGCGAAACCGTTGGCCTGCGCTATCAGGTCAAGGACTTTCATATTCTCGTAATAATCGTAAAAGCCGGGGGAGCGCACCTCGCCCAGTATGGCGACGCGCCTGACACTGAATTTCCTGACGGTTATGCCTACCTGCGGCGAAGTGACGTACTTTGACAACAGATTTTCCAGCCGGCGGCTGGCCTCCCCGGCGGTCATGCCGCTTACGGCCACCGAACCGACAAAAGGCATATCTATCGTGCCCTCGGGCTGAACCGTCAGTTCGCGGGACAGCTCCTGGCTCGGAAACACATATATGGAAATCTCGTCGTCAGGGCTTATACTGTATTCGGCCTGCTTTTTCTGGTCCGCCGTCAGGTTTACGGCGCCGCCGGGCTTGAAACTTTCGGCCATGCAAGGAGCCGCGCTGACTGACAAAAAAACGGTTGCTATAAGGCAACGTAACATTTTCATGCTGTATTCTGTTTCTCCAGAGAATATTTATATGCTAATATTATAACAAAGCGGGACGATACGAATACATACCTCCCCATATCCGACAATCCACTGACAAATTAAAAAAGCCCGGCTTATAAACCATAAAATCAATGAAATTTTCAGACCTTTCCAAGAAAAAATCCGGCCATTTTGACAAACCGGCGCGCCCCCCCGAACAGAAGCAGCCCGAGGAGCAGCCCCAAACCCCGGCCCGAGAAACCGTACGCGAACAACCCCGGCAGGCGCAGCCACTGCCGGAACCTCAGGAAACACGCAAACCCCTGCCGGAACCGGCCGTCCAAAACACCTCAGACAGCAAGCCGGACGGCAACCGCTCTATAGAAGGGCCGACCTGCGTAAAACCATGCCTGCCCACGCCCAAAGAGCGCCCCAGCGAATCGCTGTGGACTAAAATTTCCGGAATAGGCGAATCCCTGAAACAACCCGCAGTGCAGGGCTTTGAAATGCCCAAAATAGTCTCTCCAGATGAAATCCCCGAGATGAACGACACTCAGGCCTACGCCCAGTACATCAAGCAGCAGGAAGAGCAGGCATACAACCTCTACGAATACTGCGTGCTGTCTGTGCGCTACGGGCTGCTCTCCCTAATCTGCGAGGACAGGACGGCTTACGGCCCGATAGCCGCCGCCGCGGACAACATCACCACCATGCTGGATTCCGGCAACCAGAGCCTGGTGGCGCTGGCCGGCAAACGCTACATGCCCGACAACAACAGCCGGCATTCAGTGAACGTAGCCATTTACTCCGTTTTCCTCTGCGAACTGCTGAACATGAAAAAGGAAGAGCGCGTCTTTGTGGCCTGCGCCGCCCTGCTGCACGATCTGGGCATGCAGAAATACGAACGCATACTCAACAAGCCCGACAAGTTCACGCAGGCCGAACGCGAGATGGTGCAGCGCCACCCTATAGACGCCAAAGCCATCATTGAAAATCTGGAAGGCCTGAACAAAAATACGGCGCAGTCGCTGGCCAAGGTCGTCATGGAGGTTTACGAGAAGTACGACGGCTCCGGCTATCCGTTCAAGAAGCAGGGCGAATCCATAAGCCAGCAGGCTCAAATCATAAGCATAGCCAACGTCTACGAGGCGCTGACCCATGCCCGTTCCTGGCGCAAGGAACTGCACCAGCACGACGCGCTGAAGATGATGCTGGACAACGCGGGAAGCGCCTTCTCCAAAAAGACGGTGCGCCTGCTGATAGACGGCCTTTCCATGTACCCGCCCGGCAGCCTGGTGCAGCTATCCACCGGCGACACCGCCCGGGTGATAGAGGTCAATCCGAAGCTTATCAGCCAGCCCAAGGTGGAACTGATAAAGAATTCGCGCACCAGCTCCAACCGCTTCCTGAACCTGGCGACCGAAAAGGGCATTCTCATCACCAGCGTGGCGCAACACACCGACAAAGGCGACTTCTAAAAAAATCCCATAAATTGAAAAGGCCTCCCCGGGAATTGCCGGGGAGGCTTTTTAACTTGGATATCGGAACTAATCCCGCCCAGGCTCGAAACACTTGCGGCACCGGGCCTCGTACTTATCAGCCGCGCCGACGTCTATGCGCGCCTTGGACGCGCTGAGACGCTGGCTGTGGTTTGCGGGACTGCCGCAGCGCATGCAGATGGCGAGGTTCTTGGTTACATACTCGGCCAGGGCCAGCAGCTTGGCTGTCACCGCGAAAGGCTTGCCCCGGTAATCCTGGTCCAGCCCGGCAACCACAACCCGTTTGCCGCCCTTGGCCAGTTTCTGGCAGACGTCCACAATCCCGGCATCGAAAAAATTGACTTCGTCTATGCCGACCACAACAGTGTCCTTGTCCACCAGCTTGAGTATCTCGCGGGAGCGGCGGACCGCCTGGCATGGGATTTTCACCTTGTCATGGGAAATAAGGTGGCTTGAGCCATAGCGCGTGTCCAGCGACGAGTTGAAGACCTGCACCTTCTGCCTGGCTATCATGGCCAGCCGCAGGCGGCGTATAAGCTCCTGCGTCTTGCCGGAAAACATGCTGCCGCAGATAACTTCTATCCAGCCGGAATTGGTGGGAAAGGCGGGAAACATAGGCTAATTCTCCTTTTTTGCGCCATACTGCCTGGCGCAGTATTGTTTATAGGCGGTATGCCGCTTCAAGGGCTCCCACCATTCGCGATTATGCGCGTACCACTCCACGGACAAGCGCAGGGCGCGTTCAAATTCGTATACGGGCTTCCAGCCCAGTTCGCGCCGTATCTTGGAACAATCAAGCGCGTAGCGCCGGTCGTGTCCCGGCCTGTCGGGCACCCTTGTAATCAGCGATGAGGGCTTCCCCATCAGCTTCAGCACTTTTGAGACAAGTTCAAGATTTGTTATCGGCGCTCCTGCCCCTATGTTATAAATCTCGCCGGGGCGTCCGCGGCGCAGCACAAGGTCCAGCGCCAGCACATGGTCCTGCACATAAAGCCAGTCGCGCATCTGCCGCCCGTCGCCGTAAAGCGGGAACCGCCTGTCCTCCAGCGCGTTGGTTACCAGAAGCGGCAGGGCTTTTTCCGGGTACTGGCAGGGACCGAAATTGTTCGAACATCGTGTGATTATGACCGGAAAGCCGTAAGTGCGGAAATAGGAGCGCGCCACCAGGTCGGCGGCTGCCTTGGACGCCGCGTAAGGGCTGTTGGGAAGAAGATTGTCTGACTCGCGCGACTTGCCGCGCGGAACGGAACCGTACACTTCGTCGGTTCCGACATGCACGAACCTGGAAACCCCGCAGGCGCGCGCGGCGTCCAGCAAAACCTGCGTTCCCAGCACATTAGTGCGCACGAACTCGGCCGCGCCCAGTATGGAACGGTCCACATGCGTCTCGGCAGCAAAATGCACAACTGCATCCGCGCCCTTCAGCAGGCGGCGCATCGCGGACGTGTCGGCCACGTCGGCCCGCGCCCATTTATAGCGCGGCGAACGTTCAAGGCCGCGCAGGTTGGCAGGGTTGCCCGCGTAAGTCAGCTTGTCTATGTTGATTATCGAACAGCCGGGATGCTTCCCCAGCATATGCCTGACGAAATTAGAGCCGATGAAGCCCAATCCGCCGGTTACAGCCACTCTCATGGCGCAAACGCCTAGCCGTGCCGTTCGATGAAAGCTTTCCAGGTGATTTCCAAACCTTCCTGGAACGCTATGGCAGGCTCGTAGCCCAGCACCTTTTTGGCGCTGGATATGTCGGCGTAGCTGCGCCTGACATCTCCGTTGCGCTTGGGCTGGAACACCCGCCCGGTGGCTTTCCCGGCCAGCTTTTCAACTATGCCGGCGAGGTCAAGCACCGAGTAGGAACGGCCGGAGGCTATATTGAACACGCCGCCGGAAGCACCGGGGGCCGTGGCGGCCTTTATGTTGGCCTGCACCACGTTCCCGACGAAAGTGAAATCGCGGCTCTGCTTGCCGTCCCAGTGTATTTCAAGAGGCTTGCCGCTGCGTGCCAGCTCCATCAGCTTGGGCACGACCGCAGAGTACTTGGACTCCGGGTCCTGCCTGGGACCGAAGACGTTGAAGTAGCGCAGCGAAACCGTTTCGAGGCCGTAGGTTTTGGCCCAGACCACACAGTAGCGCTCCGCCGCGAGCTTGCTGACGGCATAAGGGGAGACAGGAGAAAGGGGCATGGTTTCGTCCTGCGGGAAAACCTGGCAGTCGCCGTATACGGAGCTGGAGGAGGCGTAAACCAGGCGCTTCACGCCGGCTTTCTTGGCCGCCACAAGAAGATTAAGGGTGCCGTTGACGTTATTGTCGTTGCTGGCAGCCGGGTTGTCCACGGACTTGGGCACGGAACGCAGCGCCGCCTGATGCAGTATGTAGTCCACGCCGCGCAGCGCCGACGCAAGCGGCTTCTGCGATCGGATATCCGCCCGCACCAGCTCTATATTTTTAAGAAACGGCTTGAGATTCTCGCGCTTGCCGGTTGAAAAATTGTCCAGGACGCGCACGCGTTCTCCGCGCCGCACCAGTTCTTCTACGATGTTTGAGCCTATGAATCCGGCTCCGCCGGTAACCAGCCACAAAACACGTTTAGCCATGTTGTGCCTCCATGCTGCCTTTGTCCTATATTATCATTTAATCGGCGCTGCCGTCCCCTCAGGGACGGGACGAACCGCCATACTCCCAGCCGTTGCCGAAGCGCTGCAGTTCCTCGGGCGAGGCGCGGCGCGGAGTCGGGTCGTTGAACCGCAGGTTGGCCATAAAGCCCAGCGTTTCCACTCCCGGACGTATTTTCACATACCACTGCGTGAAAAAGTCGTGAAAATTCTTGTAAAGCGTTATGTTCTTCTCGTACATGCACAGCTTGTTGAAGTTCAGGCCGCCCGTGGTGTAGGCGTAGAGGCTGACGCCGACGTCTATGCGCCAGGTCTTGTTTGGCGGCACCCAGCGCACCGAGGGGCTTATTATGTACGCGCCGGGGCCGGTTTTAAAATCGGAGATGGTATCGGCCACGGTGGTGCCGTAAGACTTGTAGTTGGAGAAACCCAGCGCGCCGCCGGTCTCCTCCGGCCCGCCTATGCCCGACTGGAACACGAAAGCCTGGCTGCCGTCGCCGACCCGGTAATAGTTGCGCACGAACATGTTCAGCTTGTCGTTTGGCGTATACTGCAGTTCGTTGATTACCGGCAAAAGGCGCTGGTCGAAGTCCAGGCTCTGGTTCTGCGTATATTTGAAATCATAGCCGGAGCCGCTGCGCAGGTAGAAATACCTGTTGGGGCGCATGAACAGCTGCATGGTGACCGTGTTGGTGGAGATGCCTGAATCGGCGGCGGCGGAGTCCACGTTCAGCGAGTTTGGAGAAAAACGCCGCTGGTAGTAATAGCCGGTATCCAGCGTGCCCAGCAGTGTATCGTAGCGCAGCACCATGCTGGTGCCGTAGGCGCCCACCCACTGGTTCTGGCCTATGGTGCCGTCGGAATTGTGGGGGTGCACCGTAAGCGTCTGGTCGTAGCTCAGCGAAGGCAGCAGCGAGAACCTTCTGCCCAGCGGTATGGCCCTGGACATCATCCACTGGGCATAGGCGCTTTCCTGGTAATACGTGTAGTCCGTATAGGCGGCGCGATTGTAGTAGGCCGTGAAGGAATTAACCACTCCCTTCAGGCCGGGAAGGGCGATTGACGGGGCCGAAAAATCCAGCCTGGGCATGGACTCGTACGTGGTCACAAAGTTATTGCGCCCGGACAGAAGTTCCGAACGGTTCAGCGCGCTGATGCGGGTGGTGGTCTTCTTGCTCTGGCGCACCACCGCGCCGCTGATTTCGCGGTTTGGAGAAACGGCGTAGGGGTTGTCCTGGAAATAATCATTGTTGAAATACGGGTCCGACACCACGCGCATCTGGCCCTGCGAGGAATACACCGTCTGCGAACAGGTGGGGCAGGCCTGGGAATCGTCGCCGCCGAAGCGTTTCCAGTAGCCG
>JAAYTX010000050.1 GCA_012523635.1 Elusimicrobiota bacterium
TATAGCCATGATGTCCTGATGATCATTGTGTTAGGCCAGGCAATTGCAGCCTTTTCACCTCCCAGTTTGCTGCGCCCGTAGGCCGAGACTGGAGCTTCCGCGTCTTCTTCGGTGCGGGGTTTGGCCGGGTCAGCCGACGGACCGCCTGCCGCAAGGCTGGAAAGATAAATCAGGTTTTTAACGGCGGGGTTTTCGTTGCAGGCTTGCGCCAGGCGCGCGGTGGCGTCCACATTGGCCCGCGTGAAGGTGCTTTCATCGTTTGCGAAAAGCACGGCCGCAAGGTGCACCACAGTGTCGCAGCCGTCCAGGGCGCGGGCGAGGGAGGCGGCATCGCCATAGTCGGCCTGCGCGTATTCCACGCCGGGGCGCGCATCAGTCGCATGGGCGGAACGCGAAAGTATCCGCACTGAATGCCCGTCCGCAAGAAGGCGTTCGGTTAGCGCCCTGCCCACGAACCCGGTGCCTCCGGTTATGGCCGCTTTCATTTTTTCGCGCCCGGCAGGGCGTCCTTTTCATTGCGGAGTTGTTCCACCTGGTTCTTCAGTTCCTTGGAGGTGCGCTGAAGCTCCCCGGCGGTGTCTTTCAGACCGGTGCCGAGCTGTTTTGTGCCGCCGCGGAATTGCTTCCAGGTGGGATAGTCGCCGGAGCGCAGTTTTTGCAGTACCGACACCTTGTCGGCCTGCGGCATTGAAATTGCCAGCACGAAACTTATGGCCGACAACAGCAGAATGTCGTACAGAAAGGCCAGGAAGCGAAGTTTTTGCAGGGAGGGCAGGGCCAGGTTAAGGACAATGACCAGCAGGCCCCAGCCTATCAGCGAGAACCAGGCGTAAAGCTTTATCAGGCCGCCGGTGTCGGGGTAGCAGGCGTAAAATGCCGCGTGCAGCGCGGCCACGTAAAACAGCCTTCGCAGAAGAGAGCGCATATTTATTGCCCCACCTTGAATTCGACGTGCACATCCAGCGCGGAATCCTTATAGTCGGAGGGCAGGGGCGGGAACGGCGCGGCCTGCTCGGCGCTGGAAAGGGCGGCGAAGTCGAAAAGCTTGTTGCCGGAGCTTTTATCCACCTTCACCCCTTCTATCTTGCCGTTGCGCTGTATGCGGAAGCCCACCACCGTGCTTATGGCCCCGGCGCTTGGCATGCGCGTGGACCATTCGTTCCACAGCGCGGCGCGCACCTGCGTTATGTACCACGGGTAAGGGAAATTCGGGAATTCGGCGGTGATGGCGGTGCCGCCGGTATCGGACGCGGCGCGCTGCGGCTGGGCCTGCGCGGCGGGCTTGGCGTTTTCCTCTGGCGCGGCCAGCGAGGGAAGCGAGGCCAGGCTCTGCTTCTGCAATACGCTGGGAGCGGGCAGGGCGAAGTCGTTTTCCTTGACAGTCTTGCGCGAGGGCTTTGCCTTCACCGGGGCTATGGAGGGCTCCGCTTTAGGCGTTTCGGCTTTGGCGGCCGGAGGCTGCGCCGGGGCTGGTTCCGGGGTTTGGGCCGGGGCCGCTGGCGCTTCGGTGACGGAAGACTGCGTAGCGGCTATGAAGTCCACGGAATAGGAGGTTTTAAGCTCGGAGAGCTGCGGCTTTACCAGAAGGAAAGCCGCGGCCA
>JAAYTX010000051.1 GCA_012523635.1 Elusimicrobiota bacterium
GATGCTGAAGCTCTCCTACTAAAACCGGAATGGAAAACGACGGCAGGCACTCGCTTTATCTGCGCGGGGAGGACCTGCCGTCTCCCGGCGTGATGGCGGACGTCTTTTCCGCCGTCTACCCGCTTTCCCACGAAGAGGCTTTCCACAAGGCAAGGCACTGCTGGGGCATACTGGCCGAAAACATAGGCTCCGACGAGGCCGAAAAGCTGGAGCAGGCGTGCCGCCGCTCGGCGCTTGAAACCCTGCGCCTGCCGCCCGGGTGCGTGCCCGTGCAGCCGCAGGCACAGACATCGCGCAAAATTTCATTTGACGAAGCCTCCTTCTCCTGCGAACTGGAAGGAGGGGAACAGTTCAGTTCCGGCTGGGACGCGCTTGAGATAGCCGCCGCCGCGCCAGTAAAGGAAGAGACGGTAAAAAAGGAAACCATAGAGCAGGGCCCCTCGCTAGCCCAACGCACGGCATCGCTTGTCACCATGACGGTTACCGGGCTTCCAATAGCTTTCGGCGGCAAGAAAGAGAGCGTTGAGCGCGAAACCGTAATCAGGGAAATGAACTATATAATGGACCTGGGTTTCGGACAGCGGCGCATACGCCTGCGCTCGGACCATATGGACTACGCCTGCCTTGGCGCTGAAAAAAGCTATTCCAGCCAGACCAATTTTCGCGTAATGGCCGCGAAGCTGGACGCGCTGGCCGGAGGCGCCTTTCGCAACAGGGGGCTGAAGCTGATAGCCGCGCGCCAGCCGCTACAGGCGCTGTCCTACGACGGCCTTGACGATTTCGAGCGCGACTACCGCCGCCTTTTCATCCTGCGTTCCGCCGCTGGCGGGGTTTGACGCGCGCTTGGGCCAACGGCTACAATCTGCCTAATCCACTTTGAGGGGGGAAGAACAATGAAATACGCTTTGATACTGCTGGCGGCGCTGGCCTCGCCCGTTCTGGCGCAGGACGGCACCCAGCGCATACAGGCCGAGGTGCGCTCCAGCATGGACGACCAGCAGAAGCTGGACAAGGCCCTGCAGAACGCCGCCTCGGACTACCGCCCTACCGACCCTTCTTCCGCCGACTTTGACGACGCGCAGATAAACTTCATCCGCGTCTTCGCCGAACCTTCATACCGCCTGAAAGGCGTCAACACCGACGGCGCGCCCGGCGCGGAAATGGGCTTTGTGGCCGCCTACGACAAGGACATGCCGACAGTCGGCTTTTCCGTGGGCTATTACAGCATGAACGACAAGTTCGACAGCACCCGCAGTTACAAGCTGATTCCGGTTCTGGTGCGCGTGGGTTACAGCATACCATTGCGGCCCGGAGGCCCGGCCTTCACGCTGTGCGCGGCAGGCGGCTACAGCATAAACAGCTACGAGTCCGACGTGGACGGGGTGCGCACCTCGCTGAACAACTCCTATGTGCTTATGGGGCAGGCGGGCTTCCGCTTCCCGATGGGCAATTACATGGCGGTCTCGGTGCTGGGTGGCTATCAGTATCTCAGGCCGGAAATGCAGGTAAATTCGGGCGGGCAGACCACTTCAACCTATGTGGACATGGGCGCGCCCTTCGTGAAGCTGAACCTTGAGTTCTGAACGCCTGAATAAAAGGTAAAAGAATCATAAACCGCCGCGCTCGTTTCGCTCGCTCGCGGTAACACTATAATATCTGTCACTGCGAGGCCGCTTTTCAAACGACTTTAAGGTAGCGGGCCACTTTTCTAAACAGTTTTAAAGGTAGTGGCACTTATTCGCGTTAGCGCTCGGTCGCTCTTCCTTGTCTTAGCTTGGCCGGAACGGAGTGACGAAGCAGTATCTAGATTTGAAATTCATAGATTGCTTCACCGCTTTGCGGTTCGCAATGACACATTACGCCAGACCAGCACGCTCGATCGCAAGCCGCCCGGGGTGTCACTGCGAGGAGGCTGACAAGACTGTTTCAGTCCAGCCGAGGTGGCAGTCTATGAGTTATAGATCGCCACGGATGCTTCGCACCCTCGCGATGACAAGTTAAATGCCGCAAAATCTAATGCCGCATATAATGACTAAAACAGGAACCAAGAACGCCGCGCGGGACAGGCGGCGTTTTTTCGTCTATGTGCTGCGCTGCGGCGACGGCACTCTCTACACCGGCATAACCACCTGCCTTGAGCGCAGGCTGGCGGAACACAACTCCGGGCGCGGGGCCAAATACACGCGCGCCCACGGGCAGGCCGCCATAGCCTACAGCGAACGCAAGTGCGGCGTTTCGTCAGCCCTGCGGCGCGAGGCCGCCATCAAAAAGCTTTCGCGGGCGCAAAAGCTGGCCCTGATAAGCTCCAAAAGCGGCAAGACCGCCTGACATTTACTTTGCTAAACTGAGGACGCAATGCGAAACACACTATCATCGCAGTTGAAGCGCTACGGCCTGAGGATGTTCGCCGTGTGCGCGGCAGCATCGTTTTTCTTCTACGGGGCGCGCGCGCTGGGTTTCAGCGTCCCGGCGGGGCTGGGCCAGCCGCTTTACTGGCTGGCCATAGCGGGGCTGGCCTTCTTCGCGGCGGGCAAACGCTCGCTAACCACCTGGATACTGGTTGCCATGGTGGCCGGGGCCGCGCTGGGGCACGACTTCCCCGCCGTGGCGGTGAACATGCGCCTGTTCAGCCTCATTTTCCTGCGCCTGATAAAAACCATTATAGCCCCGCTTATTTTCTCCACGCTGGTGGTGGGCATAGCGGGGCATTCCAGCCTCAAGCAGGTGGGGCGCATGGGCCTGAAGTCGCTTATATATTTCGAGGCGGTGACCACGCTGGCGCTTTTCATAGGCCTGGCGGCTATAAATATAACCAAGGCCGGGGTGGGGATAAACATGCCGCCCTCGCCGGAACAGGCCAATGTGCAGGTGCAGAAGCAGACGCTGTCGGACGTGGTTTTGCACTCGGTTCCCGAGAACGCGGTGAAGGCCGTGGCCGACGGCAACGTGTTGCAGGTGGTGGTGTTCAGCGTGCTGTTTGCCATAGCCCTTGCCCTGATACCCGAAACCAAGCGCCGGGTGATGCTTTCGTTCTGCGAAAGCCTGTCGGAAACCATGTTCAAGTTCACCAACATAATAATGCTGTTCGCGCCTGTGGGGGT
The DNA here is from genome assembly GCA_012523635.1 of Elusimicrobiota bacterium. Taxonomy (GTDB): domain Bacteria; phylum Elusimicrobiota; class Elusimicrobia; order Elusimicrobiales; family Elusimicrobiaceae; genus JAAYTX01. The sequence continues at coordinate 3,102 of JAAYTX010000051.1, forward strand.
GGGTGCGGCCATAGCCTACACCGTGGGGCACATGGGCCTTGGCGTATTGATGAACCTGTTCCAGCTTTTGCTTACGCTTTACGGCGCACTGCTGGTGTTCGTGGCGGTGGTGCTGGTGCCATCCGTGATGATGAGCGGGCTTTCCCTCAAGCAGTTTGCCGTTGCGATAGCTGAGCCGCTTTCAATAGCCTTCGCCACCACCAGTTCCGAGGCCGCTCTTCCCCGCGCCATGGAAGCCATGGAGGCGCTGGGCGTGCCGCGCCAGATAGTGGCTTTCGTGATGCCCGCCGGATACAGCTTCAACCTGACGGGAAGCACGCTTTACCTTTCGCTGGCCACCATTTTCGTGGCGCAGGCGGCGGGCATGCATCTTACATTGGGCCACCAGCTTGCCATAGTGTTCACGCTGATGCTCACCAGCAAGGGGGTGGCGGGCGTGCCCCGCGCCACGCTGGTGATACTGCTGGGCACGGCGGCGTCCTTCAACCTGCCTATAGAACCCATCTTCATCATACTGGGCATAGACGAGCTTATGGACATGGCGCGTTCCGCCATCAACGTGGCGGGCAACTGCGTGGCCGCAGGGGTGGTGGCCCGCTGGGAAGGGGAACTGGGGAAGGAAAAGCCCTCTGCGGTCGTGATGGAATC
>JAAYTX010000052.1 GCA_012523635.1 Elusimicrobiota bacterium
GATGGTGGCCTGCACCGCCGGTATGTTCACCGCCGCGTCGAATTTCGCGTGCACGCAGGCCGCCTTGCAGTGCTTGTCGGGGCACACCGCGCCGCAGACGCCGCCCAGCGGGTTGCTTCCCATGATGAGCGCGGCGGCGCGCTTGAAATCTGATTTTTCCATATTTTTGGCGGCCATTATGAAATCGGCGGGAGAGCAGTCTGCCGGGCAGGCGGCCTTGCAGGGCTTTTCTGCGCAGTACTCGCACTTTTCAATTTCGGCCTTGAGCTGCGCATCTGTCAGGAACAAAGTTTCTTTTTTCATCGCGTGATAATCCTTTTATAACGGTGTCGTCTGCAAACGGCTATTGTCATTACATGTATTTTTGTCGGGCAAATCAAGGGGGAAAAACGCCGCGCGGGGGGAGGGTCGGCTACTGTTTGCGCAGGAAAATATATCCGTCAGTCTCCAGCGCGTTTTGCGGGGCGCTTATTTCGGTGTTGAGCAGGCGGCAATCAAAGGATTTGTACGGCAGATAATGGGCGCGGGTCTGCCCATTTAGATAGGCGATCATGTCGGGAGAGATGTTGAGCAGGTACTTTTTGGTGACCAGAAAAGCCGGTTTTTTTGAGAATATCGCCTCCATCTCCGCCATATGCCCGGCCTGGGGCCCGTCCATGAGACGGAGCATGTCGTCGCGCACGATGTCGCCGGGGTGGAGGTAGCGGGTGGGCAGTTTCGTGCCGGTCAGCCAGTAGCCTATGGGGAAAACGGCGAAGTAGGCGTAAGCCCCGGCCGCGTTGAGCTTTTTCAGCTCGTTTATCGCGGCGTAGTTCGGGTCGTATGCCGCCAGGCCCTTGAAAGGGACGGTTATCGCGGCACGGGTGCTGTTATATATGTTTTGCGCCGAGACCAGAATGGCAAGCACGGCCAGCGCCGGCAGAGCGTTTTTGTGCAGGCCGGCAAGGCGGCCGGCAAGCACCCCGCCCGACAGCGCGAAAAACGGGACCAACACTATAAAATAATGCTGGAAACCGTGTCCGGTGCGCAGTATGGAAATAAAGGCAAGCGCGAAGAAGGCAATGATTACACTTCCGGCCCGTTTTTCCTTAAGCAACAATGGAATCCCGCAAAGGCCAATAAGCCAGACAAGCGCGATTTTGGACTTCATCAGCGCCCACAGCGATACAAAAGTATTTTCAAACTGTTCGGCAAGCGGCATGCCCGTGTATAACAGCGGGGCGCGTACCATTGTTTTATACAGGGTGTCCGATTGTCCGGCCAGGGCATAAACCGCGAAAAGCAGGAAAAGAGGCAACAGCAGGCCGCTAAAAACGGCGATAAGCTTCCGTGTCCTGTTTTCAGGTTCCAAGACGGCAAGCGCCAGGGCAATCGGCACAAGATAGACCAGGTTGCTTTTGGTAAGTATGGCAAAAGACAGGAATAGCGACGACCAGAACGCGGTTTTAACCGTTAACCGGGTGTCTGCCGCTAGGTACAGAAAGGCGCAGAGCGGCAGAATGGCTGCTGTTTCAGTCATGACTGCCAGCCCGGTGGGAAATATGGAGGCGGCTATTAGCAGAATGAGCCCGGCCGCGACTCCGGCGGCCTTGTCGTAGCTTCGCGCTGCCGCGGCGTGCAGCAGACAGGCCGAGACGAAAAGCGTAAGAGTGCCGCCAAGACGCACCGAAGCTACGGTTTTGCCCAACAAGGCTATGAACGCGGCGGTATGCAGGAAAACCATGGGCGGCTTCATCACCCACATATCGGTATAGGGCAGGTGTCCGTTCAGAATGTCCTGCCCCATGAGGATGAATGAGCTTTCGTCCCAGTCTATTTCCAGCAGGAAAAAGCCGCCAAGGCGCAGGGCTATTGCGGCAAACAGGAAGAACGCGCAGGTTTCGACGGTGTCTGATTTGGCCCGGCGCAGTATTTTGGAGAGTAAATCGCGCATCAGCGGTTATTGCGCCGGGTTGCGCGGCCAGACCGGGCGGAAGCGAATCAGTTGAATAAGCCCTTTCAGCGCCAGTTTAGTCATGCGCTGGCGTTTCACTTCGTCCTTGCGCGGCAGATGGGTCACGGGCACTTCCGCGCGGCGCAGGCCTCCGGTGGCGGCAAGAATGGAAAGGAAAATGTTGGGCGCCACGGTATCGTCAGGTATGCGGGCCAGCAGCGGTTTTATGGCGCAAACGCGCATCAGGCGGAAAGGGCAGTTGGGGTCTTTAAGACGGACGCCTGAAACCAGGAAAATGACGGATTTTATGGCTGCAGTAAGAAGCAGGCGCGCGGGCGGGTCGCGGCGGGGCGTCCTGATGCCGCTTATGAAATCCAGCTTGTCGGCATATTGCGCCAGTTTGGGAAGTTCCGTTATGTCGAACTGGGCGTCGGAGTCGGTCTGGAAAATCCAGTCTTTCGACGCCGCGGCGTAGCCCAGAAGCAGGGCGCGCCCATGGCCGCGCTTATCGCGCGGCTGCACCAGCACGCGCAGTTGCGGCAGTTCCTTTTCAAGCGAGCGCAGGAGTTCCAGAGTGCCGTCGGCGCTGTTGCCGTCCACGGCCAGAAGCTCGAAATCTGACGAGAGTTTGCCCGCTTCGGCGTACAGCGAACGGACAGCCGCCTCTATGGAGGCCTTCTCGTTGTAGCAGGGCAGCACCGCGGTCAGCGACGATAGTTTCTGCACGGAACTATCTTATCAATTCGCTGTGCGGCGCGGACAGGAGCAAATAAAAACGGCCCCCGTACGGGGGCCGTTTTCAAACCGCTTTTTCGTGTCAGGCCGGGAGTTTCTTGAGCAGTCCCACCCGGTCGTTTAGCTCCTCTATGAGGACATCCCATTCGGTGACGTCGCTGAACACTTCGTCCCAGTATTCCGGGTTCCACAGCGCGCGCAACTCGTCCGAAGTGCGGCCCTGCTGCTCGATCCAGGTGAAGTATTTCAGGTTGTGCAGGGCTTTCTTGTCGGCGTAGGTGAGTTCCTTGAGGTAGTCTGTCCCGGCGCCCAGGAGATAGCGCTCGAAGTCGCAGGCGGCGCGCGTCTCGTTGTATTTGCCGTTCTGCTCCGTCATTTCCTTCACGCGTGAGCCGTACATCTCCATTGAGTCGGTGAAGACTGTGAACACCACGTCGTTCTCGTCCAGCTCGTAGTACTTGGCCATTTTAACGGCGGCCAGCATGTTGGAGATGCTGGAGATGCCCAGCAGGTGCAGGTTGTCCACCGTTTCCTTGGGCACTCCGGCCGACAGCAGGAACTTGTGGCCCGCCGGTTCGTTGAACAGGCGCATGAGGGCCATGCAGTAGTTGTCGTCTATGGCAAGCACCATGTCAGTGTTGCGCACGTTATGCACCCATGGCACGTGCTTGTCGCCTATGCCTTCAATGCGGTGCTCTCCGAATCCGTTGGAGAGCAGCGTGGGGCATTGCAGTGCCTCGGAAGCGCCGGTTTTGAGGTGGGGGAATTTCTTTTTCAGGTAGTCCCCGGCGGCTATGGTGCCCGCGGAGCCGGTGGCCGATGTGAAGCACGCCATGCGGGACTTGTCGTCCTTTATCTCATCGAACACCTCTTCCATGGCCGGGCCCGTGCAGTGGTAGTGCCAGAAGGGGTTGCACAACTCGTCGAACTGGTTGAAAATCACGCAGTCCTTGCGGGTTTTGCGGATTTCCCAGCATTTGTCGTAGATTTCCTTGACGTTGGATTCGGTGCCGGGAGTGGCTATCACTTCGGCGCCTATGGAACGCAGCCAGGTGAAGCGTTCCTTGCTCATGCCCTCGGGCAGTATGGCCACCGCCGTGCAGCCCAGCAGCGCGCTGTCGAAAGCGCCGCCGCGGCAGTAGTTGCCGGTGGAGGGCCAGACGGCCTTTTGGGTCGTCGGGTCAAACTGACCGGTGACAAGGCGCGGCACCAGACAGCCGAAAGCCGCGCCCACCTTGTGCGCTCCGGTGGGGAAATATTTGCCCACCAGCGCCACTATGCGCGCCTTGACGCCTGTCAGTTCTGGGGGCAGTTCCACGTAATTCACCCCGCCGAAGAGGCCGGTTTTTACGTCGTTGTACCAGTTGATGCGGAAGAGGTTTATCGGGTCTATGTCCCAAAGCCCGACGTTCTTCAGCTTGGTTTTGACCGTGGAGGGGATGAGTTCCGGGTTTTTCAATTGTGCGAAAGTAGGGATGATAATATTCTTTTCGCGGCAGCGGGCGGCTGTTTTTTTCAGCACCGCCTCGTTGATTCTGGTTTTTACGGAAGCTTTCTTTGCCATTTTCTAGCTCTCCTGTCTGTATTATGATTTACGCAATTTTTTGCTGCGAGACCAGCTTCTTCAATTCTGATAGCGCCGGTTTGATGAGATGCGGCGCGCCCACTGACTTCATGGCGCTGTTTATGTCCTTGAGGCCGTTGCCGGTTACCAGCAGGACCGCCGTATCCGATGCCTTGAGCCTGCCCTGTTTTGCGGCTGCGGCAAACCCGGCGTATGAGGCTGCTGCCGCCGGTTCGGCGAACACGCCGCTGGCGCGGGCCAGCGCGGGTATGGCCTTCAGAATGTCGGCATCCGGCACCGAGACCGCGAAGCCGCCGGATTCTTTTATGGCGTTCACGGCTATGTGCCCGTCGCGTGGTATGCTGACGGAAATGCTGTCGGCCACCGTGTCGCCGCTGACGGGCTTTATTTTGCCGTCGCCTTCAAAGGCGTTCTTTATGGCCGCGCTGCCTTCGGCCTGTACTGCGGCCAGGCGCGGCAATCTGTCTATTAGGCCCAGCTTGTGGAACTCGACAAAGCCTTTCCAGACGCCGCTGATGATGTTGCCGTCCCCTACCGGCACGAACACCACGTCCGGCACGGTTGCCAGTTGTTCGCAAAGTTCGAACGATACAGTCTTCTTGCCTTCGCGGGTATAGGGGTTGTAGCCGGTGTTGCGGTTGTACCAGCCGTATTCCTTGGAAGCCTCAATGCAGAGGTTGAACGCGTCGTCATAAGTGCCGTCTACGGTGATTACCGTCGCGCCGAAGACCAGCAGCTGCGTTATTTTAGCGGCCGGCGCGGTTTTGGGTACGAAGATGATGGTTTTTACGCCAAGGCTGGCGGCAAGGCAGGCCATTGAGGAAGCCGCGTTGCCGGTGGAGGCGGCGGTGATTATTTTTTCGCCTGTTTCCAGAGCGCGGGCCAGCGCCACGGCACCCGCCCTGTCCTTAAAGGAACAGGAGGGGTTGCGCCCGTCATCTTTCACGTAGGCGGCCTTTACGCCGCCCAGTTTTGCCAGCGCCGGGCAGTTGTAGAGCGGCGTCCAGCCTATCTGCAGGGGCGGCAGGCTTTCTTTTTTTGCCACCGGCAGAAGGTCCAGGTAGCGGGCAACGCCGCGCTCCGGGTTCTTTGCCAGGCTTTCGCGCGTCAGCTTTCCGCGCAGGGCCGCGTAGTCGTATTCCAACTGGACGTTGCCGCCGCAGGAGAGACAGGTGTACTTGGTCTCTGCGGGCTTATGGACGCGCCCGCAGGAACCGCACTTCAAGGAAACGGCCTGTCCCATGGCTTCAGTCCGGCACTATGGTGGTGCCGGCTTCTCCCTTAAGCGTCTTTTCAAACAGCTCGGTCTTGGAGATATAGGCCACGCTGCCGCCGCCCTTGATGAACTCGATGGCGGCTTTTATCTTCGGGCCCATGCTGCCGGCCGGGAAGGGGCAGGGCGTCTGGTTGAAGATGGCCTCTGCTTCGGACAGGCGCAGTTTGCGCAGGTCCACCTGGTTGGGCTTCTGGTAGTTGAGCTTTGCGCCGTCTTCTCCGGTGAAGATTGTGAGGCTGACTTCCGCCTGTTCGCCGCGCAGCCTGGCGCGGGCCATAAGCATGTTGCCCAGCAGGGCGGAGGCCAGGTCCTTGTCTATGACGGCTTCAACGCCGGTATAGATTTTAAGCGGTTCCTGCCCGCTGACGTGCTTGCGGGAGAATTTCACGCCGTGGTTGCATTCATAGATTTCCTGCCCGTCCTTGACTTTCGGGGGCACCATCATGACCGGGATGCCGCCGCCGCCGACGGTGATGGGCACCATTCCGGCCGAAAGGGCAGCCTCGACCGCGTCTATCTCCACTATGTCAAAGGGCACGGGGGAGGGGACCACGCGCCGCCAGATTTCATTGCCCTTGTCGTCCTTCTTGTAGAGCTTCACGGCCCAGCCGTCCTTTTCGCGGCGTTCCTGCGCTTCCTGTTTGGAATAAGAGGGGCCGATGTACTTGGAGGGGGACTTGAAGTCGGGGTCGTTCTTGTCTACCACCACCTGCGTGACAAGGCCGCAGGTTTTCTTGTCTATGCCGCGGGACTGCAGTTCGTTGGAAAGCTGGGCCAGCATGTAGGCCATGGCGCCCTGGGAGTCCGCGCCGCAGATGTCCAGCGGCAGGGGATGCATGATGCTCCGGGCGTATTCGGCGCGCAGCAGGATGTTGCCGACCTGCGGCCCGTTGCCGTGGGTGAGCACGAATTTGTCTTTGGGGTGCGCCTGCAGGATGTCGGCCACCAGTTTGGTGGTCTCGGCGGTTTTGCGCCACTGCATGGGGATGTCGGCGTTTATCGCCTTGCCGGTCTTGGGGTCGGTGATGCCCACAGGGGCTACTTCATTTCCGCCAAATGCGAATATCCTGATATTGTGTTTCATGTTGGGAAAACTCCTTGTTTATTCTCGTTTTAAAACCGGAAAAAGCCGGGTTGCGGCTTCGCAGAATTATAATAGCAACTTTTTCGCTATAGAACCATATTACATAGATAGGCGGTTCGCGTTTTAGCCTAATTCCGGACAAAAAAAGGGGCCCGTAAAGCGGGCCCCTTTCAGTTCTGTCTGTCCGTTTCAGGACGGGAATTGCATCTGCATGCTGGCTGCGTTGATGCTGTAGACTGTCCCGTCGACGGTTATGCCGCAGGTGGTGCCGGCGCCCGGAGGCGTGAATATCATGGCATATGCGGCAAGGCCGGTCTGCTGGCAGTGCACGGTGTTTCTGGTGTCGAATTTGAAGAATATCGACACGGTGGACGTTTCCCCTATTACTATGGGGCTGCCCAGGTCCGACTGGCCTGATATCTCAAGCCCGTCCGAGGACGTGCCGCCGCTGGCGGCTCCCAGTTTCAGCGTCTGCGTCATTTCACCGGCGTCGCCGACGACGGTGGTGGCGCTTTCTACTGTTTCAGTGAGCGTCACAGCTGTCGGCGGGTCTTGCGGCCAGGTGGCTGTGTTGCCGGATGTGGCTGCCGTGCCGGTCAGCGTAACCGCTCCGCCCGACTTGGTGTAGTTGGTGCCCACGCAGCCGGTGCCGGCCGCGTCGCTTCCTTTTACCGTCAGGCTTTTGTTGGCGGTCAGCCGGAAGTTGACGTAGCTGCCGGCCGGTATGGAGCTGTCGCTGAGCAGGGAGCCAGCGACTTCGCCAGCGTTGGCCGCGGCTATGTCTATTTCCTGGTTGGGTGTGGCTATGGTGACCCAGGTGCCGTCCGATTTCTTGAACTCGATCTTGGTGATTGTCATCTTGTATGATTCCGCGTCACCGGACGCGGCCGCCTTAAGAGACAGTCCCATCGGCAGCAGGAGGCCCATAAGCAGTGCAAGGGTCTTTTTCATGTCAGTTGCCCCTCCTTATTTCTATCGTGGCCCTGGTGGCCTTGTTTACGGCCCATTTTTCGACCTCGATGTCGTACTGGCGCTCAACCCTGTCCAGCACTTTTGAGGAATGGTCGAACTGTCCAGGCCAGGCTTCGTCGCTGATGCCGGCTTTGACGCTGTCCTTGCCGATGGCGAAGCCATGGAAGTCGAAGGGAATGGAAACGTAGGTGTCGATGCGGTAGGAGGCGCTTCCCTTGTTGTCGTCATAGGCCACGGCGTTGGCTGTCAGGAATTTCAGTGGGCTTACCTGCATTCTGGCCGTCCAGCCGGTTTTGTTGTCGCTTTTCTGGTAGTCAAACCAGTACATGCCGCCGTAAAGGCTCACCCAGTTCATGTAGGGCACGGGCAGGCCGGCTTCCAGGTCAAAGCCGCTGACGGCCTTTTCATAGTACTCGTAGGTGGAGTCCTGTGATACCTGGCGCGTGGGGGACATGGCGATGTAGGAGTTTGCGCGGAACTCTATCAGTTTGTAGAAGGCCTCGGCGCCGAAACCCATGCGGTAATGCTCATGGTTGGTGCGGGCGTCCCAGAAAGAGTTCAGGCCCAGCAGCATGTTGTTGTCCAGCATCAGCCGGCGTATGCCAAAACCAAGGTTGTAAGTGCCGTAACTGGCGTTTGCGTTTGATTTGTTCAAACGCGGCTGTATGAAGACGGTGTTCTTCATGTCATCGTCCTGATACAGGGGCTGCACGGTTTCGAAGTAGTAGCGTGGTTTTTGGTCCTTTCCGCTATCCAGGCCGAAATGCGTGCGCTGCAGCCAGGCCGGTGCGGCAGTGTCCTGCCCCTGGCCTGCTGTCATGTTTGCGGTTTGCTGGCAGAATCCGGCAGCGGGGGCCAAAGCCACCGCAAGCGCGGCCGCCATTATTGCTTGTCTCATCGTCCAACACTCTCCTTGTTGCTTTGCATAAAAACGGCCGGGCAGGGCGCCCGGTCATTTTTACTTAGCAGAGATAATATCTAAACGCTGTTGTGCGGTCAATGCGGCTTAAGTCACGGAATGAGCAACAATAATCAGCGGGTTGTTGCGGGAACGCCGGAAGGGGTGGGCTGGGCCGAGGCGCCGGACAGAATCCGCGCCACTGCGGAGCGCACGGCTTTTGTGAACGCGGACAGCTTTTCGCCGCCGGAGGCCAATTCGTCGCCTATCTGCAGGGACAGTTCCATCTGTACGCCGCCAGCCTTGGGAAGGTTGACTATGTTGTCCGGGCTTTTGCCTTGCAGGCGCAGGCAGGGCTCCTCGCACTCAAAACCCGATGACGTTAGTTCGCGGGCCAGCGTTTCGCGCAGTTCCGTGTTTGAGCCGCCTATGCAGATAACCGCGCCGGGGTCTTTCCGGCGGTGCACCGAAACGCCCAGCACGGCGCTGGAGGAAAGGCTGACCGCTATCGGGTCGTCGAAATTGGCGGCGGTGACGTGAAGCGGCCTGTGCCCTTTCGGGAATTGCGCTATGAAGGCGTAAAGATTCCAGTCGGTCCCGGCCAGCGCCCGGGCGATGTCTTCGGTGCCGCGCTCGATTTCGCCACCGTGCGGGGCTATTACCGTGACCGAGGAAAGCCTGTCTTTCACTATTATCGTGTACTCTTTGGGCGTATCATGGCCGAGCGTCATCTGCCGGAAATTGCGGTAGACGTCCTCAGCCCTGACGACAGCCGCCGCCGACGATAATATTATCGCGGCGGCGATGGCGTGCAGACTTCGCATGAAGATGGCGTTCAGTTCGCGGAGGCGGGCTGGTGGCAACCC
>JAAYTX010000053.1 GCA_012523635.1 Elusimicrobiota bacterium
CTCCACCGCCGCCGACAACCAGCCGGCCGTCACGGTGCACGTCCTGCAGGGCGAGCGCCCCATGGCTGGCGACAACGTGTCGCTGGGCAAGTTCGACCTGGACGGCATACCGCCGGCCCCGCGCGGCGTGCCGCAGATTGAGGTCACCTTCGATATCGACGCCAACGGCCTGCTGAAGGTTTCCGCCAAGGACATGGGGACCGGAAAGCAGCAGCATATCACCGTCACGGCTTCCAGCAAGCTCAAGAAAGAAGACATAGACAAGTTCGTCAAGGAAGCCGAGCAGTTCGCCGACGCCGACAAGAAGAACAAGGAGAAGGTGGAGGTCAAGAACGAAAGCGACACCGTCCTTTACCACACCGAGAAGGCGCTGAAGGAGCACGGCGACAAGATATCGCAGGACGAGCGCCTCGCCATCGACCGGGCCCTCAACGAGCTCAAGGACGCCATCAAGAGCGAGGATACCGAGAAGATGAAGGCCGCCAAGGACGCCGCGCTTGCCGCTTCGCAGAAGCTGGGCGAGATAATCTACAAGCAGGCGCAGGAGAAGGCGCAGGCCGCGGGCGCTTCCGCCGCGCAGCCCGGACAGGCCGGGCAGGGCGAACAGCCCAAGAAGGACGACGTGGTGGACGCCGAAGTTGTGGACGACAAAAAGTAGAGGCTATCATTGCCGCCCCGCCGGTAAAACCCCGGCGGGGCGCTTCACTTTATGGAACAGGAAGATTTATACGAGGTTATGGGCGTGTCGCGCTCAGCCACGGCCGACGAGATAAAGTCGGCCTACCGCAAGCTGGCACTTAAACACCATCCCGACCGCAACCCCGGCAGCAAGGACGCCGAGGAAAGCTTCAAGCGCGTCAATTCGGCCTACAGCGTACTGTCCGACCCGCAGAAGCGCGCCGCCTACGACAGGTTCGGCGCGGCCGGGCTTGGCGGCGCGGGTGCCGGCGGCTTTGAAGGCTTTTCGGGCTTCGGCGGGGCCGGGCTCGACGATATTTTCGGCAGCGTATTCGAGGACTTGTTCGCCGGGGCTTCCGGCGGGCGCAGGTCCTCAAGGGCGCGTCGCGGCGCGGACATAAAACTGTCCGTGGAAGTGACGCTTGAGCAGGCCTATCACGGCACCCAGAACACGCTTCAGTACGGCAAAAACGAAACCTGCCATGCTTGCCACGGCACCGGGGCCAAGCCTGATTCCGGCCTCAAGCGCTGCGGCACTTGCCGTGGCACCGGGCGAGTGCAGTACGTGCAGGGATTTTTTTCCATGGCCCAGCAGTGCCCCGACTGCGGCGGGCGGGGGGAAGTGATAGTGAAACCCTGCGGCGAATGCTCCGGTTCCGGCTGGGTGGCAAGGCAGGCCAGCATCACCGTGAAAATACCGCCGGGGGTGGACAGCGGCACCACCCTGCGCATCACTGAAGCAGGGCACGCCGGCCCGGCCCGTTCCCCGTCCGGGGATTTGTACGTGGAAGTCTCGGTTAAGGAAGACCCGCGCTTCGAGCGCGACGGCGCGTCTCTGGTATACCGCCAGCGTGTCAGTTTCCCTCAGGCGGCGCTGGGCTGCGAAGTCGAGCTTCCGTCTTTTTCAGACGAGAAGCCCAAGCTTTCCATCCCCGCTGGCACCCAGCACGGCACGGTGTTCCGTCTCAAAGAGAAGGGAATGCCGCAGCTTGGCTCCTCCCGCCGCAAAGGCGACATGATGGTGCGCGTGGAAGTGGAAGTCCCGCGCCACCTGTCCTCGCGCCAGAAAGAACTGCTGCAGGAACTGCATAAATCCCTGGAAGCCGGAGAAGGCGACGACGGTTTCCTTAAAAAAATCTTCAGCTGAGGCCCGATGCCACTGCAATATTACGCTACGCCGGAAAGCATACGCGGCGGCTTCTGTCTCCTGAACATGGACGAGTCCCACCATCTTATGGACGTGGCCCGTTCCTCAAAAGGGGACAAGGTGCGTATTTTTGACGGCCAGGGCCGCGCCTACGAAGCCGAGGTCGCCGCATCCGCTTCAGACGGGGTTTCCTGCAAAATCATCCGCGAAATAGCCGTGCCGAAACCGGCAGTCAGTGTTAAGCTTTACTTCGCGCCGGTGTCTCGCCAGGCCGTAGAGCAAATGCTGGACCAGTGCACGCAGCTCGGCGCTGGCGAGTTCCATCCCATTGATACCGAACGCGGGGTGTCCGACATTTCGAAAAGCTGGGAAAGGAAAGAAGAGCGCTGGCGTGCCCTGCTTCTGGCCGCCTGCAAGCAGTGCGGCCGGGCCGACATCCCGCGCCTGTTCGCCCCGGAGCCGTTCTCAAAGCCCCTGGCTTCCTGCGGCCCCTGCCTGTTCGCCAGCACAGACGAACAGCAACTGCCAGTTTCGGAAGGCATGAAATTCCTGCGCGGCAAACACCCGGCGCTGGATTCGGTATCCGTTTTCATCGGGCCTGAGGGCGGCTTTTCCCCGGAAGAAGCGGCCCTGGCCCTGGCGTCCGGCGCGGTGTCTGTCAGCCTGGGATGCTATATACAGCGCACCGAAACCGCCTGCGCCAGCGCCTGCGCCGCAATCCTGCAATGAAAGTTTTCGTGAAAACATTCGGATGCCGCGTGAATCAGGTAGAGACGCAGGCCGTGCTGGAAAAGCTTCTTTCAGCCGGACATTCCTGCTGTGAAAGCTATCTGGAAGCTGACGCTTGCATAGTTAACACCTGCACCGTCACCTCCCGCGCCGATTCAGACTGCGCGCGTTTCCTGCGTCTTGTTTCGGCCCGCAACCCGAAAGCCCGGATAGTGGTCACCGGCTGTTACGCCCAGCTTAACCCGGAGAAAGTGCTTTCCTCGGCCCCGGCGGCCGAGCTGGTCCCGAACCCCCGCAAGCAGGAAATTCCGCTTCTTCTGGGCGCGCCCGAAGCGGCGTCTGACTGGAGCGTCAGCGGCCTGCACGGGCGCACCCGCGCGTTCGTGAAAATACAGGACGGCTGCGACCGCTTCTGCGCTTACTGCGCCGTTCCTCTGGCCCGCACCGGAAAATATTCAAAGCCCCTGCGGTCCGCCATAGCGGAAATCCGCGCGCTTGCCGCTTCCGGCATAGGCGAGATAGTGCTTTCCGGGATAAATATCGGCGACTACCGCTGCCCCGAAACCGGGGCGCCGCTGGCCCGCGTGCTGAAAGAGGCCGCCGCGCTGGACGGGGAGTTCCGCCTAAGGCTTTCGTCCGTGGAGGCTTTTTCCTTCACGCCGGAACTGCTGTCTGCGGCAGTTTCCGCCGGCGGGAAATTCTGCAGCTATTTTCATATCCCGCTTCAGACCGGCAGTCCCAGCCTTGCGCTGGACATGAACAGGAAATGCTCCCCCGGCGACTTCGCCGCCGCTGTTGACATGGTGCGCGCGGCATTCCCCGGCGTATCCATTTTTTCCGACGTTATAGCTGGCTATCCTACAGAGACCGACGCGCAGTTTCGCGAAACTTTCGACTTCATTCAGGCCATGAAGCTTTCCGGCCTGCATGTGTTCAGTTATTCGTCCCGCCCCGGCACTGCGGCGGCAAAGCTGAAGCCCCTGCCGCCGGCGGTGGTGAAGGCCAGGGCTCAGGAGCTTCGCGCGCTGGACAGGCGCCTGCGGGAAGGGCTGGCCCGTGCGATGGTCGGCACGATGCAATCGGTGCTTGTGGAGGACGGCACCAGGCCGCTTTCAGGCCTGGCCGAAAATTTCCAGCGCGTCCTGCTCTCTGGCGGGGGAAAAGCCTCGGGCTTCGTGCGGGCCGAAATAATTTCGGCGGATGACGGGCTTTGCCGCGGGCGAATAATAAGCTAGAATAGCATCAACATGGCGGATTGCGTATTTTGCAGGATAGCCAGCGGGGACCTGAAGGCGCGCATAGTGCGCGAAACCCCGGAACTGGTGGCGTTCATGGACCTTAATCCCCAGGCGCCGACACACATTTTGATAATCCCGCGCAAACATACGGCCTCCCTTGCGGCCTGCAAGGCCGAAGACGAGGCTTTGCTCGGCAAAATACAGCTTCTGGCCGCTGAAATAGCGGCGGAACTGGGCGTCAGCGGCGGGTTCCGGCTGGTTACCAACTGCGGCCGCGGCGCGGGCCAGAGCGTGGACCATTTGCACTACCACCTGCTCGGCGGCAGGCGGATGAACTGGCCTCCGGGCTGAAAACAGATTTGCAGTGAAAGCGTGCCTACTGGCAGCGAGGCAGGTGATACACAGTGGTATTCGTGAAAGTCCGCGAAGGAGAATCTCTCGAGGAAGCCCTTAAGCGCTTCAAACGCGAGTGCGAACGCTATGGCGTTCTGAAGGAGATTAAGCGCCGGGAGTATTACGTCACCCCCAGCGTAAAGCGCAAGGTTAAGTCCCAGGAAGCCAGGCGCAAGATGCGCCGGTCGCGCCGCCGTTTCTATTGATCCGGCTTAATGCAGCAAACAGGCAGCCTCAGCGCCGCGCAAGCGGCGCGGGCTGGCTGTACGTCATTGTGGCATGAGCACATCTGGCATCATAGAGGAAATCAGGGAAAAGACGGACATCGTGGCGCTGGTGAAGGAGTATGTCCCGTCGCTGAAGAAAGCCGGCAGGACCTACAAGGCCCGCTGTCCTTTCCATTCCGAACGCACGCCCTCGTTCACCGTCAGCCCGGACAAGCAGATGTTTTACTGCTTCGGCTGCCAGTCCGGCGGCGATGTTTTCGCTTTCGTGATGAAAGCCGAGAACATGTCTTTTTCCGAGGCCGCGCAGAAGCTTGCCCGGCGCGCCGGGGTGCAGTGGCGCGCCACCGCCATGACCGACGAGGACAAGCTGCGCCTTGAGCTCAAGAAAGCCCTTGAGTTCGCCAAAAGCTTTTATCACGAGCAGTTGCTGTCCTCTCCGGGGGCGGAACAGGCCCGCAAGTACCTGGCGGGCCGCGCGCTTTCCGGCAGCACGATAAGCCGTTTTGAGCTGGGCTGGGCCCCCGCCGATTTCTGCTCGCTGGTGAACGCCGCTCGCAGGCAGGGTTTCAGCGAGGATATTCTGTACAGGGCCGGACTGGCCGCGCGCGGGGCCAACGGCATAAGGGACTATTTTTTCGGGCGCGTGCTGTTTCCCATAACCAACCACATGGGCGACACCATCGGGTTAGGCGGGCGCGTGCTGGACCCGCAGGGCCAGCCCAAGTACCTGAACACGCCGGAAACGCCGCTGTTTTCCAAGGGCAAGGTGCTGTTCGGGCTGTCGCAGGCCGGCCCCGCCATGCGCAAGGGCGGGAAGGCTCTTCTGCTGGAAGGCTATATGGACGTCATAGCCTGCCATCAGGCCGGGATAGACTGGGCCGTCGCCCCGCTGGGAACAGCGCTGGGCTCCGGGCACGCCACATTGCTCAGGCGCTACGCGCCGGAGACTGTCATGATGTTCGACCCCGACGACGCGGGGCTCAAGGCCGCAGTGCGCGGCGCCGCGATTTTGATGGACCAGGGCATTTACGCCGGGCTGGTCACGCTTGAAGACGGGCTGGACCCCGACGAGTACATAGAGCAGCGCGGCAGGGAAGCTTTTGAAAAGAAACTGGGGCAGACGCAGGACCTGCTTAATTTTCAGGCCCGGCTGATACTGTCCCGCCACGAGGGCGAGATGAGCAAGCGGGAGAAGACTTCCGCAGCCGCCGAGCTGGCCCAGACCATTTTGCGCCAGCCAGACGCGATCATACGCTCTGAATGGGTTAAGGACGCCGCGCACCTGCTGAAGATAGAGGAAGACTCCCTGCGGGAGCTCATCAACCGCTCCCAGCCGCAGCAGCGCTACGAGGCGGAAAGCCCTCAGGCCCGCGAACAGGCGCTGCCTGCAGTGGACCAGCGCGAAGACGACCTGCTGGGCTGGCTTTTGAAAGCCCCGCAGTACCTGGCCCTGGCCGAGGACGAGCAGGTGTTGCAGTGCCTGTCGCAGTCCGCGGCGGCGCTGGTGCGCGCCATGCGCGAGGCGTTGGACTGCGGGGTGGCCGAAGCCGCCCTGGCGGCTGACCTGGCCTCCCGCGTGCCGGAACTGTCTGGGCTGGTACACAGGCTGGCGGTGCAGGACGTGCCGCACGATTTCGACGCCGCGCACAGCATAGCGGAATGCGTCGGGAACATAAGGAAGCAGGGGTTGAAGTCTAAGTTGCAGTCGCTGACTTTTGAGATAAAGGAAAAGGCGGCCCGTGGAGAGGACTCCACCGCGCTTAAGCAGGAATTCATGCGCATAGGGCTGCTGTTGAAATCAAGCCGGGTAAACAAGGAGCATATCTGACATGCCACAGGTAAACAAGGCGTTGAAGGACCTCATAGAATTGGGCAAGGAGCACGGTTATCTCACGCTTGAGGAAATAAACCGCTCGCTTACCTCCGCCTCAATGAGCAGCGACGAGATAGACAGCCTGATGACCACGCTCGAGGACCTGGGCATCTCGGTGGTCGAGCGCAAGAAGTACAAGGCCGTGGCCCTGGCCGAAAAAGAAGCCTACACCGAGGAGTGGACCTCCGCCCCCGACATTTCCAATTCCATAAGGATGTACCTCTCCGAGATGGGCAAGGTCCCGCTGCTCAGCCGCGACGAGGAAATCACGCTGGCCCGCAACATCCGCGAGCGCGAGAAGGAACTGCGCCAGCTGGTGCTGGAGTCTCCCATCACCATGCGCGAAATCTGCAGCTGGGAAGACCTCATCGAACAGCAGGAGATGACCCCCAAGGAACTGATGCCGCGCGGCCGCAAGTCAGACCAGGAACTCTCGGCCATGCGCCGCAAGATGAAGTCGGTGGCGAAGTTCATCTCCGCCAACGAGAAGATAATTTCCAAGCTTTCCGCCCAGCTGCGCACGGGCAAGCTCAAGGGCGTGCGCGAGCGCAAGGCCTCGCTTAAGCTGGAGAAGCTCAAGAAGAAGGTGGCGCAGAGCATAGTGTCGCTGGACCTCAACCAGGACAAGATAAAGCGCCTCACCAACAAAATCAAGAGCATCGCGTCGCGCGTGTTCGAGATGCACGAGGAGCTCCAGCGCTACGAGAAGCGCTACGGAGAAATTTCCGCCTTCAACGCCGCCCTGGCCCGCGCCAAACGCAACTCCCGTTCCGCAGAGCAGTTCCACAAGCAGTACGGCATGGGGGTAACCGCCGTGGCCGCCGTGCACGACAACTGGATACAGCTGCGCGAGCGCTACGTCCGCCACTGCGCCATGCTGCCGCTGCCCGCCAAGGATTTTCTGGCCCTCAACGAGCGCATAGTCTTCCTGGAAGACCAGATACTCATAGACAAGCTCAAGCTCATCAAGGCCAACCTGCGCCTGGTGGTGTCCATAGCCAAGAAGCACGTCAATTCAAACCTCGAGCTGTCGGACCTGATACAGGAAGGCGGCCTGGGGCTTATGAAGGCAGTAGAGAAATTCGAATACAAGCGCGGCTTTAAGTTCTCCACCTATGCGACGTGGTGGATACGCCAGTCCATCAACCGCGCCATCGCCGACCAGGCCAACACCATCAGAATCCCGGTGCACATGAAGGAACTGGTGTCAAAACTGACCAAGGTCACCAACCGCTACCGCCAGGAGCACGGGCGCGAACCAAACCTTGAGGAGTATTCCAAGCACCTGCATATTTCGGTGGAGAAGGTGAAGAACGTCCTGAAAATCATGCAGGACCCCATCTCCCTGTCCACCCCAATAGGCGAGGACGAGGATTCCCATCTTGAGGACTTTATCGAGGACCGCAGCGGGCCCGGCCCGGCCAGCTCGGCCATAGACTTCCTGCGCAAGCAGGAGGTGTCCAAGGTGCTGTCCACGCTTTCCGACCGCGAGGCCAAGATAATCAAGCTTCGCTTCGGCATAGACAACGGCTACCCCCGCACGCTGGAGGAAGTGGGCAAGATGTTCAAGGTGACCCGCGAGCGCGTGCGCCAGATAGAGGCCAAGGCCGTGCGCAAGCTGCGCCATCCGTCCAGGAGCAAGCCGCTGCGCGACTACGCAGACTAGGCGTTTTCACTGCAAAACAAAAGGCGCGGATTTTTCAATCCGCGCCTTTTTTTGTTCCTGGAACCGTAGGGCTATTTCTTCTGCTCGTCCTCGCCGTGCGAGAGGTTGCGGAGTATTCTGGCCGCCTCCTCGCGTCCGCCGAGGCCGAAGGCCAGCGCGAATGCCAGGCCCAGCGCCCCGAAGAAGATCAGCATGATTCTGTCCAGAAGCGTGGTGTCTATCTGCAGTTGGCGCAGGGCGGCCAGCGCCGCCACCACTATTATTACGGCCTGCACGGTTTTCGCCAGCGTGGCGCCGCCGCGCAGATTGTTGGCCGTAGACGAGCTGAGGATGACGTCATGGGTGAAGCGCCCGAACAGGAGGCCGCCGAAGGCCAGCGCCACCGCCACCACCAGCTGCGGCACGAACTTCATGAATTTTTCCAGCAGCATCGAGATGGCCGAGAGGTTCAGCGCGTTGGCCGCCACGGTCACGAACACCAGTATTATGGACCAGTAGATGATGAAGCTCAGCACCACTATCGAGGATTTGCCGAAGCCTATCCTGGCCAGTATTTCGTTTATGCCGATTTTAGAGGTGTAGTTGTCCAGGTTGATTTTCTGCAGCGCTTTCTCCACCATTGAAGATATCAGGCGCGCCAGCGTGAGGCCGATAAGCAGGAACAGCAGCGCCGAAAGCAGGTTGGGGACTGTTTCCACGAATTTGCTCCAGGTGCCCACAATAGGCTCGAAAAAAGCAATCAATTGGTCAGACATTCCGTACCTCCGTTATATATGCGCTTTTGCACAGGAATTATAGCAAAAAAACTCCGGCCGCCCCGTCAGGAGCCTTCTGTATTTACATATTCATAATTTGCTAACATTTCTGTCCTATGGCAGCCACTATTAAATTCGGACATTCAGGTTGGCGCGGCACTATCGCGGAAGAAGTCACCGCTTTGAAGCTTTACGGGCTGGCAGTCGCTACAGCCAAGCATGTGACGGAGGACAAAGCCGTCGGCTTTACCAGCGACGATTACGAGCGCCTTTGCCGGGAGCGCAAGGCTAATCACAAGAACCCGCTGGTCGTGCTGGGCTACGACACCCGCTTCCTTTCGGAATCTTTCGCAAGGCTGGCGTCAGAGGCGCTATCCTCAAACGCCGTCATGGTGAAACTTTCCGACCAGCCGGCCCCCACCCCGGCGGTGGCCTGCGCTGTGCAGGACAGGGCGGCCGTAGGCGGCGCAACCATAACCGCCAGCGAGGGCGAGGCGCAGTACAGCGGCTTCAAGTGGTGCCCCTACTGGGGCGGCGCGGCCCCCGAAGAAGTGACGATGGACATAGAGAACCGCTATTCCATCACCGCCTCTCTGGCCGCCAAGGTTAACAAGGACCTTTCTGTGCTCAGCCAGCTCGTAGAGAAAGTGGACCTGCGCACCCCTTATTTCAAAAGAATTTCATCTTTGCTGGATATTGCCGCTCTTAAAAAGTCCGGTCTGAAGGTGGGCATAGACCCGCTGTACGGCGCGGCAAGCGGATATTTCCGCCCGCTGGCCGAACAGCTCGGCCTGAAGGCGCTGGCCA
>JAAYTX010000054.1 GCA_012523635.1 Elusimicrobiota bacterium
ATCGTGCCAACGGTATAGCTGGTTAGCGGTGTCCGGTAGGGATAAACGCTGAAAGCATCTAAGCGTGAAACCCGCCCCAAGATAAGGTTTCCCCGCCCTTGCTTGCAAGGGCCTGAAGGCCACCAGAAGACTACTGGTTTGATAGGCCGGGTCTGTAAGCGCAGTAATGCGTTAAGGTAACCGGTACTAATCGGCCGTGAGGCTTGGCCATATTCTTTAATCCGCATCAAATGTGGTATAATAAATGCGAGGTTTCCAACTAAATCCCCCTGAGCGCATGTAGCGGCTCAATCGCCGGAAAAGCGCCAGGGTTTTGACAATCAGAGTGGCTTGCCTTTGAAACGGGCAGGGATGAGACCGGTGGTATTCCCGAAAAGGATACACCCGTTCCCATTCCGAACACGGCAGTTAAGCTTTTCAGGGCCGATGGTACTAACGCCCAACTCGGCGTTGGGAGAGTAGGTCGCTGCCGGTCTCATCACTGCTCGTTTGAGGAATACCCCCTGTGAAACATCTACGGATGTTCGCGGGCGGGTATTTTTCGTCTGTATAGGGCGCCTTGGCGGGGGGCTTCTCCCGCTCACACTGTAGGACAGAATCACCGTTTTAGACGGTGGTCGGGAAGGGCCTTCTCCCAGAACGTACCGGGTTAAGGGCTTTGCCGTGACCGCCGTCCTATAAATATATGAAAGTAACGAAAGTCCAGAAGAAAGAACTGTCGGAGAAGCTGGCTGAGGAGCTAAAGCAGTCCCGCGGGATTTTCTTCGCGTCTTATCAGGGACTGAGGTTCCAGAACCTGGCCGACCTCCGGTCGCGTCTGTCGTCGTCCAACTGCCGTTTCCGCGTGGTGCGCAATGCCATCATGTCGAATGCGGCCAAAGGGGCGGGGATAGGGGCGTCCGATGCGGCTTTGTTCAAGGGGCCGCTGGCGGTCGCCATCCAGAAGGAAGGCGATATCGTCTCGGCGGCTAAAGTCCTGTCCGCGTTTGAAAAAGAGTTTCCCGCGCTGAAGCTCAAGGCTTGTTATTCCGATAAAGTCTGGTACAACCAAAACGAGTGCAAACGTCTGGCGTCTCTGGCCTCAAGGCCCGAGCTGCTGGGAAGCCTCGCCGGGACGCTCTACGGCTCCGTGTCGCAGATCGCTTCCGTGCTGCAGGCCCCCATGCGGGACCTGGCGTATGCCCTCAAGGCTGTCGGTGACAAGAAAGGAGCAGCTGCGGCCTAAGCCCGAAAGGGACGGAAAGCAGCCGGTAGCCCGTAAGGATAAACACGACTTCGAGTCGTGGCTATCAACCAAGGAGGAAGTTAATAATGGCAAAGCTGAGCAAAGATGAAGTTCTGAACGCAATCGCCGAGATGACCGTCCTGGAGCTCTCGGATCTGGTAAAGAGCATCGAAGAGAAATTTGGCGTGAAGGCCGCTCCTGCGGTCGGCGCAGTGATGGCCGCTCCCGCCGCCGGCGGAGCCGCCCCCGCAGCCGCTGCCAAGTCCGAGTTTACCGTCATGGTGACCGGCCTGGCCGACGCCGGCAAGAAAATCGGCGTCATAAAGGTTGTCCGCGAGCTGACCGGCCTGGGACTGAAAGAGTCCAAGGACCTGGTCGAAGCTCTCCCCAAGGCCCTGAAAGAGGACGTTCCCCAGGCCCAGGCGGAAGAGATGAAGAAGAAGCTCGTCGAGGCCGGCGCCACTGTCGAACTGAAATAACGGTTCCAGTCGTCTTAGAGCTTCAGCCCTTCAGGCCGCTAATAACGGCCTGAAGAGGCTGAAGCTAAATACTTGTTAGAAAGCAGCACCAGCCGCAACAGCAGCAGAAGCAAAGTCCGAGTCTTAAAGAGGGGCAGATGAAACAGCATAACTTCGCCAAAATCGGCCGCATACAGAAACTGCCGTACCTGCTTGAGATGCAAAGACGGTCTTTTGAAGATTTGCTTCAGTTGGATGTCAACCCCGGCAGCCGCAAGCTGATGGGTCTGCAGGCCGCTTTTAAGGACGTTTTCCCCATACGCGTTGAAGTGCCCGTCACCAAGGAAGGAAAGACTGACGACAAGACGGTCATCGAGCGCACACTGGATTTCCTGCGTTATGAAATAGGCGAGCCGCGCTTCGCCACCCCCGAAGAGGCCATAGTCCGCGACGGCACGTTCAGCGTGCCCCTGAAAACCTGGTTCCGCCTCTCCTCCGTCGTAAAGAAATACAAAAAAGACAAGGCCGGCAAATACGCCGAAGCCTCCTCCAAGCCCGAAAAGGCCATGGAGATGGACGTCACCCTCTGCGACCTGCCCCAGATGACAGAAAACGGCTGCTTCATTTTCAACGGCGCGGAACGCGTCATAGTCAGTCAGTTGCACCGCTCTCCGGGCGTCATTTTCGAGGCCGACGAAGAAAAGAACCAGTCCACTTTGGGCAAGCCCCTGTTTTTCGCCCGCATGATTCCTTACCGCGGCGCCTGGGTCGAGTTCGAATTTGACCTGGCCAACGTGCTGTGGGTGCGCCTTGACCGCAAGAAGAAAATCCTGGCCACCACCTTCCTGCGCGCCTGCGGCCTTGAAACCAACGCCGACATCCTGCAGACCTTCTACCCCTGCGCCGACGTGGAACTCAAGCCCGAGAACGTCGACGCGGTCATCGGCCATTACGCCGCCGAAGACGTGGTCGACCACGCCACCGGCGAAGTGCTGTGGAACCTTGACGAAAAGGCCACCGAGCCGATAGACGACAAGCATTTCAAGCTGTTCTTCGAACGCGGCATAAAGAAGCTGAAGGTCCTTGCCGGCAACCCCAAGCAGGATTCCCCGGCGATACTGCTTACCCTCGAGAACAGGAAAGACCAGTCCAAGAGCTCCAAGGAAGCGCAGCACGACATTTACATGAAGCTGCGCGGCCAGGACTTTGTGGTTAAGGAACGCGCCGAGCAGTTCCTGGACGATCTGCTTTTCCACAATATCCGCCGCTACGACCTCAGCTACGTGGGCCGCTACAAGATGCTGAAGAAGCTGGGCCCGCTGTACGACCTGCTGGCGCAGGCCAATTCCAAGAAATTCAAGCGCCCCACCGAGCAGAAACGCACGCTGGCGCTGGAAGACGTCGTCGTCACTGTCAAATACCTGCTGGCGCTCAACAACGAAGTGCCGCGCATGGAAAGCCCCGACGGCGGACACATCAACTTCGAACTGGATGATATCGACCATCTGGGCAACAGGCGCGTCCGCGGCATCGGCGAACTGCTTGAAAACCAGATTCGCGTGAGCCTGGCGCAGATTTCCCGCACCATACGCGACCGCATGGCCAAGGACGAGGACAACATCACCCCCCGCACCGTGGTCAACGCGCAGCCCGTGCAGGCCATCATCCGCAAGTTCTTCGGCACCTCGCAGCTCTCGCAGTTCATGGACCAGATAAACCCCCTGGCCGAACTGACGCACAAGCGCCGCCTTTCGGCCCTGGGCCCCGGCGGTCTTAACCGCAAGCGCGCCGGATTCGAAGTCCGCGACGTGCACCATACGCATTACGGCCGCATCTGCCCCATCGAAACGCCTGAAGGCCCGAACATCGGTCTCATCACGTCGCTGGCCTGCTATGCCCGCGTGAACGAATACGGCCTGCTGGAATCCCCTTACCGCGTCGTGGACAGCGGAAAGGTGACCGGCGAGGTCAAGCACCTCACCGCCGACCAGGAAGACGAATACAAGGTCGCGCAGTCAAACACGCCCATAGAGGGCGGCAAGCTGGCCACCGACGTGGTTGCTTCCCGCTTCCGCGCAGACTATCCGCAGGTTTCCCCTAAAGACGTCAACTACATGGACGTTTCCCCGCTGCAGGTCGTTTCGGTTTCCGCGGCGCTGATTCCGTTCCTGGAACATGACGACGCCAACCGCGCACTGATGGGCTGCAACATGCAGCGCCAGGCCGTGCCTCTTCTGCTTAACGAGGCGCCGCTGGTGGGCACCGGTGTTGAGCCGGACGTGGCCCGCGACTCCGGGGCCGCAATCGTTGCCAAGCGCGGCGGCAAGGTGGTCTGCGCCTCTTCGGGCATGATTGCAATACAGCCCGACGAAGACAAGCCGCCGAAAATAGACATCTACAAGCTTATAAAGTACAAGCGTTCCAACCAGGACACCTGTATCAACCAGAAGCCTCTGGTGAAGACCGGGCAGATAGTGGCCAAGGGCGACGTCATAGCCGACGGCCCCGCCACCGAGGACGGCCAGCTGGCGCTGGGCCGCAACCTGCTGGTCGGGTTCCTGAGCTGGGAAGGCTTCAACTACGAAGACGCCATCCTGGTTTCCGAGAAAGCGGTGCGGGACGACGCCTTCACCTCCATACACCTGCACGAGTTTGAAGTCGAGGCCCGCAGCACCAAACTGGGCGCCGAAGAGATAACCCGCGACATCCCGAACGTGGGCGCCGAGGCGCTCTCGCATCTGGACGAGCACGGCATCATAGTCCCCTCCACCGTGGTGGGACCCGGCGACATACTGGTGGGCAAAGTCACGCCAAAGGGCGAGCAGCAGCTTACCCCCGAAGAACGCCTGCTGAAGGTCATCTTCGGACAGAAGGCCGACGACGTAGTCGACGCCTCGCTGCGCGTTCCGCCGGGAGTGTCCGGCAAGATCCTGGGCACGCGCGTTTTCGTGCGCAAGGAAAAGCTGACCCGCGAGGAAGAGAAGGCCCGCCTGCGCGAGCTCGACGATGAGAAAGAACGGACGCTGGAGAACCTCCAGGCCCAGTTCAAGGCCGCCCTGGAAGACATAAAGGAAGTCAAGGGCGCGGCCCACGCCAAGGAAGAGGAGCGCATAAAACTGCTCTTCAAGATGCTGGAGAAGGATTCCAGCGAAGCCTTTGAGCGCGAAAAACAGTTCTACAAGCAGGGCGACGATCTGGCCGTCACCGTCAACAAGACCGTGAAGGTTTACATCGCCTCCCGCCGCAAGCTTCAGGTCGGCGACAAGCTGTCCGGCCGCCACGGCAACAAGGGCGTTGTGGCCAAGGTCATGGCCGAAGAGGACATGCCTTTCCTGCCCGACGGCACGCCGCTGGACATGGTGCTGTCGCCCCTGAGCGTGCCTTCCCGCATGAACGTGGGGCAATTGCTTGAAACCATGCTGGGCTGGGCCGGCAAGCAGCTGGCTACCCGGATGGTGTGCCCCGTGTTTGACGGGCCGTCCGAAGAGGACGTGCGCGCCAAGATAAACGAAGCCCGCGAATACATGATGAAGCAGGGTGTGCCGGAATCGTATCTGCCGGACGAATACTGCCGCATCACCCTTTACGACGGCCGCACCGGCGAGCAGTTCCAGGAAAAGGTGACCATCGGCTACATGTACATCATGAAGCTCATCCACCTGGTGGAAGACAAGGTGCATGCCCGTTCCACAGGCCCGTACAGCCTCATCACCCGGCAGCCGCTGGGCGGCAAGGCTCAGTTCGGCGGCCAGCGCTTCGGCGAAATGGAAGTCTGGGCCATAGAAGGCTACGGCGCGACTTACACCCTGCAGGAGTTCCTGACGGTTAAGTCCGACGACTTCGTGGGCCGCACCAAAATGTACGAAGCCATTATCAAGGGCGAGGTGCCGCAGCAACCCGGAGTGCCCGAATCGTTCAAGGTGCTCATAAAGGAACTGCAGGCGCTGGGTCTGAGCGTGGAACTGCTCAGCATCCCCCACGGGGCTGAAACCGGTAAATCGGCCTCCAAGAAGAAAGCCCGGGGCGCGCAGAAAACCGCGCCCTCGGCGGCTTGATTTGACGGCGGATAAGGAGATTACTCGATGATATCCCTGAAGACCCCGAAAAAGACCAAGAAAAGCGGCGAACTGAACTTCTTTGACTTCAACGCCATAAAGGTGGGCATTGCCAGCCCCGACCAGGTCAGCGCCTGGTCCAGCGGCGAGGTGAAGAAGCCGGAGACCATCAATTACCGCACACTGAAGCCGGAGCGCGACGGACTTTTCTGCGAGCGCATATTCGGCCCGACCAAGGACTATGAATGTTCCTGCGGCAAATACCGCTGGATAAAGTTCAAGGGCACGGTCTGCGACCGCTGCGGCGTCGAAATCACCGAGAACAAGGTGCGCCGCGAGAAAATGGGGCACATTGACTTGGCCGTCCCGGTGGCGCACGTCTGGTTCCTGCGCAAGACGCCGTCCAGAATCGGTATCATCCTGGACATGCGCGCGCTCGACCTTGAACGCGTGGTTTATTACGCCAATTCCGTCGTGCTGGAAAACCTGGTGGACCCAGTCACCAACCGCACCGTGCTCAAGCGCTGCGAGCTGCTGACCGAGTCCCAGGTGAAAGAGGCGCGCAAACAGTATGGGCAGAAGCTGAAGGTCTCCATTGGCGCGCCCGCCATCAAGACCCTGCTGGAAACCATTGATTTCGCGGTGGAAATCCCCAAGCTTTATGAAGAGCTGAAGACCACCCATTCCGAGGTTGAACGCTCGCGCATACTGCGCCGCCTCAAAACCCTGGAAGAGTTCCGCGACAGCGGCAACAAGCCGGAGTGGATGATACTGAGCGTCCTGCCAGTCATCCCGCCGGACCTGCGTCCGCTGGTGCCGCTGGAAGGCGGCCGCTTCGCCACGTCCGATCTCAACGACCTTTACCGCAGAATCATCAACCGCAACAACCGTCTCAAGCACATTGAGGCGCTGCGCGCTCCCGAAGTGATGGTGTACAACGAAAAGCGCCTGTTGCAGGAAGCCGTGGACGCCCTCATCGAGAACGGCGCGCGCGGCAAGTTCTTCATCGGCGCCGGCGGCAGGCCGCTCAAGTCCCTTTCCGACATAATAAAGGGAAAGCACGGCCGTTTCCGCCAGAACCTGCTGGGCAAACGCGTGGACTATTCCGGCCGCTCGGTCATCGTGGTCGGCCCCGGCCTGAAACTTTACCAGTGCGGCCTGCCAAAGCTGATGGCGCTTGAACTGTTCAAGCCGTTCATCATCGGCGAGCTGATGAAACGCGAAAACGTCACGCTCAAGGCCGCCAAGAAGATGCTGGAGCGCGTCCGTCCGGAGATCTGGGACATTCTGGAAAACGTCACCAAGAATCACCCGGTCATGCTCAACCGCGCCCCGACCCTGCACCGCCTGGGCATACAGGCTTTCGAGCCGGTGCTTATTGAAGGCAAGGCCATACAGCTTCACCCGCTGACCTGCCCGGCCTTCAACGCCGACTTTGACTGCGACCAGATGGCCGTGCACGTGCCTCTGTCGCTTGAGGCGCAGATGGAAGCCAGGATGCTGATGATGTCAACCAACAACATCCTGTCGCCGGCTTCCGGCCGCCCTATAGTGACCCCCGGCCACGACATGGTCATGGGCGTCAACTACATCACCAAGATAAAGGACGGCGACAGCGGCGAAGGCAAGGTTTACAGCGACGCCGCCGAGGCCATAGCCGCCTACGAGCACGGACATGTGGCGATACATGCCAAGATAAAGGTCCGCGGCATCAACGAAATCATCGAAAAGCATTTGAAGGGCGACGAATGGCGCGACCCGAAGAAATGGAAGGACTTCACTTCAGTGGGGCGCGTGCTGTTCAACCAGGCCCTGCCTGCCGGCTGGCCGTATTTGAACAAGCCGCTGGGCAAGAAAGAACTGTCCAAGATAGTGGAAGAGTGCTACAAGAACAAGAAGTACGGGCACCATGCCACCGTGCAGCTGCTGGATAACCTCATGCGCCTGGGCTACAAATTCGCCACGAAATCCGGCTTGTCCATGTCCGTGGCGGACATGATTGTGCCGGAAGAGAAGAAGAAGCTCATCGCCGACGCGCGCAAACGCGTGGCCGATATTCAGAAG
>JAAYTX010000055.1 GCA_012523635.1 Elusimicrobiota bacterium
CAGTTGCGCCGTTTCCGGGACTGCCGCCCGTTCGAGGGGTTCGGTATTTTCTTCATAATTTCCGCGCCGTGGTTCGTCGCCGTAAGCCGCGCCGAACCGGAATTCTTCCGCTTCTTTTTCATACATGAGCACCTGGAACGCTACACCTCCTCCGTACACCAGAGAAAAGGCTCGCCCGTCTATTTTATACCGGTGCTGCTGCTTGGCATGTTCCCCTGGGTGGCGGCGCTTTTCCAGTCGCTGCTGGCGTCAGGCAAAAAACTGCTGGCCCGGGCGCAGGACTACAGGCTCACGCTGTTTCTGGCGCTTTGGGCGGCCATGATATTTTTCTTCTTTTCGGTTTCCGGCTCGAAACGCCCCCCCTACATTCTGCCCGCGATACCGCCGCTGTGCCTCCTGCTGGCCAAATACTGGGACGAGCATTGGGCCGACCCGGCCAGGCAGCACCGCTCGATTTTCATAACGGCGGCGGCGCTGTACGCGGTGTTTGCGACCGCCTTTGCCCTACTGCATTTCTACCCGATACTGCCGCTGGCCCAGCACCCCAAACCAGGCCTTGTGCCGGTCCTGATACTGGCGCTGGCGCTTGGTGACCTGTTCATGGCATGGCACCGCAACACCATGCGCCTGCTGTTCCGCAACCTGGCGGCTTTCGGCGGCCTCTTCATACTGGTGGCGCTTGATTCAGCCTCGGCCATGGACCCGCTGTTTTCGCGCAAGGCCCAGGCCGAAGTGCTGAACCGGCTGGCCGCGCCGGGAGACGTTGTCAGCACCTACCACGCCGATTACGACCGGAACTGCCAGAGCCTTTCCTTCTACACCGCCCGCCGCGTGGTGATAGTGGGCGACGAGGGCGAGCTGAAAGCCGGTTCAAAACTGGTGCCGGACACGGATATCTACTTCCCATATGACGAGCCGTACCTGAAACGCTATACCGGAAGCGAACGTTTTTTTGTCATAATCAATAAAAGACGCCTGCGCAAGCTTTCCGAACTGACGCAGGGCCGGGTTTACCAACTGGACAACACCCCGGGCCCGCTGGCACTGGCCGGAAACAGGCCGCCGGCAAGCTACTAAAGAGGAATTTATGACAGCCTTTCAGAAAAGAAGCGACTATCTGCCGTTTTCAAAACCGACCATAGGGGACGAGGAAATCGCCGAAGTGGCGGACTCCATGCGTTCCGGCTGGCTTACCACCGGCCCAAAGACACAACGCTTCGCCGAGGCCTTCAAAAACTACATCGGCTGCAAATACGCAGTGCCGCTGAATTCCGCCACGGCAGGGCTGCACGTGGCCTACATAGCGGCTGGGGCCAGGCCCTTTGACGAGATAGTCACCTCGGCCATGACCTTCGCTTCCACCGCGAACACCATCCTGCACGCCGGGGCCAAGCCCGTGCTGGCCGACATAGAGGTGGAGACCCTCAACGTTTCGCCCGACACGCTCAAGGCCGTGTTTTCGCCGGCGACCCGGATAATAGTGCCTGTGCATTTCGCCGGCCTGCCCTGCGACATGGACCCCATTCTGAAGCTGGCCCGAGAACGCAACGCCATAGTGATAGAGGACGCCGCCCACGCCGTAGGCGCGCAGTACAAGGGCCGCAAAATCGGCACGATAGGCGACATGACTGTTTTCAGCTTCCACCCCAACAAGAACATGACCACCGGCGAAGGCGGAATGGTGGCAGGCAACGACGAACAATACCGCGAACAGCTGGAGTTGCTCAGCTTCCACGGTATGAACAAGAACGCCTGGAAGCGCTTCTCGGCCACAGGCACCCCGCATTACGCCATAGACATACCCGGCTTCAAGTACAACATGCTCGACATTCAGGCCGCCATCGGCCTGCACCAGCTGGTCAAAATAGACGCCTTCAACCGCCGCCGCGCAGAACTGGTGAAGCGCTACTACGAGGCTTTCTCCGGCATCGAGGAACTGGGCCTTACCAAAAAGCCCTCCTACGAACACCTGCACGCGTGGCACCTGTTCGCGCCGCTGGTGCGTTCCGAAAAACTTAAAATAGACCGCGACGGCTTCATGCAGGCGCTCAAGGAACTGAACATAGGCACCGGCGTGCATTACCGCGCAGTGCATATGCACCCCCTGTACGAAAAACTCGGCTTCAGGCGCGGACAGTTCCCGAAAGCCGAGTACGTGTCCGACAGGATAGTGTCGCTGCCGCTTTTCCCCTCCATGACCGAAAAAGACCAGGAGGACGTGATAGCCGCCGTGAAACAGGTTATCGCCAAGAATCTGAACAAGTGAGGCTTATGGACGTTTCCATAGTAGTGCCAGTGTACAACGAATGCAGGAACCTGTCGGCCCTTTACGACCGGCTCCGCCGCATGATGGAGACGCAGCGCGTCTCCTACGAGATGATTTTCGTGGACGACGGAAGCGGCGACGGCTCGCTTGAGATACTGAAATCCTTCTCCGCCACCGACCCGCACGTGACGGTAATAGAATTCATGCGCAACTTCGGGCAGCACGCCGCCGTGATGGCCGGGCTGGAGCGCTCCACCGGCGAGGTTGTGGTCACGCTCGACGCCGATTTGCAGAACCCGCCGGAGGAAATCCCGAAACTCCTGCAAAAGATGGAAGAAGGCTACGATACCGTAGGCGGACACCGCCAGCGCCGCGAGGACTTCTTCCTGCGCAAAATGGCTTCGTTCTTCCTTAACAAATGGAGCGCGTCCCTTTTCGGCCTGGAACTCAAGGACTACGGCTGCATGCTGCGCGCCTACCGCCGCACCGTGGTGGACCAGATAGTGAAATGCCAGGAGACCAGCACCTACATCCCGGCGCTGGCCAACAGCTTCGCCAAGCGGGTGACTGAAATCCCCGTCGAGCACGCCGCGCGCGCCGAAGGCACCTCGCACTACAGCCTGCTAAAGCTCCTGCGCCTTAATTTCGACCTGATGACGGGATTTTCGCTGCTGCCGATACAGCTGGTGGGCCTTGCCGGCGTCATAGTGGCGCTTTTCGGCCTGCTGTTCGGCGCCTTCCTGTTCGTGCGCCGCCTTATGGTCGGCCCCGAAGTGGAAGGGGTGTTCACGCTGTTCGCCATAATGTTCGTGTTCATAGGCCTGCAATTGCTGGCGCTGGGCATAGTGGGCGAATACGTGGGCAGGATATACCGCGAGGTGCGGCGCAGGCCGCGCTCGGTTGTCCGCAAAATCTACTCGCAGGAGAAGCAATGAAGCTGCGGGCCCTGCTTTTTGCCTACCAGGAACTGGGCTACGTCTGTTTCCAGGAACTGCTGGCGCGCGGGGCGGATGTCGCCGCGCTGATAACCCACCCCGACGCCGAGGGAGAGAACATCTGGTTCCGCTCCTGCGCGAAACTGGCCAGGGAAAATGGCATACCGGTGCATGAAACAGAGGAAGTGCTTTCGGAGAAATGGCCGGCTCTGGCCTCCTCATATAAGCCGGATATAATTTTCTCGATGATGTTCCGCAAGATGATACCCATGGAGGTGCTGGCCTGCGCGCCCAAAGGGGCGTACAACCTGCACCCTTCGCTGCTGCCTAAATACCGGGGCCGCTGTCCTGTCAACTGGGCGCTTATAAACGGAGAGCCGCGTATCGGAATCACCCTTCACGAGATGGTGAAACGCGCCGACGCCGGAGCCATAGTGGCGCAGACGGCGGTGAACATAGGCCCCGACGAGGACGTCTCCGACGCCTACGCCAAGCTGGCCGCCGTGGCCCCCCGCCTTTTCGGCGACGCCGCGGAGCGGCTGGCGCTGGGCACCGCGGGGCGCGCCGTGCAGGACGACGCGCTGGCCACCAAGTTCGGCGGACGCGGCCCCAAGGACGGAGAATTTTCCTGGGACTGGCCCGCCCGCCGCATACACAACCTGGTGCGGGCGGTAGCCCGCCCCTATCCCGGCGCGTTCTGGACCGCCGGAGGCAAGAAGATTTTCGTGTGGAAGACGGCTGTCCGGGGAGCGGCGCAAAAAGCCGCCGCCGCCGGGGAAGCCGAGTCCGCCTCGCCGCTTCTGGTGCGCTGCGGGGACGGGCAACTGCTGGAACTGCTGCGCGTGCAGCCCGAAAATGGCGCCGAAACCGCCGGGGCGGAATTCGCCATTGCCGGAAAGCTGCGCGAAGGCGCGGCGCTGTAGGCCGGAAATTTAAAGCGGCGCGCTAGCGCGCCATAAACAGGGAGAGAACAAAATGAAAGTGTTAATACTGGGCGTCAACGGTTTTATAGGCCACCACCTGACCAAGCGCATACTGGAGGAGACCAACTGGCAGGTGTTCGGCATGGACCTCAGCTCGGACAGGATACAGCCCATGCTGTCCAATCCGCGCTTCACCTTCTCCGAGGGCGACATCTCGGTCAACCACGAGTGGGTGGAATACCACGTCAAGAAGTGCGACGCAATACTGCCGCTTGTGGCCATAGCCACCCCAAAGCTTTACGTGCAGGAACCCATACGCGTGTTCGAACTGGACTTCGAACAGAACCTGAAAGTGGTGCGCCATTGCGTGCGCCACAAGAAATGGCTCATCTTCCCCTCCACCTCTGAAATCTACGGCATGTGCCCGGATGAGGAGTTCAACGAGGACACCAGCAACCTGGTGCTGGGGCCCATACGCAATCAGCGTTGGATATACAGCGCCTCCAAGCAGTTGCTGGACCGCGTCATCTGGGGATACGGCCAGAAAGAAGGCCTGAAATTCACTACATTCCGTCCATTTAACTGGATAGGCCCGGGCCTGGACAGCATCAACGCCGCCAAGGAAGTCAGCTCCCGTGTGCTGACGCAGTTCCTGTGGAACATACTTTCAGGCAAGCCGCTGAACATAGTCAACGGCGGGGCGCAACGCCGCTGCTTCACCTACATCTCCGACGGCGTGGACGGCCTCATGCGCATACTCTCGCACAAGAGCGACAACCACATCGGCCAGATATTCAACTTCGGCAACCCGACGGCAGACAAGTCCGTGCGCGAACTGGCGCAGACCCTTATACACACCTACAACGCCCATCCGCTGAAGCCCAAGAACCTGCCGGAGCCGCGCCTGCTCGACGTTTCCGAGGAGAACTACTACGGCAAGGACTACCAGGACATGGCCCGCCGCAAACCCTCGGTGGACAAGGCGCGCCGCATACTTGGCTGGGAGCCCAAGGTGGGCTTTGACGAAGTCATAGCCAAGACAGTGGACTTCTACCTCAACCTCTACGCCAAGAACCCGACGATGGAGCTGGAGAAGGAAGCCGACTAGCAAGCCGATGATCTGCCTTAAACTGGACATAGACACGCGGCGGGGCCTGGACCAGGGGCTTCCGCCGCTTTTGTCCCTGCTTAAGGACGAAGGTGTTGCGGCCTCGGTCTACTTCACCATGGGCCCGGACGAATCCGGCAAGGCGGTGCGGCGCGTGTTCACGCGCAAGGGTTTCCTTAAAAAGATGCTGCGAACCAACGCCGCCAAGATGTACGGATGGCGCACCATGCTTTACGGCACCCTGCTGCCCGCCCCCCCCGTGGGCGAGGCCAGGCCCGACCTTCTAAAGCGCACCGCTGACGAAGGCCACGAAATAGGCCTGCACGCGTGGAGCCATGTGCAGTGGCAGGACTGCCTTGATTCCATGTCCGGGGCGCAGATAGACCTTGAGCTGGACCTGGCTTTCGACGCGTGGCGCAAGGCTCTTGGCCAGGGCGCGGCCCCCGCCGGGTTCGCGGCACCGGCCTGGAAGGTCAACGACACGGCCCTGCGCTGTCTTTTCAAACGGCCCTTTTCCTATATATCGGTTACGCGCGGGGCCGAACCCGTCATCCTGCGCGCGGGCGAAGATGCCGCGCCCTTTCCAGAACTGCCCACCACGCTGCCCACTCTTGACGAAATACTTGCCTGGGACGGCATGACGCTGGACAAGGCCTTCGACTTTCTGGCGCAGGCCCCGGTGGAAGGCAGGCTCAACGTCTACACGCTGCACACCGAGGCTGAGGGACTGGCGCTGTTCGGCTTCTTCCGCAGGCTTTTGCGCCGCTGGAAGGGCGATGGGCACGCCTTCCTGCGCCTTGACGCGGCGGCCGCCGGGCTGAACAGGATGCTGCCGAATGTTTCCTCCGCCCGCAACGGCACCCTCGCCGGACGCGGCGGCGCGGTTTCCGCCTCCTGCGGCTGCGGCTTTTGAACGCCGCTCTTTTTTTTGCTATCATTTTAATGACGCCGCAAACGGGCCATTAGCTCAACGGTAGAGCAGACGCCTCTTAAGCGTAAGGTTACTGGTTCAAATCCAGTATGGCCCAAAAGATTTCAGCAGCACCGTACGCCGGAAGGAAGTGCCCGGCACTGGTCTAAAGTACGCAGCGGACGGGTGGCGGAATGGCAGACGCGTACGGCTTAGGACCGTATGCCTGAAAGGGCTTGCGGGTTCAAGTCCCGCCCCGTCCAATCGTTTTGGCGCCCCAAGCGCCTGAAAGCGGGAGGACAGATGCTCTTCAAATCCAAGCAGGAAAACAGCCAGATAAAAAAACTGAAGCAGGACGGATGCGACGTGCTTTATTCCGTCGAGATACCGGCAGCGCAGGTGGACGCCGCTTTTCAGAACGCCGTGGTGCAGGTGCAAGGCCGCGCGCGCATGCCGGGGTTCCGCGCAGGCAAGATGCCGCTGGAACTGGTAAAAAAACACTACCCCGAAGCGGTGCGCGAACGCGCATTGGACAACGCCGTGCGCGACGCGCTGATGCCCGCCCTCGAGACCGAAAAGGTGCTGCCGGTGGTGCCGCCTGTCATAAAGAAACTCGAATTCTACGAAGGCAAGCCGATGAAGGCCGAGGTGGAGGTGGAAGTCCCCCCGGTGTTTGACGCCAAGAACTACACCGGCGCGCAGGTGAAGTGCAAGAAGGCCGGCGTGACCGACGCACAGCTTGACGAGGCCATAGCCGAACTGCGCAACCACAACGCCAGGCTGGAGCCGGCTTCGGACGACGCCGCAACCGCCGAGCATTTCCTGATAGTCGACTACCAGGCCCAGGACGACAAGGGCAACCCCATTCCCAACCAGGCCGCCAAGGGCGAGCTGGTGGACATGTCCAGCCCCCAGACCCTCCCCGGGCTGGTGCAGGCGCTGACCGGCGCCAAGAAAGGCGACACCCGCGAGTTCCGCGCCAAGAACGGCGAGGGAACGGAGCTTCTTTTCAAAGCCACGGTGGACGACATAAAGAAAAAGGTCCTGCCCGAGCTTAACGACGATTTCGCCAAGCAGCTCGGCCTGCAGACACTGGCCGAACTTAAAGAGAACGTGAAAAAAGGGATAGAGCGCGACAGCGCCATGCAGCGCGAACGCGAGATTTTCAGGCAGATAGAGAACCACCTGGTGGCGCAGAACAAGGTGCCGCTGCCCAAGACGCTGGTGGAGCGCCACGTGGAGCTTTCCGCCCAGCGCCTGATGGAACGGCTTGACCCGGACGTGCGCTCGAAGCTGGCCGACAAGGACCAGGCCCAGCTGCAGGAGCGCCTGCGCCCCGCCGTCGAGCACGACCTGCGCGTGGGCTACATAATACGCGCCGTGGCCCGCCAGGAGAAGCTCGAGGCCACCGCCGCCGACTACGAGGCCGAGGTGGAGAAGATGCTGACGCAGGCCCGTAGCGAGAAAGAGAAGGCCCAGGCCCGCAAGTATTTC
>JAAYTX010000056.1 GCA_012523635.1 Elusimicrobiota bacterium
CTGGCGGTTGTATTCCGGGAAAGGAAATTCACGGTGGCCAATTCCCTGCTGCTTGGCCTGTGCGTTGGCGTGTCATTCCTGCTAAGAAGCCCGCTGGCGCTGTTCCCGCCCGCAGTCCTGCTTTTTGATTTCCTGCGCGGGCGCTACCGCAAGCCGCGGACGGCTCTGGCGCATTTCGCCGCGCTGTTTTTCTTCCCGGTGCTGTTCCTGCTGCCGTGGATTTACATGAACGCCTCGGCCTACGGCAAATTCGTCCCGTTCGAGGGCGAGCGCGGCTACCGAAACGTGGTGGCCGGCGCGGCCGGGCTGTCCATGACCGCCGAAGGCGACACCTACGCCATGGCCGGAATACCGGAAACAAGCAACCCCGCCCTGCACCTTGCGCGGCGCATGATAAGCGCGCCCGGCACGGTGTTCCCGGCGGCGGCGCGCCGCGCGTGGCTGGCCTATTCCTGGCATCCGGTTCTGTGGACGCTGGCCCTTGTTTCAATGCTGCTGCTCTGGCGCAGGCCGGGAACCGCCGGGCTTGCCCTGCTGTGTCTTTATTACGCGGGGCTGTACTGCGTTTCGATGCCGCTTGAGCCGCGCTATATTCTGCCGCTGGCCCCGGTACTGTTCGGGCTGGCCTGCATGCTTTTCGGCGACACTGACGCCGCTCCCTCGCCGGGACCGGCGCTTGTCCTGTCCGCTCTGCTTGCGCCGCTCCTGCTGGGTTCGGCTTTCGCGGCATATCTTGCGGCGGCCTATCCCTCGCGCATTGGACGGACGGCAAGCGAGCTTTACGCAAAGCATCCGTCTTCCGGCTTCCTCGCTCTGATGGCTGCAAAAGAGCATGCCGCGCAGGGGGATTACCTCAACGCCCTTCCCTTCGCCGCGCTGGCGGTGCGCCTTGAGCCATGGCAGCTGCGCTGGCGCCAGCAATACCTGGGCCTGCTGGCGGGTTCGGGCGTGGACGTTTCGCGGGCGGCGGCCTACGGCCCGCAGTCGCGCGGAAGGCGCGTCACCGCCTCATTCCTTTTGCTGGACAGCGCGTCCCTGCTGGACAGGGGGGAATACATGAAGGCTGAAATAAAGCTGGCGCAGGCGCGGGCTTACTGGGACGGCGGCTTCGTGATGCTGCGCGGACGGCTTGACGCGCGGGGCCGCGCGCTTGAACGCCGCCTCTGGGAAGGAGACAGCGGCTTTTATATGTCTGAACTCGCGGGCATCGCGCGGCTGAGGCCGCCGCAGGCGCGCGCGCAGCTTGCCGCGCGGCTTGCCCGCATAACGGAACTGCCGCAGGGCTTTGCCCGCTACTGCGGCGCTGTGGAGGACAATGGACGGGACTGAACGCGGGCCGGAGGTTCCGGCAATGCTGGACAGGCTTGAGGAGGGCGCGTTGTGGCTGTGCGCGGCCCTGGCGTTCCTGCTTTGGCTGCCGTGGCCCGAGGAAGTGCCGCAACTGTTCCAGCGTTTCGACGGGCAGCACCTCATCTACGGCATACCCGACTACCTGATTTCCTACTGGATGCCCGGCGGCATGCTGGCGCAGGCCCTGCTGGGCTACCACACGCCGCTGTGGCTGGCGCGGCTGGCCCTTCTGGGCGGCGTGCTGTCCGCGGCGGGGCTTTGCGCCTGCGCAGTCGCGTTCCTTGGCGGGCGCAGGACGGCCGCGCTGTTCCTGCTGGTGTTTTTCTCCCTGAGGATTTTCGCCGCCCCCGCTTTCCCGTTTGATTTCGAGCAGCTCCTTTACTGCATGGCTTTTGCGGGCGTGGCGGCCGCGCTGGCCTTGCGCGGGCGGAAGGTTTCTCCGCTTCGCTCCGCGCTGCTTGGGCTGTGCATAGGCCTTACGCTTGCCATACGCAGCCCGCTTTTCCTGTTCCCGGTTTTGCTTGCGGCTTACGACCTGCTGT
Source organism: Elusimicrobiota bacterium (assembly GCA_012523635.1). Classification (GTDB taxonomy): domain Bacteria; phylum Elusimicrobiota; class Elusimicrobia; order Elusimicrobiales; family Elusimicrobiaceae; genus JAAYTX01. Next base: position 1,893 of record JAAYTX010000056.1, read on the forward strand.
CCGGCGCGATAAAAGAGCGCAGGGCCGTTCACCTTCTGGGGTTGTTCGGGCCCCCGGCGCTGCTTCTGGCCCCCTGGGTTTACATGAACTGGCGCGTGCACGGCGCGTTCATGCTTTTCGAGGACGGGCGCTCCCAGTGGAACATGATAGGCAGCGGGCTGGGCCTTGTGTGGAGCACCGAGGGCTACACCTATCCCATTTCCGGCACGGCGGGAAAGGAGCATCTCTGGAACTGGCTGTTCCTGCAAGTTATGCACCATCCCGCACGCACGCTCTCGGCCTGGGGCGAACGAATCTATACGGTGCTTTCGTGGCAGCCGCTTCTGTTTGCGCTGGCGGCGGCGGGCTTCATGCGGCTCCGCCGCAACCCGTCCATGCGCTATCTCGGCCTGCTGGCGCTGTACTTTCTTGCAGTGCATACTTTCTTCCCGATAGAGCCGCGCTATTACGTTCCGCTGTTCTTTCTGGCGGGGATAATGGCCTGCGGGCTGGCGGCAGGCAGGCCTGAGCTGGAAGGCAAAGGCTTCGCCTGGTCCTTCGGCGTAATGCTTGCGCCGGTCTTCTCGGTTTGTCTGGCGGCGCTGGCTCTGGCTTGCGCTTATCCGCACCGCATCCCGTCATGGGAACCCAGGGTGGAGGCGCTTGCCGCCTCCGGTTCGGGGGACTCGTGGGTTTATTCGCGCCTTGGTCTTTTGCGCCTTGGGCAAGGCGACGTTCCAACGGCGCTGGCGTTCACCCATAAGGCGATGTCGCTGAAGCCAGGAGACGCGCAGGCCCTGCTTGCCGAGACGCTGGCCCAGTACGCCGCAGGGGTGGACCTCTCCGGTCTGGAGGGCAAGACCCGTTTCCGCGATATTTCGCGCCACTCCATGTTCCTGCCGCTGCTGTACGCCATGAACAGGCTGGAACGCGGGCAGGCGCTGGAAGCCGAAAAGCGTTTCGCCAAAATAGACGCGTTCTGGAAAGGGGGCGTGCTTTATTTCCGGCGGGCGCGCACCGCCTATGAAAAGGATTTGCAGAAGACGCTTTACGGGCGCGAGAACTGGATAAGCGGCGTGGAAGTGCCGTCATTCGTGCTGATGCTGCCGCCTTCGCGCCGCGTTGATATGGTGGAAAGGCTGAGGCGGATTTCCGTGGTCAGCCAGCGGCTTGACCTGATAGCCGGGGAAGCGCGGCTTGAACTGCTGGCAGGGGGCGTCCATGGGCATTGACGGGCGCAAATTCACGCTGCTTGCCTGCGGCCTGCTGGCTGCCGTCTCGCTTTACTGGATAAGCTTTTACAGGCTTTCCGAGCGCAGCCTCAACGACTACAGTTTCGGCATAGAGCTTTACCGCGGGGTGCCGCGCGCGGGAATAGATTATTCAGAGCCGCTGGAAACCGTGCCGCGCTCCTTCGCCCGCTACGAACTGCCGCCGCTTGGCGAAAAGCTGTATCTTGGCGCGGCAAAGGCGGCCCTGCCGCTATCTTTCTGGGCGCTGGCGCGGCTGTTCGCCCCTCCGTGGGCGGCGGCGCTGGCGGCCTGCGCCGCCCTGCTGTTCTCGATGCGGGCAGGCCTCAATCACGAAATGCTGTATTACTGCTCAGTCTTCCTGTGCGCCGCCGCAGCTTTCGTGCTGCGCGCGCGGGACCCGTCGCCGCGCCGTTCCGCGCTGGGTGGGCTGTGCCTTGGCGTGTCGCTTTTGCTTCGCCCGCCGCTGTTCCTGTGGGGCCTGCTTTTATGGCTTTGGGAAATGCTGCAAAGAAAATATGGGACGCTGCGTGAAGCTCTGGCCCACGGCTTCGGGCTTGTGCTTCTGCCTTTTCTTTTCCTGTTGCCGTGGTTCTGGATGGGCGCGAATTTGCCGGACTCGGTCCCCACAAATCTTGAACGTATGCGTTCCGCAGACAACGTGGTGGCCGGGGCCTACGGCCTTGCCCAGACCACCGAGGGAGAGATGCGCGTCACCGCCGGGATAGCGCCCGGAGAAAGCATAGGCCGCTGGGCCGTTGGCGAGACTCTGTCCCATCCTTTGCGCTATCTGCGCGGGATGGGGCGCAGGCTGTGGCTGTTCTTTGCGTGGGAACCGGCGCTGGCGCTGTGCTGTTTCGGAGCGTTGTTCGTAACCTCGCGCCGCGTGCCGGAGACCCGCCTTGCGGCGGGGCTGTGCGCCTATTACCTGTTCCTGCATCTGCTTATGCCGGTGGAGCCGCGCTATTTCATGCCGGTGTGGCTGTTGGCTTTCATTTTCCCTGCCGCCATCTTTTACCGGGGCGAACGCTTCCCGCGCGATTCTGGCGCGGCTTTGAGCGCCGTGCTTGCGCCCCTGCTGGTCCTGTCGGCGGCGGTTTCCTTCCTGGCGCTGGCCTATCCGTCGCGAGCTTCCGCTTTCAGGGGATTTTCTTATGACGCGCCGCCCAAAAACGCCTGGCTGCTGAGCCGCGCCTGCGGCGACTATCTGGCCACGGGGGACGCCGGGAAAGCCGCGCTGTTCTGCCGCCTTGCCGCCGCAGACGAAAGGCCGGACCCGGACGCCCGGCCCACGCTGTTCATATATCTGCTTTCCAGGGGCGAGAACCTTGACGCCGCCCTGCTGGCATCCCCTTTCGCCGATTACCTGCCCCAGACCCATGCCTACCGCGCCCTGTATGTGGCGTCCCCGCTTTTGAACGGCGGCAGGCTTGAAGCCGAACGCCGCTACGCCAAAATGCTGAATTACTGGAAAGGGGGCGTGGTGTATTTCCGGGGCCGTGTCCCGGATTATGAAAATCCGCTCCTTAAAAAGCATTACGATTCCAGCCGAGCCTTCGAGGAATACGCCCTGTTCCCCGCGCTGGGCCGCTTCCCTCCGGACCTAAGGACGCGGCTGGCCCGCGAGCTTGTCGGCATTGGTGCGGACATACCGGCGATAGAATATCTGGCGCTCTCCGGACAGACGGGGGGGGCAAAATGAAAACACTTTCGCGCATCCTTGAGAAAATGGAGCCGCTGTTCATCTGCGCCGCACTGCTGTTATGGCTTCCAGCCGAGCATCCGCAGGACCATGTGCATTTCCTTGGCGACTATCTCTTCTACGGCTTCCATAACGACTATATTTTCTGGAGCATGCCGCTTGAGCCGCTGCTGCGCACCGTCCTGCGCGAGCTTTTCGGCCCCGGCTACTGGCAATGGCTGATGTACGCCACCTCGGCGGCGATGTTTGCGCTGGTTTATTCCCTCGCGTGGCTGGCTGGCGGCCGCAGGCCTGGGCTGGCGGGGCTTGTGTTTCTGGGTGCGGCCGGCGGCTTCATACAGCGGGCCGTCTACCTCCTGCCAGGGCAGGACTTCTATGCGCTCACGCTGCTTGCCGCGGGCGGCGCTCTAACTTTGCGCGCCTATTCCTTCACGCCGGGCTATTCGGCGCTGGCCGGGGTGTGCATAGGCGTGTCGCTTCTGGTGCGCAGCCCGCTTTTCCTGCTTGGCCCCGCGGTCTGGGGCTGGGATTTGCTGCGCGGGCGCTTCGCCTCCCGCCGGAAGGCCGCCGCGCACGCGGCGGGCCTTGTCCTGCTTCCGGCTCTGTTCATTCTGCCGTGGCTGTGGATGAACTGGCAGGCGGCCGGAAAGTTCATACCGTTCGAGGGCGCGCGCGCCGACTGCAACCTGATAGCCGGGGCTTACGGCCTTGCCATGACCACCGAGGGCAGCACGCTGAACGTGGCGGGCCTGAAGGACGACGACCATATCACCCTGTGGGCCGTAGGAGAAACCCTGAAACACCCATGTCGCTCGGCCCGCGCATGGGCTGAACGCTTCCTGCTGGCTTTTTCGTGGCATCCCGGCTTCTTCGCGCTCTTCTTCGGGGCGTTGTTTTTGCGCCGCAGCCTGGCGCGGCCCGGCCCCCTGCTTTTCCTGATAAGCTGTTTCACACTGGTGCACATATTGTCCATGCCGGTGGAAGAGCGCTACTTCGTGCCGCTCTGGCCGCTGTGTCTTGCCGCGGGGCTGGCGCTTTTCTGCGCCGCCGGGCCGAAAACGCAGCGGGGCGCTCCGTCCGCGCCGCTTGCTGTTTTCCGCGTTTCCGCCGCCGTGCTGCTGGCGCTGGCGCTGGCTACTGAGGGCTTTGTGCTGGCCTATCCGGCGCGTCAGGAAAAGGCCACGGCGCGCGTGCTTTCACTGAACCCGGAAAGCTCCGCAGTGCAGGCCCAGCTTGAGCGGCAGGAGCGCTGGTCGGGCAACCGCGCCGGTGCGCTAAAACACGCGGCCCGCGCCATGGCCCTTTGCCCGCAGGACAACAGGCGCAGGCAGCTATATCTATTCGGCCTTATGGACGCGGGCATAGACGCTTCCGGCCCCCTGCGCCACGGGCCCGACAGCACCGGCCAGTTCCTCACCGGACGATACGAACTGCTCAGGATGCTCCAGGCCCTGCTCAACGGCAATACCCTGGAAGCCGAAAAAAGGCTTGCCATAGCGGACAACTACTGGAAGGGCGGGGAGATTTTCCTGCGCCGCGCCGTAACGCCCTACGAAAAAGCTTTTCTGGCCAGAATGCTGGCCGCCGACGATTCCATGACCGAAAGCGAACTTTATTTCTTCGTGGCACGCCTTTCGCCCGAAAAGCGGCTGGCGGCGCTGAGGGGGCTGGGCAGGATAGGCGTCTCCTCGGCCAAATACCAGTGGCTTGAAGCGCGCGACGATTACGCCGCCGAAACCGGAGAAAAGCCCGTCTTCTACTGAGGAGGCATTTTTTATAAAATTTTCTTACAACCCTGTCAGCTCATGAGAAAACTTTTACTGCCGGTTTTGCTGCTGTCCGCCGTCTTCTGCCGGGCCGAGGAGCCCTGCAAGAACGACTATTTCGGCTTCGCCGTGAAGGCCCCGGCTGGCTGGCGCGCGGAGAAGCTGTACTGGCAGGGCCTTAAAAAGCCGCTTGGCAGCGAAGCGTCCCTTTCGCAGGTGAATTCCGGCCTGCCTCCCAAAAACACCGAGTGGACGGGCCGTGAAATCGGCTGTAAATTCACCGGCCCGGAAGGCGCGGTTTATGCGCGGGCCACAAGCGCCGCCGCGCCGGACGCCCCTCCTTTCCAGGAATGCGGAGGCGACCTGGACCTGCCCGCCCCGGCCCCCGCGCTTGAGCGGCTGGTATCCAGCGAAGTCTTCGTTTCCTCATATGGCATAAGCGGCATTTTCGCGCGCCGCGGCCCCTCCGGCATGGGCGGCCCGCCGACGCCCGTCTATTATTTCCCGCTGTCGGAGCCGCGCAAATTGTGGGACCTGAACATGCTTTCCGTCATGCTGTTCGCCGCGCCGGCCTCGGGCCGGGACGTTTCCGGCCCTCTGCGGGAGGTTTCATCCTCGTTCTCGTTCTACGGAGGAGAGGCCTCGGAGTTTGACGAGGACGACGACGGCAAGCTCTTTAACGCGCGCATCGGCGCGGTTTATTACCTTACGCTCCCCTCGCGCAAAAACTGCCGCTGGGAGGTCGCCCAGGCGCCGGACGGCGCTGTAGCGGTTTCGCTGGAGAGCCAGGATGCCCGCCAGACACGCTGGGCGCTGACGCCGCTTTCCCCGGCCAGAACGGAACTGGTTTTTAATCTTTACGACGCCAGGGGCAAATTCAGGACGCGCTACACCCTGCGCCTGAAGGCGGCGGTAAAATGAGCAGGTTCCTTTCCACAGAAAAAGCGGCGGAAGAGCTTGCCGCGCTGTGCAAGCCCGGCGGCGAAAGCGGGCAGAAGCGCCGCTTCCGCGTGTTGTTCATAGCCGGGGCCGGGCTTTCGGAACCTGTGGTGCCTTCCTGCCGCAGGCTGTGGCGCGAATGCGCGGCCCTTTGCGGGGCCGACGCCGCCGCGCCGCAGCAGGCCGACGCCTCTTCGCTTCAGCAACTGGCCCAGTGGCTTTCAAAGGCCCACCCTGACCCTATTTCCCGCAGGACATTCCTGCGTTCGCTGTTCGACGGCAAACCCCCGTCAGCCGCGTGGGTCAAGCTGGCGCGGCTGACTGCTTCCGGCCGCATCTGCAACACCATAATAACCACCTGTTTCGACGATTTCGCCGGGCGCGCCCTGCGCCTGTTCCACGTGGAGCACGCCGTCTGCGACACTATTCTGGCAATCTCGCGCTTCCAGCCCGAAAGCGAGGCCGTGGCGCAGGTGTTCCACGCGCACGGCGGCGCCATGGAATACGACCCGGCGCGCCTGCTTCCGCACGCCCGCGACGATTACCGCGCGGCTGTGGCGGCCAAGGCGGCTGCCGCCATGTCCGGGCGCGTGCCTGTAATCATGGGCTATTCCGGCGCGCAGGATGACGCCGTCATGAACGCCCTGAAAGAACGCCTGCCCGCGCTGGAAAATGGTTTTTACTGGTACTGCCATTCGGCCTCCTCTTACGAATCTCTGCCGCCGTGGCTGAAAAATGCGGAAAAGGGCGTGTTCGTAACGCCGCCTGAGCCCGGACTGCTTCAGCAGCGGCTGGAAGCCTCCGCCGGGACCGACGCCGCCTTTATAGGGCGCGGCCTTTTCGGCGCGGAGGTTGAAGCCGTCTACGCGCTGGAGTGCCTGGAGCGCGAACTCAGGCTGGAAGCCCCGCAGATAGCCAGCGACCCGGCCTCTTTTTTCGTCTCCAGAATGGAGGAGCTGGTGGCCTCGGCCTCCGGCCCGGAGACAGACGTGTATTTCCTGCGTGAATCCCTGGAGCGCCTGCGCCGCATACTGGAAGCGGCCAAAACCGCGCCGGACGGCGGGGAAACCGTGCTGAACCTGATGCGCTCGGCCCGCTATGCAGAGGCGCTGGATGCCGCTTCGGAGCAGGCGCGTTCCGGCACCCGCGAACGCAGGAAGGCCATAGCCGAACTGGTGTTCAAGTGCCTGCTGCGTCTTGGCGGTCCCGCGCAGGCGCAACTGAAGGCCTGCGAACTGTACGCCGACTGCCGCAGGCAGACCCTGCCGGACAGGCAGCTTCTGCTTGTGCAGCTTAAAAAGGCGGCGGCCCTGCTTTCGGAAAAACGCTATGAGGACAGCGCGGCCGCGGCGGGTCTTGCGTCGTCTTCCGACACTCCCGGCTGCGACGGCCTCAGGGCCGCCGGGCTGATTTTGAAGGCGCAGGCTTATTCCGCTTCCGGCGCAAACGCGCAGGCCGCGGAAGAACTTAAGTCGCTGGGAGAGAGGTTTATTTCCTCCGCAACGCCGCAACTGCGCGCCAGCGCGCTTCTGGCCTGGCAGGACGCCGCCGCGCTGCTTGCCGCGCAAGGCAGGAAGGACGCGGCCTCGGAACTGTACCTGAAGGCGTGGAACTCCGGAGCCGAAGACTCAAGCCCGCAGTTGCGTGCGCTGGCCCACGATGCGGCAAGTGCGGCCGGGGAATTGCTGGCCGGGCTGGGCCGGGGAGCGCAGGCGCTTGAGATTTTCGAGGCTTCGCTTGCCCGAACCGCCGCCGAGAAGGGGCAGGAATTTTCGGAAGTGAGGATGCCGGAAGCCATCCTGGGCCGGGCGCAGGCGCTTATGGCTCTGGGCCGGGTGGAAGAATCGCTTGCCGCATATGAAAGCGCGTCGGAAGTGTTCGCTGGCTCGCGCCTGCCGGTGATGGAGGGCAAAGCCGCGCGCGCCCTGCTTGGCCGCGCCGCCGCGCTTTCGCGCCTTGGCAGGGCCGAGGACGCCATACGCGCCTATGCCGCGCTTGCCGCCAAATACGCCTCCTCCCGCAACCGCGAGGCGCTGGACAGCGCCGGCAAGGCCCTGCTTAACAAAGGTTCCCGGCTGGCGGCTTTGGGCCGGCACAAGGAGGCGGTGGCCGCATATGACGGCCTTGTGTCCCGTTATGCCGCCATTAAAGACGGGGACTGGCCTTCCCGCATAGCCCGCGCGCTGCTTAACAAGGCCCTTTCGCTTAAGGCACTGCAGGACAATATAGCCGCCCTTGAAGCCTGCGACAGCGCTGCCGCGCTGGCGCAGGATGCCCCGGGGAACGCCGAAGGGGAGACGGCCCGGGCTGTTTACACCAAAGGAATGCTGCTGGCCGAGCTAAACCGCGTGGGCGAGGCCGGCGGGGTGTTTGAGGAGCTTGCGCGGCGCTACCGCGGCTCCGGCGACAGCCAGGCCCGCTAATTCGCCGCGCGCGGCCTGCTGGAATGCGGCCTGGCCTTCAAAAAAGCGGGAAAAATGAAGCACGCGGGCGCGGCTTTCGAAAAGGCGGTGGAATTTTTCGGCGGCGCCCCGGAACCGGCCATACGCGCCCTTGTGGAGCGCGCCGCCAGCGAAACGCTTCGTTGACAAGCGCGGGGCAGTATAATTTAATTGACATATGAGGCCCATGAAACGCACACTTCTGCTCTGCTTGCTCACTCCGGCGCTGTTCTGCGCCGCCGCGCGCGCCGCCGAGGACGCGCAGTCCGAAACCGGGGCCAAATCCCGCGTAAGGCTTTATTCCAGGCAGATAGACGCAAAAAAGGACCTCCCTCAGTCTTATGCCGGCCGGGCGCTGGCCTATGCGGAACTTGGCGACCCTAAAAAGGCCGCGTTGGACGTGGAGGCCGCCCTGAAGCTTTCCCCGAAACTTCCGGAAGCCTTCAAGGCGCGCGGCGAGCTGCGCCTTGGCGAGGGGAAGCTGGACGAGGCCCTGGCTGATTTCAGCAAGGCGGCGCGGCTGGCCCCGTCGCAGGAAGCTTATATGGACCGCGGGCGCGCCTATGCCGCGCTGGGCATGGCCGACGAGGCCATAGCCGATTACAACGCCGCCGAGAAGCTGGACCCGTCCACCACCCGCCCGGCCTATGCCCGGGCCCGCCTTTACACCCGCACTGGCAACTACCAGAAGATGTACGAGGAGTTTGACGGGCTGGTCAACCGCAATCCCGGCGACCCGATTTCCATCAACAACAGGGGCTATGCCGCCATGTGGATAGGCAAATGGGCGCGCGCCAAGGAAGATTTCCTGAAAGCGATTTCCATAGAGAAAAGTTACCCCGCCGCGCACGTCAACCTGGCCGATTTCTACTGGGCCAAGGGCAGGAACGAGAAGCTGGCGCTGGAAAACCTGGCCACCGCGCTTGAGATGGGCTATGCAAACATAGACAGCCTTACCGACGAGAAGCGGGACGGATATTTCCTCAAGGGGCTGACGGAAAAGGACGCTTTCCGCAAACTAGTGGAGAAGTATAAGGGCAAACAATGAAAAAACAGAGCCGCAAAGTAACACCTAAGGATTTGTTGGGGACGGCGGCGTTCACGCTTTCGCACCTGCTGGAGCAGGGGCTGTCCGTGAAGGAAGCCGCCCGCCGCCTGTGGAAAGAGCACGAGCGGCACGCGCAGGCCATGGGCCTGCCCTGCCAACTGCTTATGCTGCTGCGCGACGGCAGGATAGAGTGCTCAACCCCTCACTGCGCCGAGCTTTTCGGCGCGGATATCTGCGGGCATGCGTTTCTGGACAGAATAACCGAAAAGTCCGGCGATACCATGGCCCGCCGCGCCAAGGACAAGGCCGAGGGCAAGGCCGTTGCCAAGGAGTTCATTCTGGATTTCGTGCGCAAGGACGGAAGCACGTTCAACGGCGAAATAGCCGTGGCCGAGATTTATTCCGAAAAGGGCGCTTTCGCGCTGGCGCTTCTTGTGGTCAACCGCGAACCCGCCCTTGCAGGGGGGGCGAAGTGAGAAAACTAACGCAACTGGCGCTGTTATGCGCGGCGTTGCTGCCCGCGGCCTGCGCCTCCGACGCGCACAAGCTTTACACGCACGACGGCCCCGAATACAAGGCCCTGTGCTCGGCCCTGGCTTCTGACCCGGCCGAAGGCGTGCGCCTCTCCGCGGCGCAAGCGCTGGCCAACATGGGCTACGGCGCGGCCAATGCCCCGCTTGCGAAGGCGCTTACGGACGACTCGTCGGCGGACGTGCGCCGCAAAGCCGCCGAACTGCTTGAGCATGTCAACAACATAGACCGCGAGACGGACTGGCGGCAGACGATTTCCGAACAGCGGCCGGAAGTTAACGCCCTGCTTTCGGCGCTTTCTTCGGACAAGGATGCCTCGGTGCGCGCCTCCTCAGCGCGGGCCATGCGCAAGTTCCGCGACCGCCGCATACCGCCTGCTCTGGCGCAGGCGCTTTCCACGGATAAGGATTCCGACGTTCGCGCCGCGGCCTCGGAAAGCCTGGGGCTGCTGGGAAGCGCCCGCCCCTGACCGGCATAAATCAACCTGTAAAGACGCCCCCGCAATGAAGCCGGGGGCGTTTTTTTGCCCAAGGCCACGGCATTTCATAGAATAAGATACTGCTATGGCCGACAGCGAGAACGCACTTATAGGAAGGGCAAGGAAAGGGGACGAAAAGGCCTTCGCCCAGCTTGTCTCCAATTACAGGGACAGGCTCTATTCCATAGCCTCCAGCGTATGCTCCTCCATGCCTTCCGAGGCCGAAGACGTGGCGCAGGAAACCTTCATCTCGGCCATGAAGCACATCTCCTCCTTCAAGGCCAACGCCGCCTTCAGCACCTGGCTTTACCGCATAGCCGCCAACAACTGCTGGCAGCGCATGCGGGGCGGCAAGGCGTCGCGCATGGCCGAACTGCCGGCCGACACCAGCAAAAGCCACCCAAGGCAGCCTTCCGCCGCAGAAAATGCCATAAAGGATGAGCTTTCCCGCGCCGTAAACGAAGCCCTGTCGGAACTGCCTGCGGAATACCGCATGGCCGTCACCCTCTGCGACATCGAGGGCCTGCCCAACGCCGAAGCCGCCGGGAAGCTGGGCCTCTCTCTCCCCGCACTGAAATCACGTCTTCACAGGGGCCGCGCCCTGATGAAAAAGCAGCTGGAACATTTCCGCCGCCACTGAGCCCTGAATCCTTTTCAGGGGTTTTAGCATCTAACTGGTGAAGGGGCAAAACCCCAATACGATGCGGAGGCGTTATGGAAAACCTTACCACTGAAGCTTTCAAGACCAAAGTGTTCGACTACGCGGCAAACAAGGAGTGGAAATTCTCCGGGACAAAACCCTGCGTGGTGGATTTCTACGCCGACTGGTGCGGCCCGTGCAAGATGCTGTCGCCGGTGCTGGCGAAACTGGCCGAAAAGCACGCCGGAAAGGTGGACGTCTACAAGGTCAATACCGAACAGGAGCAGGAACTGAGCGCGGTTTTCGGCATACAGAGCATACCGACGCTGCTCTTCATACCGCTCAACGGCAAGCCCGCCATGGCAAGGGGCGTTCTGCCCGAAGAGGCGCTGGACAAGATAATGACTCAACTGGAAGCGGGGGAAACGATAAATGGATAAGAAAGCCTATATAGATCCGGCGATTTGCGACGGAATGCCCACCTGCATGGTGAAATTCACCTGCCCCGTGGGCGCGGTAAGCCAGAAGCGGGGCCTGCTGGGGGGCACGGCTTCGGTGGACAAGAGCAAATGCATAGGTTGCGGTCGCTGCGTGGCCGCCTGTCCGCATAAAGCTGTTAAAATGGTGTGATCTTATGAAAACGACGGCGTATCTCCTTGCAGTACTGCTGTTCAGCACCCCCGCCGCACGCGCCGGCGGGGGGATAACCCTCGGGCAGGCTGTGGACAAGGCTTTGGAAGCCAGCCACGGCCTGAAGCAGGCGCAGGCGGCGCGCGAAGGCGCGCAGACCATCGGCAGACAGGCCGGGCATATGCGCCTGCCCGCTTTGACCTACCAGTCCGCCTTTACCAACAGCGACGACCCCGTTTACGTCTTCGGCGCGCTTTTGCGGCAGAAGGAGTTCACCGCGGCCGATTTCGCGCTGGACAAGCTGAACAGCCCGTCGCCGCGGACCAATTTCTCCAACAGCCTGCAATTGCAGGTGCCGTTGTATACCGGCGGCAAGATAAGCGATTTCAGCCGTCTTGGCGAAGCCGCGGTCTCGCGTGCTGACGCCGCCGCCGTTTACGCACGCCAGGGCACGGCCATGGAAGCGGCGCAGAAATACCTCATGGCCGCATTCAAGGGGCAACTGGCCGCCATAGCGTCCGAAGCCGTTTCCTCCACCGAAAAGGAACTGGCAGTGGCCGACAGACTGCGTGAAAAAGGCCTTGTGCTTGGTTCGGATTATTACGCGGCGCAGGCTTTGCTTGGCTCCTTAAAGGCCGCAAAAACGGTTTTCGAGCAGGAGGCGCTGGCCTCGGCCTCTGGGCTGAACGTGCTGATGGGCGGCAGTGAAGTCCCGCAAATCCCGGCTTTGTTGGGGCGGCATTTGTACGTTCTGCCGCCGCAGGAAGAGCTTGAGCGCGCCATGTCAGGCCGCGGCGACGTCTCAGCAGCGGATTTCGCGGCCCGGGCCGCCAAAATAGCCCGCGACATGGAAAGCGATTCCATATTGCCGCAGATAGGCGCTTTTGCCAGCCTGCAAACGGATACCGAAGCATTCTCAACCAACCCCATGCGGCGCATGGTGGGAGTGGGGATGACAGTTCCTTTCGGGGACTTCGCGCGCGCCGACCGCGTGGCGCAGAAGGAAGCCGAGCACAGGCAGGCCCTTGAGGGCGCGCTCCACCTGCGGCAGACCGCCGCCGCGCAACTGGCCGAATACCGCCGCTCATACGAAAGCGCCGCGCTGGCCCTGCCTTTGGCTGAGGCCGCACGCGATGACGCCGCGCGTTCGCTGGAACTGTTCCGCCCCATGTTCAGGCAGGGGCGGCAAAGCGTGCTGGAAGTGGCCAGGGCGGAATACGCGCTGATGTCGGCCCGCGCCGCCGTGGCCGAGCAGGTTTTCAAGCTTCATTCTTATTATGCCGCGACGCTGCTGGCTTCAGGCGGGCTGGATGACGCCGCCATAGCTTTCATAAGCGCGGCCGTTTCGGAGGGGGAAGGGAAATGAACTCCAAAGAAGAGAAAATGGGACTTGCCGGTTCCATAGCTTCCGCATTCGTGCGGTCGAAGATAACGCCCCTGCTGGTACTGGGCAGCCTGTTCCTGGGGCTGTTCTCGGTCTGGCTCCTGCCGCGCGAGGAGGAGCCGCAGATATCGGTGCCGATGTTCGACATCATGGTGCCCTTCCCGGGCGCGCAGGCGCGCGAGGTGGACGAACGCCTGGCCTCGCTGGGGCAGCGTAAACTGCTTGAAATCCCCGGCGTGGAATACGTCTATTCCACCGCCGACGCCAACCTGGCGTTCTTCACCGTGCGCTTCAAGGTGGGCTTCAACCAGGAGCAGGCCACTACGCTGCTTTATTCCAAGGTAACGGCCAATGCCGACTTTTTCCCGACGGGCGCTGGCCAGCCGTTGATAAAGCCCCGCTCCATTGACGATGTGCCGGTGCTGGCCCTCACTTTCCACGGCAAGGATGCGGGAGCGCTTGATCTGCGCCGTTTCGCGGCCTCGGCGCGCGAGGAAATAAGTTCCATACCGGATATTTCCGAGACAGCGCTTATAGGCGGCCACAAACGCCAGTTTCTGGTGCGCTTCGAGCCGGAAAAACTTTCAGCCCGCCGCCTGACCCCGCTACAGCTTGCCGCAGTTATAGGCGGCTCCAACCGCAACCTGCCCGCCGGCCGCACCGAAGGGTCGGACAAGGGCATTCTGGTGGAGACGGATTCATTTATACGTTCCATTGGAGACCTTAAAAGCACCATAGTGGGGGTATGGGACGGGCGTCCCGTACGCCTCGGCGACGTGGCCCGGGTGTCCGACGCGCAGGACGAGGCGCAGAGCGACGCTCTTTTTTACGGCAGGGCCGGAGAGCCGGAACAGGCCGTAACCCTTACCGTAGCCAAGCGAAAGGGGGCCAACGCCACGGTGGTGGCCTCAAACGTGCTGGAACGTCTTGAAAACCTGCGCCCCTCCGCCGGGCAGGCCGGGATAGAGTGGACTGTCACGCGCAACTACGGCGAGACGGCCAAGGAAAAATCCGACGAACTGCTGTTCCATATGCTGCTGGCCACGGTTTCCGTGACCGTGCTGATAGCGCTGGCGCTGGGCATCAGGGAAGCGCTGGTGGTGTTTGTGGCCGTGCCGGTGACGCTGGGGCTTACGCTTCTGGTGTACTACCTGTTCGGCTACACGCTCAACCGCATAACCCTGTTCGCGCTGATTTTCTCCATCGGCATACTGGTGGACGACGCAATAGTGGTGGTGGAGAACATACACCGCCACTGCACGCTGGACCCGGAATGCCCCAAGTGGAAGGCCGCGCTGCGTGCCGTGGATGAAGTGGGCAACCCCACAATACTGGCCACTCTGGCCGTCATAGCGGCCATACTGCCCATGGCTTTCGTCAGCGGCATGATGGGGCCTTACATGATGCCCATTCCAGTGGGAGCTTCAGCGGCGATGCTGCTGTCGCTTGCGGTGGCGTTTATAGTAAGCCCCTGGCTGTTTTCTCTTATTCTGCACCGCTGGCCCGGCAAGCATGGGCACTGCAAAAGGCCCGTGCAGTCTGTAGCCGACAGGGTATACATAGCACTGATGAAAAAGCTTTTCTCCAGCAGGGCGGCGATGTTCGCCTCGCTGGGCGTCACGGCCGGGCTGGTGCTCCTTTCCGGCTGGCTGTTCGCCTCTCGCCGCGTGCAGGCCAAAATGCTTCCTTTCGACAACAAGAACGAGTTCCAGGTGATACTGAACATGCCCGAGGACTCCTCTTACGAGCAGACGCGCAAGGCCATAGACGAGCTTGCGCGCATAGCGCGGTCCATACCGGAGACGGTGAACGTGCAGTCCTATTCCGGCGCGGCGGCCCCGTATAACTTCAACGGGCTGGTGCGCCATTACTTCCTGCGCGGACGCCCCTGGCAGGCGGACTTGCAGGTGAACTTGCTGCCCCGCCACGAGCGCAAGCGCCAAAGCCACGAGATAGCCTCGGCGGCCCGCCCGTTGTTCCAGGAAGCGGCGGCGCGCTACGGCGCGCGCCTTCAGGTGGCCGAAGTGCCGCCGGGCCCGCCGGTGCTGGCCACGCTGGTGCTTGAGGTATATAACGAGGACGACGCCGCCCGCGACGCCCTGGCGCTAGACTTGAAAAAACTGCTGGCCGCCACACCCGGAATCGTGGACGTGGACAGCTACATGCCAGGCCCACAGCCGCAGGCCACGCTTGCGGTCGACAGGCAGAAGGCCACCCTGAACGGGATCTCTTCCGACGAACTGGTCAGGACGGCCTATGTGGCGTTGTCCGGCGCGGAGGCCGGCATAGCCCACGCAAGCGGCGAACACGAGTCTGTGGACATCAACCTGCGCCTTCCGGCTGAGGAGAGGGCATCTCTTGACTGGCTCAAGCGCGTGACACTGTACTCGCAGGCCGGGGTGCCGCTGAAATTGTCGGAACTGGTGAAGCGCACCGACGGCGAGGCGGCCCCGCCCGTCTACCGCAAGAACCTTCAGAAAACCACTTATGTGACTGCGGACGTGTCCGGCGAGCTGGAAAGCCCGGTTTACGCCATAGCGGAACTGCGCGGCAAAGTGGAGGAGCTGGCTGCGTCAAAGGGAATAAAAATAAAGCAGTATTACGCCCGCCAGCCCGACCTGGGACAGGGCGAGACCGCTCTTAAATGGGACGGAGAATGGCAGGTCACATACGAAGTTTTCCGGGACATGGGCGTCTCGTTCATGGTGGTGCTGCTGCTGATTTACGGGCTGGTGGTGGGCTGGTTCGGCAGCTTCATAACTCCGCTAATCATAATGGTGCCCATACCGCTGACGCTTATAGGCGTGCTGCCGGGGCACTGGCTTATGGGTTCGTTCTTCACTGCCACATCCATGATAGGCTTCATAGCCGGTGCAGGCATAGTGGTGAGGAACTCCATAATTCTGGTGGACTTCATTGAACTGCGGCTGAAGGAGGGGGCTTCGCTTGAGGACGCCTGCATAGACGCCGGGCTGGCCCGCTTCAGGCCAATGCTGCTTACGGCCGCCGCCGTGGTTGTGGCCGGTGCGGTGATATTGTTTGACCCGATATTCCAGGGGCTTGCCATATCACTGATAGGCGGGGCCATAGCCTCCACTATACTTTCACGCACATCGGTGCCGGCGTTGTACTGGCTGGCCAATAAAAACAGGCTTCAGGGAGGCCGTAAATGAACAGGAACGACGTTTTGCGCCTGCTGGCAGGGGTGGTCACGCTGGCGGGTGTGAGTCTTGGCTGGTTCATATCTCCATGGTTCTACCTGCTGGCGGCATTCGCGGCGGTGAATCAGATACAGTCTGCCTTCACCAAGTGGTGCCCCGCCATGTGGGTGCTGGATAAATTGGGGCTGCGGTAACCCCGGGGAAGGGCTGTAAAATAAAAACCCCGCGCCGGAATGGCGCGGGGTTTTGTTTTTGCAAGCCGGAACTAGCGGCCCAGCACGTAGGAGAACATCAGCGGGGCCACGATGGTGGCGTCTGACTCTATGACGAAGCGGGGCGTATTCTTGCCCAGCTTTCCCCAGGTGATTTTCTCGTTGGGCACGGCGCCGCTGTAGGAGCCGTAGGAGGTGGTGCTGTCGGATATCTGGCAGAAGTAGCCCCACAGAGGGCACTTTATGCGCAGGTCCTGCTCGATGAGCGGCACCACGCAGATGGAGAAGTCCCCGGCTATGCCGCCGCCGATCTGGAAGAAGCCGATGGAGCTTTTCCTGGAGGTTTTCAGGTACCAGTCAATCAGGACCAGCATCTGTTCCACGCCGGACTTCATGGTCAGCGGGTTCTTCACCGCGCCCTTGATGATGTGGGAGGTGAAGAAGTTGCCCAGAGTCGAGTCTTCCCATCCGGGGGTGAAGATGGGCAGGTTCTTTTCGCAGGCGGCCACCACCCAGGAATCCTTCATCGGGATGTGTGGGTTGGTGATGCGTCCTTCGCGGATGAGCTGGTAGATGAACTCGTAGGGGAAGTAGCGCTCGCCGCGCTTGTCGGCGCGGGTCCAGAGCTCCACCATGTGCTTTTCGATGGCGCGCATCGCGTGGTCTTCCGGGATGCAGGTATCGGTGACGCGGTTGAGGCCCTTGTTCAGGAGCTTTATCTCGTCGTCGGGAGAGAACTGGCGGTAATCGGGCACGCGCTTGTAGTGGTTGTGGGCCACCAGGTTGAAGATGTCCTCCTCCAGGTTGGCGCCGGTGCAGGAAATGGCGTGTATCTTGCCCTTGCGTATCATCTCGGCCAGGCTGATTCCCAGTTCGCCGGTGCTCATGGCGCCGGCCATGGCCAGCATCATCTTGCCGCCTTTTTTAAGGTGGGCCTTGTAGGCTTTTGACGCGTCAACCAGCGTCGCGGCGTTGAAGTGCCTGTAGTTATGTTCAATGAACTTGCTTATATGGGACATTCGCTGCTCCTTGCTTTTTAAATGCCCGCCCCGCGACGTTTGCCGCGCCGGGGCGGAAACCGGGCCTTTTGCGCCGCCGGAAACCCATGCTGCGCCCGGCGGCAGTCTATTCTATACAAAATTATCCGGCGCGCGCACAATTTTCCAGACGGGCCGCCCAAATGCGCGCGCGTACGGGAAGCTAGTCCTGCACCCTGCCCTTGCCCAGCCACTTCGAGATGGCGGTCACCATGTCGTTGGCCTTCAGCGGCTTGGCCAGATAGTCGTTCATGCCGAAGGCCAGGCAGCGTTCCTTCTCTTCCGCCGAGGGCTTGGCGGTGAGTCCGGCCACCGGCGTGGGGCGCTGCTGCGACAGGTTTTCCAGCCGCCTCATCTCGCGCACGGTGTCGTAGCCGTTGCGGTCGGGCATCTCCAGGTCCAGGAACACGAAGTCAAAGCGGCGCGACTTGAACAGTTCTATGGCTTCCGTGCCGGAACCGGCGGCGGTGACCTCAAAGCCGGCGTTTTCCAGCATCAGGCGGGCGAGGTTGAGGTTGATGGGGTTGTCTTCCACCACCAGCACGCTGCCGGCGGCCTGCAGGGTCTTCTGCGCCTGAGGGGTCTGTTCCGGCGAAGCCGGTTCAAACTCCAGTTCAAGATAGAAACGCGAGCCGCGCCCCTTCTTGCTTTCCGCCCAGAGCTTGCCGCGCATCAGTTCGGCCAGCGAACGGGCCACCGGCAGGCCCAGCCTGGGCGCGCCCGTTTCGGGGGCGAACTTGTCAAAGGCGCGTTCGAGTTCCGCGGCGTCCATGCCTGCGCCGGTGTCGGCCACCGTGAAGATTATCTTTTCCTGCCCTCCTGCGCTCTTGTCGCCTGCCGCCGACGCGGCGGTGAGCTTCACGGCGCCTTTTTCGGTGAACTTTATGGCGTTGTCCACCAGATTGATTAGTATGCGGCGCACAAGCCCGGAATCGCCTTTTATGAAGCGCGGGCAGTTGGGCTCAAGTTGCGCCGAGAAGCGCAGGGTTTTCGCGCCGGAGCGCAGCTTGAACATGGCGGTAAGCGACTGGCAGAGGTCCTCCAGGTCGAAGCTTTCCGTCTTGGGCGCCAGCACACCCGCGTCCAGCCTTGAGAGGTCCAGCGCGCCGGCCGCCAGCGTGATTATGTTTTCCGAGCCCGCCGCTATGGCGTGCACGTAGTCGCGCTGGGTTTCGTTGAGGTTGGTGCGCAGCAACGTGTTGGCGTAGGCGGCCAGGCCGGAGAGCGCCACGCGGATCTCCTGGCTCATGCCGGCCAGGAACTCGGCGCGGGCCCTTGCGTCCTCTTCGGCCACGCGCTTTGCGTGGGACAGGGCATTCTCGTGCTCCCGGCGCACGGTGATGTCGCGCATCACCGCCACCACCATGTGTGTTCCGTCAAAGTCCACCGAGGCGGCGCTTATTTCCACGGGTATCACCCTGCCGTCGGAGTCGCAGATATGGGCTTCAACCAGCGACGAGGCCGCGCCTTCCTTCAGGAATTCGGCGAAAATGCGCGAATAGCGGCTGCTGTAGGCGGGGGGAATGATGCTCTCCACCGTGCGGCCGGTTATTTCCTTCGAGGTCACGCGCAGCAGCAGTTCCGCCTCGCGGTTTATGCGCAGCACGGTGGCGCTGGCCGAGTCTATCACCAGCATCGGGTCTTTGGAATTTTCAAACAGGGCGCGGTCCAGCTTGCGCTCTTTTTCAAGCGTAGCCAGCGTCTGGCGCGCCGTAGTCACGTCCTCGGCGGTCCAGACAGAGCCCACGGCGTCTCCCGAACTGTCGACGACACTGGAGGCCTTCCACGCCAGCACGCGGCGCTGCCTGCCATGGCGCTGGAACTCTGCGTCAAGGGCTGCGGGCGTGCCGGACTGCTCCGGTGCCTCCGGTATGCCGAACACGGGCTTCCATTTGCGCGCGGCGGCCTCTTCGGGTGTCCATCCCGCCAGCGACAGGAAGGCCGGGTTGGCCTCCAGCAGCTTGCCGTCCGGGCTTTCCAGCACGGTGAACAGCGGCAGGCTGTTGAACGCTCCCTTGAAGCGGAGAACATCGGTCCTAAGGGCTTCCTCGCGCGAGACGCGGGTCGAGGCATCGGCGAAAGCCAGCAGCAGGCCCTGCGGGTTGCCGTTATCGTCGGGATATACGGCCAGGGATGCGTCCACGGGGAATTCTCGGTTCTGGCGGCTTACCAGCGCGTATTTAAGGTCGTGTACGGCGCTGCCGCGCTCGAAGGCGCGCTTGAGGTCGTCCGAGAAGCGGCGCTCGTCGTTTTCGCGCACGAAGCCCGCGAACGGCGTGCCCGCCGGGTCGCGCTTCTCGCGCACGCCAAGCAGCGCTGCAGCGGAATCGTTCATTTCGCTTATCAGGCCGCCGAAATCAAGCGCGGCGACCGGGAACGGGGCGTAGCGGAATATGGACTGCAGCAGTCCGCGGCTGCGGAGCAGTTCCTGTTCGCGCGCCTTGCGCTCGGTGACGTCCATGAGCGAGACGGCCGTCCCTTCAGTCACCGAAAGCGCCGAGGTCCTGCTCTCGGCGGTGAATTTGCGCCCGGACGAGTCCTTGAGTTCCCATTCAAAGTTGAGCGGCGCGGCGGATTCGCCCGCCCGCACCATGTCGGCGGAAATTATCTGCGGGTCCTGCGCGTAGTCGAACAGCTTCGAGCCCGTGATGTCCGAACCGCCCGCCAGCAGCTTCCTGGCCTGAAACGAGGCGGCGGTTATTATGCCCTTGCGGTCGGCTATCAGTATGGCCGCGGGCGAGGTTTCGTAGAAGCGGGCAAGGCGCTTGGCCTGGTCAAGGGCCGCGCCGGTGAGGCGCTGCGCGTTTTCGCGGAAAGCGCGCAGTTCCTGCGAGGTCTGCTCCAGTTCCTGCTTGAGCTTCTTGGAGTCGGCGAAGGCGCGCGCCTCCAGGTCGCCGGAGGATTTCTCGGCGGCGTAACGGGCCTTCTCCAGTTCGGCGGCAGTCTTTTCCTTTTCGGCCAGCGCGTGTTCCAGGAAGGCTATCCTGTCCTTGGCGGCGTCCAGCCTGTCCTCGGCGGCCTTGCGCTCGGACTGGGCGGAAGTGCGCACGCCGTCCAGCGTCTTTTCGCTGTCCTTCTGCAACTGCTCCAGCTTTTCGTGAACCCTGGCCTTGTCGTGCTCGGCGGCTTCCAGCTGCGACTGCAGCGACGCCTTGGCTTTCTCAAGCGACGCCTTGGCCGAGCTTACGTCCTGAACGGTGAGCACGAACAGCCCTTCACCGGGGCCGTGCAGCGGCGCGGCTGATATCTTCAGGCATGCGCCGTCCTTGCGGCGGCTGGCGAACGGCAGTTTGGCGAACATGGCGTCAAACTCAAACGAAGTCTCCTGCCCGCTTTCCAGCTTTGCCGCATGCCCTGCGGGCAGCTGGTCCAGCAGCTTCACCGGGGCGGAGGCCGAGGCCGAATGCAGGTCCGCGCCGAAAATCTCGTCCGCGGCCGGGTTGGCCTGCACCGCAAGCAGGGCGCCGCGGCTCATGGCGCACAGCAGTATGCCGTATGGAGAGGACTCCACGGCCGCGCTAAGGCGCGCCTCGCGCTCTCGCAGGTCCTGCTCGGCGGCCTTCTCGGCCGTCACGTCGGACACAAGCACCATGCAGCCGCTGACCTTGGGCGGGTAGGCCTTGGAATCAAACACCGGCCACAGCACCAGGCGGGCCCAGCGGGGCTTGGCGCCGTCGCGGTCTATGCGGGCGACGGCCTGGGCGGCGCGCCCGTCCAGCGCCTCGGACAGGGAGGCCAGCGCGCTCTTGGCGTAAGTCTTGTTAAGGAGGGAATACATCTGGGCCCCGGCCAGTTTCGGCGTTTCCGGGGACTGGAACAGCGCTTCGGCCGCGGCATTGCCGTAAACTACGGCGCCGTTTCTGTCCAGCTCAATCAGGGCGTCCTGCAGCGAGGACGCGCGTTCACGCCAGCGGGCCGAGGGCACGTGCGGCAGCAGCGGCCTGAGCACCAGCATGAGGGCGGGGCCGTCGGCGTAAGAAGTCAGCGAGGGGGAGGCCTCGAATTCCATAGGCTGGCCCTGCGCCGTCTTCAGCTGAAGCCTGAAATTGGACATGGCCGGCTTGTGCGGGGCTTTGCCGTCCTGCGTCTGGTAATACTGGGTCTCGGGGTCCGGAATCATGTTTTCAAGGAAGTTGACCTTGGCCACTTCCTCTGGCTTCATGCCCAGCAGCCTGCCTATGGTGGCGTTGGCCAGCACGGCCTTGCCGTTGACCAGCAGCACCATTCCGTCGCCCGCGCCGTCGAAGGCGGCAGTATAGGCGGCCTGCGCGCGTGAAAGGGCGTCCACGGTGGCTTTAAGGGTCTGCACCTGTTCGTGCAGTTCCTTTGACGCGGCCTGCGCCTGCCACAGGGCGTCTTCCTTTTCCTTCGCGGCCTGCGTCTGTTTCCTGGCGGTCTGTTCGCACTGCTTGTGCAGGCTGTCCAGTTCAGCCTCTGCGGCCAGCATTTTCTTTTCCAGTTCGGCCTTCTCCAGCGCGGCGGTCTCGGCGCGCCCTATGGCGGCGTCGCGTTCGCGGGCGGCCAGCTCGGCGGAGGATTTCACGGCCGAGCCCTGTTTCTCCAGCTCGGAAACGGATTTGCGCAGCTCCTGCGCCGCGGCTTCGGAGGCGGCGGCCTTTCTGGAGGCCGATTCGGCCTGCACGCGCAGCTTCTCGGCCTCGGAAGCGGCGGTTTTGGCGGCGG
Source organism: Elusimicrobiota bacterium (assembly GCA_012523635.1). GTDB lineage: Bacteria > Elusimicrobiota > Elusimicrobia > Elusimicrobiales > Elusimicrobiaceae > JAAYTX01. The sequence goes on from JAAYTX010000056.1 coordinate 23,774, forward strand.
TCTCAAGGCGCTTGCCTTCCCGCTGGAGTTCCTCCACGATGTTTTCCTTCTCTTTCACCAGGTGCTCAAGCTTCGCGCTTTTCACCTGGATTTCGGCGAATTTCTTTTCGGCCCCGGTCTTGTTGGCCAGCGATTCCTCAAGGGCCTTGCGTATGGCGTCGCGTTCGGCTTCAGCCTTGGCGGCGGCCCGTTCGGCGTCGGCCAGCCTGGCCTGCTTCTCCTGCAGTTTCTGCAGGATGTCTCCGGCTTCGGCGGCGGCGTTCCCGCGCTGTTTCTGGGCGGCCTTGAGGTCTTCCTCGGTCTTCTTGCGCTGCAGCACTTCGGAGGCGAGGCGCTCTTCCGTCTCGGACAGGCGCTTGCGCTGGCGCTCCAGGTCGGCGGAGAATTTCTCTGCGGCGGCCTTTGCCGATGCCAGCTCGCGCTTCACGGGCGCGGGCAGGGGCTGGGGCTGTCCGTCCACCGTCACAACGGCTTCGGAATTGCGGTAAAGCAGCCACATGGCAAGCGCCGCCAGGGCCGCCACAAGCAGGGACAGCAGGAAAGGAGATGCGCCGCCCGAAGCCCCGGCGTCTGCCAGGGCGAAGACCCAGCGGCCGGAAGGGGTGTCCACCGGCTGCATGCTGCACAGCGCGTGAATGGCGGAGGAGCCGTCTTCGGACGGCAGGGCCAGTTCCAGCGCTTCGGGCTGGCCTTTGGCGGCCTGCGCTATGCCGCGTTCAAGCGCCGGGGCCAGACCTTTGAAATGCTGGGAAAGCGCGTCCCCCAGGCGTTTGCCCTGCAGCGCGGCGGCGGGGTGGTAAAGAAGCGTGCCGGAACCGTCGGCTATGAAGGCGTAAAGGTTGCGCGCCTGGTATTTGCCGCCGGGGGCCTTCAGCGTCATGCGGGCCAGACCTGCGAAGTTGCCGCCCACGAAAACCGGCGTGACCACGCTGATGCGCAGCTGTCCGTCGGGGGAGAGGACAAAGCCGCCCACCGTTTCCGCGCGCGTGCGCAGGGCTTCGGCTATTTCCGGCACCTGGCGCATGTCCAGGCCGGAGCAGTCCTTGCTGTCGGGGTAGCACGCCAGCACAGTGCCGGTGGAGTTGAGCAGTTCCATCGAGAGCGCCTTGGCGCCCGCGCTGGCAAGGCCGTTGCGCATGTCCTCATGCAGGCGGTCCGAGCGGTCGGACGAGATGCGGTCCTCCAGCAGGGCCTGCGAAACCGTCTTGGCCCTTGCCGTCTCCTGCAGGGCCACTATGCCGTAGTCTATGGTGTTGCCCAGGTTCTGGGCATCGGCGCGCGCCAGGTCGGAAAGGCGGCTGTCGTCGGCCGAACGCTTGCTTGCGCCCAGGGCAAGCCATATCGAAAATCCCGCAGCGGCCAGCACCAGAAAAGCGGCCAGCGCCTTGAGTTTGCCTGATGAAGCTGAATTGGAAGAAGTCATAATTTTATGTGAAACCCGGGAATATAAATTAGCACAGAGAATCGTTAAATATTAGCAAATAATGAAAAAGCATTAATATATTGTCTCGTTATGCGCGAAGGCGGCGGAATGCGTAAAACGCGGTTTTTTGGGGGCGGACGGTTAGCGGCCTGCTGAACACCGCTCAAGCACCGCAGTGGACTGGCGGGGTATTTCCAGATTGTTCTTGTACTGGTAGTAGATGTCTTCCAGCTGCGGGTTGCCGGAGGCCGGCGCACGGCGGGCCCCGCAGTTTCCGGCATAAGCCTGCGCGGCGGCAAGGCGAAGGTAAAGAATCCGTTCGAAAGGCTTGCCTGCGCCAGCCAACAGTTCGGGAATCCGCGCGCGAGCCCTGTCGAAGTAGGATGCGGCCTCGGCGCAGCGCCCTGTCTGGGCGGCCAGCTCGGCCATCACAAGGTTGTACTCGAATTTATCCGTGTTGGGCTGTTTTTCCCTGCCGAGAATGGAGTACAGCAGGTCCGGGCGTCCGGCCTGGCGGTAGACGCGCACGAAATCCAGAAAAAATCCGCTTTCCTTTTGGGCGTAGCCGCAGTCGGGTCGCACGGGAGGCACTGGCGGCAGTCCGGCTTTCGGCACGAATTTGCCTGGGAAAGCCAGCGCCAGTTCCCGCGCCAGCAGTATGGCGTTGTGGGCGTAAACGGTTGCGGGCGGGTGCGCCTCGAAATATTCCAGCGCGAAAGAATCCGGCAGATAGTCCGGCTTCATTATGTCCAGCACAGGGCATTTGGCCCCTTCGGGGAGGGCGTTTTTCTGGTAAGGCACGAAAGCCAGCGCCGCGCCGGGCGCAAGGCCGTCCTGCAAGGCCAGGAAAGCGGCGTCGTTGGCGGCGGTCATGAACCCGGAAGACGGGGCTTTATAGTCCGGCACGCCGAGGTTATACAGCACAACGCCAAGCCGCCACAATGCGCTGTGCCGGAACAGAAAGCGCCCCGCGGCACAACCCTGAAAAGGAATAGCGGCCAGATTTTCGCGGAACAGTTCCGGGTTTTGCCTGAAATAGCGCGTGAAAGGCGCGTTGTAAAGGAAAATCCGGCGCGTGTCGTTGGAACGCTGGACCAGCACAAGGTCGGGGCTGTACAGCCTAGCCGCGTTTGCCGCCCATTCCGAAGCCTGCGCCAGCGAGTAGCCGGGCACGCCAGCGTTCCATACCTCGAAGCGCCCCTTGAAATATTTGTTCAGCGCGGTTTCCAGTTGGGCGGGCAGGGTGCCGCCGTCGCTTACCGAGGGGGCGAAAATGTTGGAGCCGCCCGCCAGTATTATCCTGAAAACGCCCTCGGGCTTGGCGGCCTGCCGTTCTGTGCCGCGAAAGCCCAGGCTGTTTATGGTGAACGCGGAACCTTTGATTTCAGCCCGGGCGCCGGGCCTCAGCCCGAACAGGAGGCGGGCGTCGGCCGAAGGGCGGTAAAGGGCGTCGTGGCCGTCGGGCTCTACGGTGAAC
>JAAYTX010000057.1 GCA_012523635.1 Elusimicrobiota bacterium
CCAAGGACAGATACTCCGTAATCGTGGGCGGGCGCGTGTAAACGCCGGACCTGGGCCTGCTGCTCAAAAGCGCGGTTCGCGTCCTTAACGAGAAAGCCGGGGCCAGCTACGTGGAACTGATGGTCGACGCCCATTCCCCTCGACTGCAGCAGCACGCGCTCAACGCCCTGTTCCTGCCCAGCGCGTATTTCCCGGCCATGACGCATTTCGGCAATCAGCGCCAGGACTACATAGTGTTCTCGCGCTCTTTCGACATGCTGGATTTCCGCAACGTCAACATAATGCCGGTCTACAAGAAGTTCCTGCGCGCCTACCTGAGCCTTTGGCGCGAACTGTACGTGGACGCGGCTTTCCGCGCAAGACGCGAATGACGACGCTGGACACCTCGCCGCTGGCGGAGCCGCTTCCGCGCGTGAACGCGGTAAACCGCCTTCTCGAAACCCCCGCTTTCGCCCACAGCAGCCGCAGCGCGCAACTGCTGGCCGACGCCATGCGCGAAGCCGCGCGCCCGCACTACCTCGGCTGCCGGGAATTCCGCAACATCTGGAAGAAAGCCGGCTTCACGCCAGACAGCATACGTTCCGCGCGGGACCTTGAGCGCATCCCGTTTATTTTCGTGTCCGCGTTCAAGGAACGCAGCCTTGAATCACTTCCCAAAAGCAAAATAGTGCTTGAACTCACCTCAAGCGGCACCAGCGGGCAGAAAAGCCGCATGCTGCTGGACAGAATGTCGCTGTTGCGGGTAAGGCGCATGGCCTGGCAGGTGTTTTACGGCCTCGGCCTTGCCGACAGAAGCGCGGAAGCGGATTCGCTCTGCCTCACCTACGACCCGGGCGTGGCCAAAAACCTGGGCACTGCGTTCACTGACAGGATGCTCACCGGCATGACGCGGCGCGGAGAGGTTTTTTACGCGCTGCGCTGGGACAAAACGGGCAATAAATTCTTTTTCGATATAGAAAATTCCATCGCCGCGCTGGAACGGTTTGAAAAATCCGGGCGGCAGACGCGCGTCATAGGCTTTCCTGCCCACGCGCTGATGCTGTGCCGCGAGTTCCGCAAACGGCACGGGCGCGCGGTAAAACTGCGCCCGGACAGCTGGGTCATCACCGGCGGCGGCTGGAAAGATAACAACGACATGGCGGTGGACAAAAACCTCATGCGAGCCGAAATAGCAGCCGGGCTCGGGCTGCAAACCGCGCAGGTGCGCGACCTCTTCGGCATGGTCGAGCACGGCGTGCCCTATGTGGACTGCCCGCTGGGGAACTTCCACGTGCCGGTATACGGAAAGGTATTGGTAAGGCATCCGGCCACACTTGAACTGCTGCGCCACGGAGAAACCGGGCTTCTGCAATTCATGACCCCATATCTTTCAAGCTATCCGTCCATTTCACTGCTGTCCAGCGATTTCGGGAGCCTGGACCGGCGCTGCCCCTGCGGCCTGCCCGGAGAGGTGCTTCATATCGCCGGACGCGCGGGCGTATCCAAGCTGAAAGGCTGCGCAATCTCCGCCTCGGAACTGCTTAAAAAATGAAAATAACCGATTCCTACATATTCGGCAGGGCGCTGAATAAAAAAGGCTCATGGAAAGCCGCCGAAATACGCGCCGTGTGCGCGCAAGCACGAAAACGCGTTGAAATTGCGCGCCACCCAAAACTTGAAGAAATACTGGACGTGCTGGATAAAACCGGAAAACTTTTCTCAGGAAACACGCCCTGGCGCAAGGCGGCCTTCAAGCACCTGGGCAAGGCCGTATCGTTCTCACCCGAAGTGACCAATGCCACGCTGGACATGCTGCCGCTGGCGCTTGGAAAAGAAGGGCTGAAAAAACGACTGCAACTGGAGCTGGGCTCACCGCAGGCTCTGGACGGCTGCGCGCCTGTGGACGGATATGACGGGCTGGTGACGGCCCTGCCGCGCGGCGTGGCGCTGCATGTTGGCGCTGGCAACGTGTTTTTAGGCGTGGTGGACTCGCTTGTGATGGGCCTGCTCACGAAAAATGTGAACATAGTCAAAACCGCGGCAGGAGGCTCGCGCTTCGCCGTGCTGTTCTGCCAGGCCCTTCAGGCCTGCGACAGCAAAAAAATACTTTGCGGCAATATCGCCGTGCTGCACTGGAAAGGCGGCGACAGGGCCGTTGAAGACGCCGTGCTTTCGTCCTGCAACACCGTGCTAGTCTGGGGCGGAGAACAGGCGGTGGCGGCCTACAAAAAAGCCGCCCCGGCCCATGTGCGAGTGGCCGCTTTCGGCCCGAAAATAAGTTTTGCGGCAGTCACGGACATGGGGCTGAAGGAAAAAGGCATGCAGGCCGTGGCCGAAGCCATGGCCGGCGACGTTTCGCTGTGGGACCAGGCCGCCTGCTCGTGCCCGCACCTGCTTTACTTCGTGATGCCGGACAGAAAAAAAGCCGCCGCCGCGCTGAAAGATTTCCTGAAGCACGCGCCAAAAGCTTTCGACAAAGTCCAGCGCATGTGGCCGCAGGGAAAGCTGTCGCCGGACGAAATGGTGGAGATAACCAAAACCCGCGAACTGGCCAAAGTGGATGAGGCGGGGGAACGCGGGGCCTGCGCCTCCTCTTTCCCGCGCACGCACTGGACCGTCGTGGCGGAACATTCGCCGGACTTCAAAGCCTCGCCGCTGAACCGGGTGCTGTATGTAAAACCGGCGGCTTCGCTTGAAGAAATAGCGCGGCAAATACGCCCCTACGGCAGATTTCTGCAAACAGTCGGATTCTGCGGCCTGCCAGAGGAAAGGCAGGAAGCGGCCCGCCTGTTCGGCGCGGCGGGGGCGGCGCGCATAACGCGCCTGGGCAAAATGCTGGAAGCGCCCCCCGGCTCCCCGCACGACGGCGGCTTCCCGATGCGCGAGCTGGTGAACTACGTCGGCATAGAGGGCGCGGCGGCCCCGCACGAAAAACTGGCCGCGCTGGTGGCGCACGCCCGCGCAAACTCTCCCTACTATAAAAAGCGCTTCGCCAAGTTCCCGCCGGTGCGCACCGCCGCGGATTTTTCAAGGCTCCCTCTGCTAAACAAAAACGACATACTGGCCAACACGCCGCCGGAAAGCGAGGACATGTTCTCCGCAAAGCCGGGAAACGGAATTTATTTTGCCAGCGGCGGCTCGACCGGAAGCCCGAAATATATCTTCTACGAATTCAATGAGTATTCAGACACCACCCGCAGGCTGGCCCGCTGTTTCACGGGCCCCGGCCTTACCCCCATGGACAGGGCGGCCAACCTGTTCGTCGCGGGAAACCTGTGGTCCAGCTTCATCTCGGTGGAAAAGGCCCTGCCGCACACCGGCGCAATTTCAGTGCCGCTGAGCAGCACGCTGCCGCTTCCGTCGCTGATCAAATATCTTGAGGAGTTCAGGGTGACGGCGATAATAGGACTGCCTTCCTTTCTGCTGCGCGTGGCAGAGGCGGTCGAGCAGGCCAAACCCCGCCCTAAAATACCTTTGCGCTTCGTTTTTTACGGCGGGGAACACGCGGGCGCGGCGGCTGCCGGCTATTTCCGCAAAATTTTCCCCGGCGTTCAGCTGAAATCGGCCGGATACGCGACTGTGGACGCCGGCTGCATAGCCTTCCAATGCCCGCACTGCAAAAAAGGCGAGCATCACCTGTTTTCCGATTCGCAGTACCTGGAAATTCTGGACCCGGAAACTGGCAGGCCCGTGCGGGAAGGGGAAGTGGGGGAGCTTGTCACCACCCCTCTGGACAAAACTTTCATGCCCGTCATACGCTTCCAGCTGGGCGACCTGGGGCGCTGGCTGCCGGGGGGATGTCCCTGCGGAGCGCCGGAACCGCGTTTCGAGCTTTTAGGCCGCTGTGACGACCGCATACATCTTGGCGGCGCGCACATTTTCATAAGCGACCTGGAAAACGCCTTTTCCGCTGTGCCGGGGCTTAGCCTCAACTTCCAGGCCGAGTTGTGCAACGCGGGCCACCGGGAAGTGCTCAGGCTCAAGGTGGAACGGCTGGCCGGCTGCAAAACGCTGGACGGACAGCTTGAAAAGGCAGTTCAGCAATCCCTGCGCAGGAATTGCGAGGACCTTGCCTATGTGCTTGAACACCGCTGGATAGACGACCCGGAAATAGTTATACTGCCGCCTGGCGGCATTGAGCGCCTGCCGCGCACCGGCAAGATAAAGAAGGTGCTGGACCTGCGCCACGCGGTTTGAGGCGCCAAGACTGATTTACCGCGCGCAAGCGCGGCAAGACGGTTCACGAAGGAGAAACGAATGCACAAAATACTTATGGCGGCAACGCTGCTGCTTGCGTCTACGGGCGCGGCCAACTGCGCCGACGCCAAGGGAGCCAAGACAATGAACGACAACACCTCCGCGCAGGCGGATGCGAAGTACAACCTGCCACCCGGCACCTACGCGGTGCTGGACACCGAAAAAGGCGTGATCATCTGCCGCCTTTTCGAAAAGGAATCGCCGGTGACGGTGGCCAACTTCATAGGCCTGGCCACTGGCACGAAGGAGTGGACGCACCCCCGCACGCACGAGAAGAAGAAGAGCCGCTTCTATGACGGCCTGAGCTTCATGCGCGTGATACCTAACTTCATGATACAGGGCGGCGACCCGCTCAACAACTGCACCGGCGGCCCCGGCTACGAATTCGAGGATGAATTCTCGTCCGGGCTGACATTCAGCAAGCCGGGCTTGCTGGCCATGGCCAACGCCGGCCCAAACACCAACGGCAGCCAGTTCTTCATCACCGACAACGGCTCCAAGCCCACCTACCTTAACAACAAGCACACGATATTCGGAGAAGTTGTTGAGGGCATGGACGTGGTTTCCGCCATAGCGCGCGTGCCTGCCAACGGCGGCATAGCCGTCAAGCCGGTGCGCATCAATAAAGTGGACATAATGAAAATCATGCCCAAGAAAAAGGCCGCGAAGTAAGCGCCTGAGTTTCAATGGAAAAGGCCGGACATTCAGTCCGGCCTTTTTTATTACGGCAGAAGGAGGTTCAGGACGGTTTGCGCACGTGATGCGGCATCTCGGACGGTAGTTCCAGGGAAAGTTCCACTATACCCTTATATTGGCCGCCTTCGTGCCATGGAGTCTGGTAAATCAGCTTCTTCACGCCGTTTTTTTCTATGGTGTAGGCGTTGGTATAAGGGGTCTTGAGCATCCCGGCCAGCTTGGTGCGCGCCGGTTCCGGGTGGCAGTCCAGCGCGTTTTTGCCAATAAGGGCCCGTCCGCCGTCTTTTGCGAAAATCTTTGCGGCCTTGTCGTTCATGTAAACGATGACGCCTTCGGTGTCTATCACAGTGCAGCCCACATTTATCTCGTCGGTCCAGTTATGCGCCATATATCGCCCTCCATGCGGCTTAAAATCATTTAAGCACTTTCTGGACAGCCCGGAAACAGTGTTGCTATCATGTGTTCATGCGTTTCATTCCGATGACGGTTCTCTGCGCCGCCGGCCTGAGCTGCGCGGCGCTTGCGCAGGACACGACGCCGGTTCAGCCAGCCCCGGAAGAACACATGGCCGGGGAGCCGGTGCCGCAGGCCTCTTCGGAAGAGGCTGCTGCCGCGCTTGCCGACAACGCCAAGGAAGCGCCGGAACCGGAGGCGGCCAAGCCGCTAGCACCGGACGCGGAACTGCTCAAAAAACTTGCCGAGGAGTCGCGTAAAATCTATGCGGTTCAGGATTTGCCGCCCATATACCCCTGGATGCTGCGCCAGAACCTGCTGCGAGCCGACTGGCTTGGACAGCGCTACCGGGACAAAACGCTTTATGAGCCGATAAACGTGATAATCCGCGACAGTTCGGCCGATTCCGGGAAAGAGGCGGAAGAACAGCTTATGTCGGCCTGCAGGCACGCCAAGTTCCTCTACCGTTTCGGCCACAGCTCCGACTATCTGGCCGTAATTGACGGACAGGCGGTCAGCCCTTTCCCGGGGCGCAGGCGCTATTCGTTCTCCGACAGGCCATTTGAAACCAACAACAACCACGGACGCATTTTCGGCCCGATACGATATAAGGGCAAGTATTACTTTGTGGGGGCTTTCAGCCGCGAGAAGGTGCGCGTGGCCCCGCCGGTAACGCATAAGTATGTTTCTTTCAACCAGGCGCGCGATGCCTTCGCCTGGTCTCTGGACTGGGGAGGATACTACAAAATCACAGGCTTCGTGCCGCTGGGAAACGCCGTGCTCGGCTCCACCCAGGCATGGACCGGCGACCACGACGGCACCGCCATACTGCTTGACGCTATAGACAAATAAGCTCCCCTGCGGCAAAACTCCGCCGCAAGACAAGAACAACCACTCCTGTTATTTTGATTACGCCGCTTTGCTGCGGCTGAACAGGCGCGCCATTTCCTGCGGGGAGATTACGGCCATTACCGGACGTCCGTGCGGACAGGTTTTGACCGGAGCTTTCTGGATATCGCGGAACAGGCGCACGGCCTCGGTGGGGGAAAGCTTTTCGCGGGATTTCACCGCCTTCTTGCAGGCCATGGTGGCCAGCGTGTTGCGGCGCACGTCCTCGGAGCATTTGTCCGGGTCGCCCAGCACGGAAGCAAGGGATTCCAGCAGGCTGCGCGCCGAGTCCTCGTCGAAATTGAACAGGGACGGAACCCCGTGCACGGCAATATGCCCGGAACCCAGGTTTTCCAATTCAAACCCCGCGCTGTCCAGCCAGCCGCGCCACTGTTCGATGCGCGCAGCCATGCTGGCCGGAAGCTCGACGGCATAGGGCAGAAGCAGTTTCTGCACCGGAGGCTTGCCGCCCGTTCTTAACTGTTCCAGATAGGAATCGAAAAACAGGCGTTCCTGCGCCGCGTGCTGGTCAAGCACAACCAGCCCGGCATCCTGCACTTCAAAAAGAAGATAGGTGTTCAAAGCCTGCCCGAGATAGCGGCAGCCGTCCCACTGTCCCGGCTGTTCCTGAGACTGCATCCGGGCATGTTCATAAACCTGGCGCGGCAATTCGCTGGCGAACGGCGGGACGGGATTATCCGAAACCGCCAAAGGCGCGGCTGGCTGCTCCGGCGGTCCGGCCTGCTCGAAAATACCGCGCGCGGCTGGCACCGGGCCGGACGCCGAGGGAGCATCTGTTCCCGCAGCGGCCTGCGCGGCCGGGGTCATGGCGGCGGCTATGGCCGACTCGACAGTCTGCCGCACAAGGTTGAACACCGCGCTTTCGTTAGCGAAGCGCACATCCTTTTTCTGCGGGTGTATGTTAACGTCGAAATCCGATGGCTTTAGCTGAAGCCAGACGGCGCAAGCCGGATGCCTGCCCTGCTGGCGGTACTCGTTATAGGCGCGGTACAGCGCCTGCTGAAGCAGGCGGCTTGAAACCGGACGGCGGTTGACGAAGAAGAACTGCAGGTCGCGCGAGGCGGGCAAAGCGCCCGGCCTTGAAAAATAAGCGCTCATGCCAAGCGGCGCGGCCTCGGCAAACAGCAGGTTCCGCGCCGCGTCCGCGCCCAGCACTGTTTTGACTCGGGAAAGCAGGCCCTGCGAACCTTCGCGCACGGCCGGCAGCGAAAAAATCTCCGCTCCGTCGCAGCGCAGCTGAACCGCTATGTGCGGGTTGGCCAGCGCGCATTCCTCGGCCGCGCGGAAAAGGTGGGAACGCTCGGTATTGTCGCTTTTCAGGAATTTGGCGCGTGCCGGAACGTTAAAAAACAGGTCCCGCACCTCAACGGTAGTGCCGGGAACGGGCGGAGCCTCGGAGCGGCGCGCTAAAGCGCCGCCCTCGCAGAAAACCTGCGCCGCGACAGCGGCCCCGGCCTGATAACTGCTGATGGCCATGCGCGAAACAGCGCCTATGGAGTACAGCGCCTCGCCGCGAAAGCCGAAAGTGGAAAGGGAATCAAGGTCCTCGAAAGAGGAAATCTTGCTGGTGGCGTGCCGCGCCAGCGCCAGCTCCAAATCCTGCGCGGAGATCCCGCACCCGTCGTCGCTGACTCGGATAAGCTGCCGCCCAGCCCTCTCTATGTCTATTATTATGCGCGACGCGCCGGAATCGGCGGCGTTTTCAAGCAGTTCCTTCAGCACCGAGGCCGGCCGCTCTATCACTTCGCCGGCGGCTATCTTGCTCACAACCTCCGGCGGCAGCTGCTTTATGGTCGGCATCGGCTGCAACTCACTGCACCCGCTTCTTCCAGTCGCTCACCAGGCCCAGGGCTTCGATGGGGGTGAGTTTCTCCGGGTCGCACGAGCGTATTTCGTCCATCAGCGCGCCGTCGCCGAACAAAGGCAGAAGCGGCTCGGTGTCGCGCTTCTCCGCCGCCGGGTCCATCTTTTTCTCCAGAGCGGACAAAATCTTGCGCGCGCGCAGTATGCAGGACTGCGGCAGGCCGGCCAGTTCCGCCACGTGTATGCCGTAGGACTTGTCGGCCGGGCCGGGTGCTATTTTGTGCAGGAAAAGCAGTTCCGTCTTGCCCTGAGAATTCACCCATTCCTTCACTTCGATGTTGTAGTTGCTGATGCTTTTGTAGCGTTCGGCAAGCTCGGTAAGCTCGAAATAGTGCGTGGCGAACAGCGTCTTGGGGCCGTTGCCGTCGGCGTGCAGATGCTCAAGAACTGCCCAGGCTATCGAAATGCCGTCGAAGGTGGAAGTGCCGCGCCCCACCTCGTCCAGCAGCAGCAGGCTGCGGGAAGTGGCGCAGGCCAGGATATTAGCCGTTTCGCGCATCTCCACCATGAAGGTGGACTCGCCCCTGCTCATGGCGTCCTGCGAGCCGATGCGCGTCATTATCCTGTCCACTATGCCGATTTTGGCGGCCTTCGCCGGGACGAAAGACCCTATTTGCGCCATTATGGCTATAAGCGCGTTCTGCTTCAGATACACGCTTTTGCCGCTCATGTTTGGGCCGGTTATGACGGCTATGTGCTCGCGGCCCTGGCGCATGTCCAGGCTGTTGGGCACGAAAGTGCCGGACGGCAGCGTCAGTTCGGCTACGGGATGGCGTCCCGAGTCGACCACGAAATCGCCGCTGTTGTCCACCTCGGGGCGGACATAGCCGTTTTTCACCGCCGCTTCAGACAGAGAAAGAAGCGCGTCCAGTTCGGCCACGCAGCGGGAATAAGCCTTCAATTCCTGCGCATGGGAAGCGGCCTCCTTCATCAGCTCCGCGAAAAGGTGGCTTTCCAGGCGGCGCGTCTTCTCTTCCGCGCCGAGGATTTTCGATTCCAGTTCCTTGAGTTCCTGCGTTATGAAGCGCTCGGCGTTCACCAAAGTCTGCTTGCGGATATAGCCTTCCGGCACCTTGGAAAGATTGGACTTGGTAACTTCTATGTAATAACCGAAGATGCTGTTGTAGCCCACCTTGAGACTGTTTATCTGGGTGGCGGCTTTTTCCCGGGCCTCCAGTTCCAAAAGCTTTTCGCCGGAGCCGGACTTGAAAGCGCGCAGTTCGTCCAGTTCGGAGCTGTAGCCGGGCTTTATCACGCCGCCATCCGCGATGCGTGGCGGCGGGTTGTCCTGCAAAGCCTTGTCAAGCAGGGCCGAGAGATGCTCCAGCGTCGGACGCGACGGGGAAAAACGGGTGTTGATGTCCTGCACCGCCTGCCCGGTAGAGTCCAGCCAGCCGGCCAGAGGGGCGAGCGCGGCAAGAGACTGGCGCAAGCCGGCCGCGTCGCGCGGCGACGCGCTTTGGGCGCAGGCACGCGAGGAGATGCGCTCGACATCCGACACCTGCGACAGTACCGAGGACAACGCTTCGCGCGCAGCCTCGTTATCGTAAAGCTCGGCCACGGCCTGCTGGCGACTTTCTATGGCGGGCAGGTCGGCCAGCGGCTGCAGCAGCCACTCGCGCAGCAGGCGCGAACCCATGGAGGTGCGGGTATTGTCCAGCACGCCCCAGAGGGTCTGGCCCCTTCCGTCGGGAGCGGCCACCAGCTCAAGGGTGCGTACAGCGGCCTCGTCCAGCTGCATGCAGTTTGAAAGTTCGGTATAGACCGGGGTCAGCACACCGTTCAGGCGCGGCTCGTTTTCGCCCACATAGCGAGCGGCGGCAAGCGCAGTCTTCAGCGCCAGTTGGCGGTTCTGCCATACTGAACGCCCCGGCCAGCTGTCCGGCACCTGTAAGGCTGGCGCTTCAAAACCGCAGCCGGTGAGCGGAACGTTCTGCGGCAAAAGTTTCTTTTCGAACAGTGTTTCCCGTGTTTTCTCGGAAAGCAGTATTTCGGACGGGGCCAGACGCGCCAGCAGGGCGGAAAGGGGGCGCAGGTCGCGTTCGCCGATGCGCTGCGTGGCCCAGAAATCGCCGGTAGAGACTTCCACGCAGGCGAGGCCCCAGCCCACTATGTCCACTTCCACGCAGACTAGGTGGTTGCGGGTCCTGGCGTCCAACAGTTCGTCTTCGATGACAGTGCCGGGGGTGATGACGCGCACCACTTCGCGCTTGAAAAGGCCCTTGCCCTGCCCCTGGTCCACCTGTTCGCAAATGGCTATTTTGTGCCCGGCCTTCAAAAGACGGGAGATATACGCGCGCGAGGAATGATAAGGTATGCCGCACATGGGTTCGCCGTGCCTGGCGGTAAGATAAAGCCCCAGCACGGAATGCGCGGTTTTGGCGTCCTCGCCGAACATCTCGTAGAAATCGCCCAGACGGAAGAAAAGTATGGTTCCTGGGTGTGCGGCCTTGACGGCCTGGTATTGCTGCATGAGGGGGGTTCCAGCTGCTTCTTTTTTAGCGCGCATAGGGGGATTTTAGCAAAAACTTGACTATAGAAATGCGCGGGCGTCCGCAGTGGCGCGTCAGCATAGGCCTAATGCCCCAGAAGCGTAGGGGGACCTAAGGCCCAGCAAAAAAATAATATGGCTTTTATAATATTTATGACTTAACATTATTCCAACCAAATGATTGGGAGTTTTGAATGAAGAAAACCAGCCTTTTTGCCACGCTCGCAGCACTGCTGCTGACAATTTCCCCGCTATTATCCGCAGAAACCCAGCTACCGCAGAGTTCCAAAGCCGACGTCAAAGAACCAGCGATAGAACTGCTGGCCAAACCGTCGGCGGGCGACTACATGGACCTGCACATGCATACCTACTGCTCCGACGGCTGGAGCGTGCCCGAGCAACTGGTACAGCTTGCGGCCGGCGATGCCAAATTCTACGGCACCGGCGCAAAAGGCCCGAAAATCAAATATATCGCCGTCACCGACCATGACACAATGGACTGCGTGGCGAGGGCGCAGGCCTATGCCGCGAAAAACTACTCCGACATGACCGTCATTGCCGGCATGGAAGTGACTGCCAACGACAACACCCATATACTGGCCCTGAATATCAACACCGGCGCGTCCGGCATGAAGGAAATCGCCGAAAAGTCCCGCAAGGACCGCGTGGAGCGCATGCAGGAATACGTGAAAAAGCTGAACCAGATGGGAGCAAAAATCACGGTGCGCGACGTGGTGATGCCGAAACTTATCGGGGAAATGCTGGCCAACGGCAAATCCACCGAAACCGTCGCCGGGATGAGCGACAAGGAAATGATGGAATCAGTCAGCGGAATGATGATGCGCCCCGACATAGCAAAAGCACTCATAGCCAATGGTTATGCGGCCAACAACCGCGAAGCGTTCGATGAATGGATAACCCCGGCCAAAGTCCCCGGAGAAACGCTGCCCATCAAGAAAGTCATCGACGCCATACACGCGGCAGGCGGCAAGGCGATACTGGCCCATCCGTATACCATTTATAAATATGGGGACTTCCCCCAGCACTACGGGGATGAATCCTTTAATGACTTCGAATCCATAGTGGCCGCGATGCTGGAAGCCGGCCTGGACGGGTTTGAGGCCTACAAAAACGGCTGGCAGAAATATCCCGCCGACTTCAACAAGCTGAAAGCCTTAGCCGATAAATGGAAGGCAAAAACAGGCAAGGACCTGATTTTCACGACTGGCTCAGACTACCACGGCGTTACCGGAATAGGCCCGAAATCAATGATGTCTGAAAAAATCCCCGTTGGGGCGCAGCAGGCCATAATAGGCGCGCTCCACCTGAACTAATCCGAAAAACTTCGAAACAACGGCGCGGGCGCACTCAATGCGCCCGCGTTTTTTTGTCCATCCGTTTCAGCGAGGCCGCAAAAAACGTAAAATATCACCCGTAGCGCATACCATGCATTCAACCGGCAAGAAAAAAATCCTG
This sequence comes from Elusimicrobiota bacterium, assembly GCA_012523635.1. GTDB lineage: Bacteria > Elusimicrobiota > Elusimicrobia > Elusimicrobiales > Elusimicrobiaceae > JAAYTX01. Next base: position 12,125 of record JAAYTX010000057.1, read on the forward strand.
CTTTTCGGCGGCTCCCCCAACCACCCTAACGAATCACTGTTCTAAAGCCACATTCAAGTCAGCGGTGGACGCGCGGCCGTGGTCGTCAACCACCCGCAAAACATGCGGCCCTGGCAAAGCCTTCCATAAAAGCGCCTTGCCAGCCTGCGCCGAACCAGTGAACTTCCCGTCCACAAACCAGAAAAGTTCACGCACATCCGCATCCGTAACCGCAGTGAATGGTATTGTATCCCGGGCTTCGCCGGCCAGACGCACAAGATAGTCCACCCCGGCCCTTGGTGAAGTGATGGACGGCGCCGACCCGCGCGACGCAGCGGTCGGCACGCAGTCAGGATGCAGTTCCGGCGGCGAACGCCTTGGCATCCCCGCAACGGCGAAAATAGCAGACAGATCGGAAGGCCAGAATTCATAAATCACACTTTTCCGCCGACCGATAAATTCCGGACAAACCGACAGCCCGGTATCGGCATCCACTTCCACCTGTCTGTGGATATCGCAGGACTGTATGGGTGATTGCCCGGCAATAAACAAGGTCTCCACAGTTTTTTTGCAAAAACGTCCCGGCAACCGCCCTGACACCGGACAAACTTTCACTGTGCGAAGATCCTTCATATAACGCGGCTTTATTTGCGGCATGCCGGGCTCCAGAACCCGCAACGCATCTATCACGCGAAACATCAAAGGCGCGGCGGCGCTTACACCAACGAACACGGGATTCGGCCTTCCGTCTGCATTTCCCACCCATGTTATGACAGCATAGTGTCCGAACACTCCGGCGGACCAAGCATCCCTGAACCCGGATGAGGTGCCGGTTTTCCATGCCACCGGAATTGAGCTCTTCAGCCATTGCCGCCGGAAGTTTTCCTCCTGCCTGGCGGTTTCTCGCAACATGCTCAATGTTATATAGGAAGCCTCGGGGCTAAGCAGCGAACGGCCTGTTGCGAGCGGCTGGTCCAGCAATCGCCGCACAGGCCTGAACTCGCCGTTATTAAGAAGCATGGCGTAGAGTTCGGCCGCATTACACATCGTTATTTCCTCTCCTCCAAGGGCCAAAGTAAGTCCGTAATGCGATTCCTCCCTTAGCGGCACGCCCGCATTTTTCAAAAAACTGTAGAAAGTCGGAGACTTCAGCTGCAGCGCCAGACGCACGGCTGGCACGTTGCGACTCTTGGTAAGGGCGTCCTTGGCGTATATGGGGCCGCGAAAATCTCCGTCGAAATTCTCCGGATTGAACCCGCCATAGCTCAAAGGTGCGTCCTTTAACAGGGTCAGGGGATGCACAAACCCCTGGTCCATGGCGAGCGCATATATAAAGGGCTTCAGCGCCGACCCCGGTGAACGGGGAGCGCGCGTAACATCCACCTGCCCAGCTATTTTCCCGTTGAAAAAATCGGCTGAGCCCACAGAGGCTCGCACCCCCATGTCGGACACGTCCACCAGCAGCACCGCGGCATTATGTATGCCCAGGTCGCGTTTGGAACGCACATAAGCACGCACCTGGCGTTCCACAGCCGACTGCATCCGCAGGTCAAGTGTGGTATTCAGGCGGTTCTGCGGATAATCCGCGAGCACGGAGTCGACAAAGTGTGGCGCGTGGAAAGGCAGGTTCTCTCCGGGCTCTCCCAGCGACGGCAGGGTCAGAAGCGGAGCCAGAACGGAATCGTCACGATGCCGCGCGATCCATTTCCTAAACAGTTCAGCACGAGCAAGCTCAATGGGCCTCGGAGCAGCCCCGCCGCCGGACGCGGCCAGAGGCGTACGCCGGAGCGGACTTTTAGGGATAACGCCCAAAGTCAACGCTTCCGTAACCGTAAGGGCTGACGGCTCCTTGCCCAAATAAAGAAGGCTGGCCGCACCCGCCCCCTCTATATTTCCGCCGTAGGACACCAGATTAAGATAAGACTCCAGTATGTCGTTTTTGGAACGTGTCAGCTCCAGCCACAACGCAGCGGCAATCTGCTTCACCTTGCCGGAGACGGAACTGGAATCTATGCGGTAGATTATCCGGGCAAGCTGCATGCTGATGGTGGAACCGCCAACCCTTGGCCCATGGCCGAGATAAGTGCGCCGTACTGCGCGCGCCAGCGCCACCGGATTCACTCCGGGATGAAAACGGAACCAGCGGTCTTCCTGCAAAAGCGTGGCTTCAACCAGAAGAGGGGAAATCCCTGACAGCGGCGTCCAGCGGCGATATTTTTGGTCCGGAGAGAGCGTGAGTCGCAGAAGCCTGCCGTTGCGGTCGTAAACCTCCCGCGAAAGACTGACTCGCGATTTTACGGGCCGCAAAACCGCACCGGCATACAGGGCCGCCAATAAAGGCAGCCCTGCCGCCGCCAACGCGCACAGAAGCCAGACGCGCGCCCGCGCGGAAAACCGCGGCCTCATTTAACCGTTATCATGCCAGGCGCCGAATTCGCGTACACCTTGGAATCATACATTGAAACCGCATAGAGTGGCGGCGCCAGGAACACGCCCCTATTGATGGCCTGTATTTTATAACGGTATTCCAGTATTTCGGAAGATGCGGAAGTGTAAATGATAACCCGATCCTCGCGATAATCCACAAAATCAGCCTCGGCATTGGAGTATCCGCCGTCGGACTGCGCCGGGCCGCCTTCCCCTTCCTCCCCGCTCCCGTCGCAACCGTCTTCGCCGCAATCCCGCAACGTCTGCTTATGCGCGGGGTTGGCCCTGGCCGGAGCTTCGTTGGGAACGACCTCGAAACCGCCCGGCAATATGTCCACCAGAGCCAGATTACGCAAAGGCGGACCGCCGGTAGTGCGCAAGCGCACCACAACCTCGGCCTGCGCGCCCAGCGCCAACTCCGAGACTTCTTTGCCAGACTCGTCCAGATAGTTGCGGAACACCTCCACCCAACGGCTTTCCGCCTTTTTAGGCAAAGTCCGCTCAAAACCGGCCTCCACGGCCTGGTAAAAAATATTCAGGCCGCTGGAGTCTTCCAGTTTGAGCCGTACGGCGCTGTCCGGAAAATCGGCTTTCGGATAACGCGCGCCTGGAGGCAGCGTTACCGGACGCCATGCCCCGCCCTGATCCCGCGCGGACACGGCAACCGCAAGCGGCTTTGCCGTCCGTACCGTCTGGGCATAAGCCTCCAGACCCAGCAGCGAGGTGGCGCAGATTATGCTGTTAGGATTTCCAGAAATCGCGTCAGAAACGGAGTTTAAGGCCTGCGCTGACAGTTTCTCCAGACGCTCCGGGAAATGCCTGGACAGGACATACAGCAGCAGGGCGTCTTTCACCTGTCCGGAATAAACGTATTCACCCGCGGAAACGTAACCGCCTATGGAAGCCTTCGCTATCAGCCGCTCAGCCTCCGTCCTCTGCTGAAGCAACGAGTAAGATGCGGCGAGGAAAATGCCGGTCAAATCACTCTCCCAGCCCTTGAACGCAGAAGAAGCTCCGCTGTCCAGCCTGCGGCGCAGGCTCTCCAAGTCGCCGGCCAGAACATTGCCATTGCGCGTGAGCAGATAAAGCGCGTAGGCGCACTCCCGGGCTTCATACATATTTTCCGGCGTTCTGCGCAGTATCACTTTCAGGTACGGCAGCCCGCGTGATACTATGTCGCGATCGGAATCAAAGCCGCGCTCCACAGCCTCGGTCATGAAATGCATGGCATAAAGCGAGGCGAAGCTGCTGGGCTCGGACGTGGCGCCCCAGAGCCCCACACCGCCATCGGCGGACTGCCTGGCGCGGATCACCCGTATCGCCTCGTCAAGGCGCGTTTTGACCGCAGATGAGTCGCCATAGCCGAACTCCGCTATCGAACCGAGCAAAAGTGGCGGGAAAGCCTTGCTGACCAACTGCTCTGTGCAGGCGAATGGATAGTTGTCCAGATATACGCGCGCTCCTGCCGCAGCCGCCAGCGGCAACTGCGATGCGGATACGGTAAGGACACGGTAGTCCGGGTACAACGGCCTTCCCACTGCAAGCTCCTTAGAACCGGACTTCAGGGAACCGGACTGCATGAATGTCCTGTAAAGCGAAGCGGGACGCACGCTTACACCGCTAACAGAAGTGACTGATGCCGTACCGGCAGAGACCGTGAGCGAAAGTTCCGCTGCGCCCAAGCCGTCCCGGGCTTTGACCCGGAATTTCACCGAGCCATCCTCCATCCGGGGTACGCCAAACTCGCGCGCCTGTCCGTCCAGCACCTGCAAGGGCCCAGAAACCTTGAGCTCGGCATGCAGTTTATCGGCGGCTCCAGACGCGCCCAGCATATTGGCGACGCCCGCACTGAACTCAAACTCATCTCCAGGAGAGACGGAGAACGGCGCGTTTGGGGACAGGACAAAAGGTCCGCGCACAGTTACTTGCTGTTGTGCTGTGCCCATACAGTCCTGCGAGACCGCAACGGCCATTATCTTGAGAGAACCATTGAAATAGCCGGGAACCGGCACCTCAAGCACGCGCCTGTCCGGACCGGAGTCAATGATACCGGACCAGAAAACGACCGGCTTATCGCGCCTGCGCTTGAATGGATTGAGGTTCTTGCCTATGGCGCCCCAGTCCTTGTCGCCGCCAGGCGCGGCATTGAGCCCGAGCAAACGGAACTCGGGCAGCAACAGGTCCAGAATCTGATGGGTGCGTACGCTTAACTCGCGCTTGCGCAGGAAAAAGGACAGCGGGTCGGGCATCTTATAAGCCGCCACCTGCAATATGCCCTCATCCACGGCGTAGACTATTATCTTGGCCGGCTTTGCTGTTTTGTAGCCAACGCGCAAAGGCTCTCCTGGACGCGCCAGCGAAGGGGCGTCCAGCGTGATGACATTGGTGCGGCGCTCGCGGCTTACACTGAAAGGAACAGCCGCGTAACTCAGCGGGCTCATAAAGATTTCCGGCGAATCCGCAGCACGCAGGAAAGCCACGCTAACATAGGCGTTTCCCTCCACAACAGGGGGCAGCGAAATACTCTCGGTAGTCGCGCTGCCCGAAGTTTTAAACCACTTGGCGGCATAAATTTTGTCGCGCTCTATAGTAATCAGGCCGTAACCGGAATATGGAGCCTTTATTTGCATGCTGATGCTTTCGCCCGGAGCATAATCCTCCTTTTCCAGCTTCAGCTGCAACTCCGCACTTTTCTCCAGCGAACGGCTCAAATTACCATGTCCTGCAACGCTGTATGGGACCGCGCACAACTCAGCTCCGGTGGATTTATCCAGAACGCGCAGCTTGAAATCCCCGGGGGAGGACGTTTCAAGCGGCAATTTCAGCCCGGCGGAAGGCAGGACTATGTCCTGCCTGGATACTGGCACCTCCTTAAGCACCGATGCGTAAGCATAGGTATTGTTCTCGTTTTTTACCAACGAGGAGACGTAGCTCTGCTCGGAAAGCCTGGTCTCCAGGTTTCGCACCTCAGTCGGGACCAGGCTGCTGTCAACAGCCAGCAGCCGCACCGAACGGTCAGCGCCCTTGTTGACGAATTCAAGCGAGCCGTCAGGTTTGTACCCGACTATGTATTTCAAGTCCGAAACGAACGCGGAAGCCTCGGCCCCAACGCTGCGTCCGCCTTCTTTCTCGAAGGCGTCGGCCATGAAACGCACAAGATAGCCGGCATGCTCGAAGCGGTCCGTGGTGATGTCGTAGGTTGCCGCGCCATTGGAATCAGTCGTCCGCTCCGGCAAATCCTCCTGGAAACCAGACTGTTCGTCTCGGGGTGCGGAGAAGAAATAATCGCGGTAAGCCGGGAAAGAGAACGGCATCGGCTGGAAAATGACCTTGGCCCGCACATTGCGGTCGGCAGCGGGGGTTCCGTACAGATTCTGCACCGATACCGAAACTGACAAATCCTTGGGATTTATCCAGCCGGCGGCGTTGTCCTTGGAAAAACGCGCCGAAATCTTCATGCGGTCAGGCTCGAACTCCTCCACTTTTACATGCGTCGACCCTAAAAGCGATGACCGGCGACCGTCCTTGGTGATAAACACAGAAATATCGTAGGAACCCGTCGGAGCATTTGAGTCCAGAGCAAGCGACAGCTCGCCGAATCCGGACGAAGCCATTAGCGAGCGGCGCTTGTATATCTCTAGCCCGCGCGAATCTGTCACCACAATCTCCAGGGGAACGCCACCAAGCGAGGATTTCCAGTCCGCGGACTTTACAATAAACGCGGCATGAAGCCCGTCTCCTGGGCGATATATGCCCCGATCCGAGAAGACGTAGGCGCTGAGTTCGCCGGGGGTGCCGCTTTCCTCGGCCCCGCCCACATCAAAGCGGGAGTAACTTAACTCACGATCGCTCCAGGAAAACGGCATGAAAGCCAGGTCATTGCCCAGCGCCGCGACATAAGCCACAGGCTGCCGTTCGCGGACAAACGAATCCAGCGTCGGAAGATCGACACGGCCGTTTGCATCCGTGGCCCTGCTGACCAGCGGAACGCCATTCTTGCCAAGTACCAGCACACGGGCACCCTGCACCGGCGAGCCGCTTCTCAAAGACTGCACGAAGACAACATTGGAGCCGTCCCTGTTCTTCTTCGCAATCAGCCCCAGGTCAGTCACCATTACCATCCTGGAATCATACATCCCGTACTCGTCAGAACGCAGACGCACGAAAAACAACCCGTACAGCTGCCCATCGCCGTTGCGCGGCAGCAACGCCCCCAAGTCCAGCGACATGTAGTTAGTTTTGCCGGGTTGTCCGTATGGGAATGTGCGGGTGAACTCCGTTTTCTGTGCGATATTTTCCGGTCCGAAATTATAGTTAAACTGCGGGTTGCTGAACTTTCCTTCCGACTGGCTGATAACATGGTTTATCTGACCGGGCTCGACGCGCCATATGTCGCCTTTTATGACGGAAAGGCCGCGCGTGATTATTGGCAGGCGCTTATCCCCGGAAAGGGAAAGCACGGAGCCATTCTGCATTATGGAGAGTTCGCGCGGGAACTCCGGAACCCGCTCTGTCCCCTCATAGGACTCGTGCAGACGGTAGCCTCCGTAGGAGATCGTCCCGCCGTGCAGTCTTACAAAAATATAGCGTCCCTCCGGGACATTGAGCCGGAAACTGTGCACTTCGGAATATTCATTCTCAGTCGGCACTGGCTGGAGCATGAGCTTCCTGGACAAGTCAATCTCGCGCTGCGAAATGCGCACGCCGCGCCAGTTAAAATTGCGCACAATACGCATGGATCCGTCCAAGGCCGGGAAATCCGCGGGTAATTCGTAAACCTCCAGGTTCTTTTGTATCTCCTCCTCCGTGACGCGGTTGGAAAACTCCAGCACCAACACGGGTTCCGGGCTGTAGTTCTTGTCGCGAAGCAGGATGATGTCGGCGTTATGCACCCGGAACATATTGTAAATGCTGGGGACATCGACGGTAGCCTCCGCTTTCTTCTCAAGCGGTTTCCCCCGAAGGATGGAAAGCACGCCTTCCTGCACTGCGACCACTGCCTGCCCATCCTCATCAGTGACCTTGACGGGGGAAGAGTGGATGAACGCCTTGGTCATCGACTTGTTGTAAGTGACGGAAATAGACAGCGGCACGCCGCGGGATTCCTCGCCTTTGCCGCGGAACAACTTCATGGAGACCCGGGATTCGAATGAAGCCGCGTCGACGGGATGGGTGAAGACCGTGGTGGCAACGATTTTTTTCAAATCAGGGATGCGCGGGTCCTGATAAAACTCAGAATCCTCAAGCTTTACACCGAATGGGGGGGTTTTGAAATCGAAAGAGTAGCTTTTCAGCCGGACATGCGGGGCAAACATCTCCTTGCCCATCCTGACCCGATACTCTGTACCCGGAAGCCATTCCTTCAGCGGCACAAAGACAAGATTATTATCCTCGGTCCAGGACCACCCGCCGGGAATTTCAGGTGAAACGGATATGAATCGGGAGACGTCCTTGCTGAGCAGGTCAATCCTGCACGCCGAGACGTCGAAATTCACCGACACGCCTTTGGGGGAACCATTCTCTTGGAAATCCGTCAGTTCCGGCGGAACAACGCTGAAAGATGCAGGTTCGGGTTGGGCGGCGCGGCGATCGGCAATCACCCGGCTTGCGATATAGGCAAATGGGATTAAAATGAACAACATTCCCACCAACAAAATCTTGCGCTTGCGCCCCAATGCGACCCATCGCAGACGCGCAGCCTGCGAACAAGCGACGGTCCTAAGCTTCAGCCTGACGGCAAGCTCTTTGATTTTCTCGGCGTTCATTTATCCCCCAATGGGCTTCCTCATGGCAGGGAAACAGCCCACGCATATCCTATAGACTTAGATTCTGATGCAATAAGGCCTTTTTGCAGTTACACGGAAAAAGCCTTCCCCCCTAAACCGCCACTGAGATGATTATAATAAAATCATGCGCGCAGATGCCCTAAACAGCATGCATGAGACCAAAACGAGGTGTTAAACACTTGGAACGCACCACAGTTTACGGCGACATAACATAAGGCTGAGTTACAGCAAGGCCGCAAAAAACGTAAAATATCACCCGTAGCGCATACCATGCATTCAACCGGCAAGAAAAAAATCCTGCTTTTCGGCGGCTCATTCAACCCGCCGCACTCCGGCCACGCCGCGCTGCTGCGCGCCGCCCTGAAAAAGCTGCGCCCCGACCTGGCGCTTCTGCTGCCAGCCTATCATTCGCCGCTAAAGGCCGAGCCGGAAACCGCGCCACAAACGCGTCTGGAACTGCTGAGGATTTTCCTCAAGTCCTGCTTTACCGCCCGGGAACGCGCCATCCTTCGCATAGACTGCGCGGAGCTTAAAAGCGGGCGCAAGGTCTACACCTGGCAGACACTGCGCCGCCTTTCCAAAGAATATCCCGGCGCAGCCATCTACCTTTTAATAGGCAGCGACTGCCTTGCCGAGTTTAACCGCTGGAAACGACCGGGGGAAGTGGCCCGGCGCGCGGTCCTTACTGTCGGGCGGCGGCCGGGCGCGGAACTGCCGTCGAAAACGCCTTACCGTTTTATAAAACTGCCGGGCACATTTCCAGAAGCGGCGTCCTCGCAATTACAGTTGGAAATGCTTCTTACCGGAAAAATACCGGGGCAGGTACCGCCTCAAGTGGCGCGCGCCATACGTGCAAAAGGGCTTTACGGACTTGCGCTGCACGAACGCCTGCGTTCTTTGCTTGATTCCTACCGCTACCGCCACAGCCTCGCCGTAGGCAAACTGGCTGCGGCGCTTGCCGTACGGCACGGCGCGCCGCCGCTGGACGCGGCCAAAGCCGGCCTTCTGCACGACTGCGCCAAAGCCCTTCCAGTACCTAAAAAAACGGCGTATGCCCGGCTGCGCCTCAGCGCGTCTGACCTGAAGCTTTTACAGAAACACGCCCCCTGCCTTCTTCACGCAGCCGCCGGAGCCGAACTTGCCCGCAGGGAGTTCGGAGCGTCAAACCCGCTGCTTCTTCAGGCAATACACCGCCATGCGCTGGGCGCGGTGGACATGACTTTGCTCGATAAAATAATCTTCCTGTCGGACATGGCGTCCGAAGACAGGCATTTTCCGGAAACGGCCTCGTTGCGGGAACTGGCCTTCGCCAATCTGGACACGGCGATGCTGGCCGCCTCTACAGTCAAATTGAGAACGCTGCTGGAATCCGGCCGCTGGATAGCCCCGCAGGGCCTTGAACTATGGAACGCGCTTATAGACAAGAGCCGCTGCTGCTGAGCCGCTTCCTGCTGGCTCTGGCGCTGGCCGCCACCGCGGCGGCGGCATGGCTGCATTTTCATTCTCCGCTATGCCTGGCGCTGCGGGCAGGAGCACCGCTCCAGCTTGCCTATCTGGGGCGCACGCCTGCGCTGGCCGTCTATGAACCCGGGACCCGCAGGCTCACCGTTATCATGGGACATTCCTTCAAATTTACCGAAAGCGGCCCAGACGGGCGCTCCCGCGAGCTTAGCGCCGCTCTGGCGCAGTCGCAGCCTCCGGACGCGGTTTTGCGGCACATGCAGGCCGGAACTGGCGGAGACGGGCGCACCCTCTGGAATGAGGCGAAGGAGCTTGTCTCCTCGTGGCACGCCGCGCCGCTGCTGCTCAGGGACTACCTTTCCTCTTACAGGCAGGCGCACGCCGGGGCCGAAACTGACATTTCACCGTACGAATTCGCGGCTCTGTCGCTGGAGCTGGTGAAAATAGGCCCGCTGGACCTGTGCGCGCTGAAAGAAGACACTAAACGCAAGAGTGCCGGCGCGGAAGAAGAGGCTCCGCCTGCGCCCGCGGCGGCTGCCGAGCCGCTGAAGATTGAAATCCTCAACGCCACGCTGCGCAAAGGGCAGGCAGTGGCCCTGACCAAATATCTGCGCGAACTGGCCGCTTCTGGAGAACTGAAAGTGGACGTGTTGAGCTACGACAATTACGGGCGGCGCGAGAAAAAGAGCCGCATAATAAGCCGCTCCGGAAGGCTGGACGAACTGAAGGCTCTCGGCGCGAAGCTGGGGCTGGAGGCGGTTGAGATAACCGCCGCCCCCGAGCAGCCGGGCCAGCTGGACGCCAGCCTGATCGCGGGCGAGGACCTGGTTCTGCCCGCGCGGCGGTAAAATGCTAAACTAAGCATCGGCGCGCGGCACTGGAACGCGAAGGGAGGGGAACTTTATGGCCGACATGGTAGCGATACTAAAGGCGGCGGTTGAAAACAAAGCCAGCGACATCCACCTGGTGATAGGAAAACCGCCCATGATACGCCTGCACGGGGAAATAATGCCTCTCGAAGGCGTGGCGACACTTTCCGCAGACGACACAAAGTCCCTGATATACTCCGTCCTTTTCGAGGAGCAGCGCATGCGCCTTGAGCAGACCTGGGAATTGGACGCTTCCTTTTCAGTTGGACGCCTCGCGCGCTTCCGCATAAACGCCTTCATGCAGGCCAACGGCATGGAAGCTGTCATGCGCGTGATACCCTCCCAGATTCCTACCCCGGATGAAATAGAACTTTCCCCGGCCATGACCAAATTGGCGGAATTGCCGCGCGGGCTTGTGCTGGTAACCGGCCCCACCGGTTCCGGCAAATCCACTACGCTGGCCTGCCTGCTGGAACTCATCAACCAGAATCAGGCCTGCAACATAATCACGGTGGAAGACCCCATAGAATTCTCATACACCAACAGGAAAAGCGTGTTCCGCCAGCGCGAGGTGGGCCAGCAGACGAAGTCTTTCGCAAACGCACTGAAATCGGCCCTGCGCCAAGACCCCGACGTGATACTGGTTGGCGAACTGCGCGACCTGGAGACCATACAGCTGGCCATAACCGCCGCCGAAACCGGACACCTGTGTTTCGCCACCCTGCATACGCAGGACGCCCCTTCCACCGTAGACCGCATAATAGACGTGTTCCCGCCCCACCAGCAGACGCAGATACGCGTGCAGCTGGCGTCGACGCTGCAGGCCGTCATTTCGCAGATGCTGCTGCCGCGCTCGACCGGCTCCGGGAGGACGGCCGTGCGCGAACTGATGGTGGTCACACCGGCCATCTCAAATCTTATCCGCGAAGCCAAAACGCACATGATTTACAACGCTATAGAAACAGGGGCCAAGAACGGCATGATTTCCATGGACAAGGCGCTGGCCGCGGCGGTGCGCCGCGGCGAGGTGTCGTTTGAAGAGGCGCTCAACAAGGCGCGCAGCGAGGAAAGCTTCCGGCAGATGGCAAGCAGTTCCGCACAGGACTGACAAGGAGACACGCATAACATGACAACCGCTTCCCAGAAAACGCTGTACAGAAAACTGGCGCGCAACGCCGCGCAGATAGCCGCCGACAAAAAGGCCCGCGACATCGCCATTCTGGACCTGCTGGACAAGTCCGCCGTGGCGGAGTTCGTGGTGCTGGCCACAGTCGAGTCCCGCCCGCAGATGGAAGCCGTGGCGGAAGAGATAAGCAGGAAGTTCAAGGAAGAAGGCTACCCGCGCCTCCACTCGGAGGGCCGGGACAGCGGACAGTGGCAGGTGCTGGATTTCGGCGGCATGCTGGTGCACATACTGGTGGAACAGGCCCGGCAGTTCTACGGCCTGGACAAGCTGTTCCATTTCGCCAAGAAAGTGGTCTTCACGGACGCGGTCCCGTCCCCGGCCAGGCCGCGCAAAACCCCGGCCAAAAAGAAGAAATGAACGAACTGGCAGGCATACTTTCCAAAGTGCGCGCCATGGGCGCCAGCGACCTCTTCCTGGCCCCCGGCACGCCCCCGATGGTGAAACTCAACGGGCAGGTATCGCCCCTGCCCGGCTTCAACGCGCTAAGCGAAGGCACGTGCAAGGCGCTGATTTATTCGGGCATTTTTGAAAACGGACGCCAGCGCTTTGAACAGGAAATGGAGCTGGACTATTCCTTCGCCGTGCAGGGCGTGGCGCGCTTCCGCGTCAACGTGCTGCAGCAGCGCGGCGGCGTCAGCGCGGTCTACCGCGTGATTCCGGACGCCATCCCCACGCCGCAGGAGCTTGGCCTTTCGCCAGCCATGATAGCTTTGGCGGATCTGCCGCGCGGGCTGGTGCTGGTGACAGGGGCCACGGGCTCAGGCAAGTCCACCACGCTGGCCGCCCTCATAGAAACCATAAACCAGCGCCACAGCAAAAACATCATCACCATAGAAGACCCGATAGAATTCGTATATGAGCGCAAGAAAAGCCTGATACTCCAGCGCGAAGTGGGGCAGCACACCAAGTCCTTCAAGGAAGCGCTGCGGCGCGCACTGCGCCAGGCGCCGGACGTGATACTGGTGGGAGAGCTGCGCGACCAGGAAACCATACAACTGGCGCTTACCGCCGCGGAAACCGGGCACCTTTGTTTCGCCACCCTGCACACGCAGGACTGCGCCACCTCCATAGACCGCATAATAGACGTGTTCCCTCCGGAACAGCAGCAGCAGGTGCGCACCCAGCTTTCAATGACGCTGAAGGCGGTGCTGTCTCAAATGCTGCTTCAGCGCAAGGACGCGCCCGGACGCGTTGCCGTGCGCGAGTTCATGACCTCCTCGATAGCCATAGCCTCGCTGATACGCGAAAACAAGGGCCACATGATTTACTCCGTCATGGAAACAGGGCAGGAAACCGGAATGCAGACCATGGAACAGCACCTTGCCTTCCTGATACAGCGCGGCTACATCGGACCTGACGAGGCCCTCAGCAAAGCCGGCGCCCCGCATATAGTGAAACAGCTTCTTAAAATGACCGACGCCCCGGACACAGACAAATGATTACCGACAATGTAAGGCACCAGGTGCAGGAAAGGCTCAACAGGGAATATTCCGCGCAGGCGGGCGGTCAGGCCATGCCCCAACCGCAACTTGCCCCGGCTCCGGCGCATGTGGAAGCCGACATGGCTCTCTCCTGGCCGCTGGCGGCCTGCAAGCCTCTGAAAAAAAACCCTCTGGCGCTTGCCGAGGAAGCGGCGGCCCTTCTTGCCGGAGCCGACGGCGTGTCCGCAGCCGGCGCGAGCAAGCCGGGCTTCATAAACATAACCCTTTCCGACAAAACCCTGTGGGACAATCTTGACGCCTGCGCGAAATCTCCGGCTGAAGCCGTAAGACAGCAGGAAAAATTCTCCGGCAAGCTGCTGTTTGAGTTTGTTTCCGCCAACCCCACAGGCCCGCTGCACGTGGCCAGCGGGCGCGGCGCCTCGCTGGGCGACAGCCTTGTGCGCATACACAACGCCCTTGGCATCGCCACCGACGCGGAATACTACGTAAACGACGCCGGGGCGCAGACACAGCTTCTGGGCGCTTCGCTGAAAGCCCGCGCGGCCGGGCAGGAGCCGCCGGAAAACGGCTATCACGGCGACTATCTCAAGGACCTGGCCGCGCAACTCCCTCCCGAACACGCCGGGTGGAGCGAATTGCAATACGCCGCGTTCGCCATGGACAGGATGCTGGCCTCACACAAAGAGGACATGAAAAGCTTCCGCGTGGAGTTCAAGACGTGGTTCCGCGAATCGGAACTGCACAAGCGACAGGCATGGAAAAGCACTCTGGAGCGCATGAAGGGCCTTGGAAAGGTATACGAAAAAGAAGGCGCGGTGTGGTTCGGCTCAAGCGCCGAGGATACCGAAGAAAAAGACGACAAGGACCGCGTGCTGGTGCGCTCCGACGGACGCCCGACCTATTTCCTTAACGACATCGCCTATCACGACGACAAGTACGCGCGCGGCTACACCGGCCTGATAGACATCTGGGGCGCGGACCACCACGGCTACGTGCCGCGCATGAAGGCGGCGGTCGCCGCCCTTGGCAAAGACCCGGACTCCTTCCGCGTGATAATACACCAGCTGGTATTGCTCAATAAGGCCGGGCAGGCGGTGAAAATGTCAAAGCGCGCGGGGGAATTCATCACCCTGCGCGAATTGCTGGAAGACGTCGGGCCTGACGCCTGCCGTTTCTTCTTCGCGGCGCGCACGCCCAACTCGCACCTTAATTTCGACATAGACCTGGCCAAGAAAAAGACGCAGGAAAACCCGGTGTACTACGTGCAGTACGTGCACGCCAGAATCTGCTCCATCTTCCGCTCGGCTCAGGGCCAGTTCACGCCGGCCCCGCCAAAACCCGGCGCGCCCAAGCCCGAGAAACAGGAAAGGCTGCTGCTGTCCAAACTGCTGTGGTATCAGGAAACGCTGAAAACCTGCGCCAGGGATTTAAGCCCGCACCATCTGGCCGCCTATCTGCTGGAGCTGGCCGGGCTGTTCCACCCGTTCTACGATTCCTGCCGCGTGCTCGACCAGTCCCAGCCTGAACTGTCCGCTTCAAGGCTGTATCTGTGCCAGGGCGTCAGGAACGTAATCGCGCACGGCCTGGACCTGCTGGGCGTGACCGCGCCGGAGCAGATGTAGGCCCCGGCCTCGCAAACAACAGCGCTCCGCCATCTGCGCGGACCAGTTCAAAACCCGTGCTTTCACGCAGGAGCGACAGGGCCTGCGGTTCCAGCCGCGCCACGCCGCCCCAGGCGGGGTAATTCCACTGCTCGCCAGCCGCCGAAGGCGACAGCAGCAGAAAACCGGCTTCGTGTTTCTTCAAAATCTCAGGCAGGTTCTCAGGCAATGGCGGCAGGCTTATTGAGGCTTTTTCGGCATACCACGAAACCTGCGCCGGAATGTTGCTTACAACTGCCGAATCCGGCGGCAGTTCATGGGCCCAGCTCACCTCCGCCCACTCCATCACCGGGAGAACTGACGGCGGCTCTATTTTCCAGTAACAATACGCGTATACGGACAGGTTCGCAGCCGCAAACAGGCCCAAAAATCCCGACGGGAATGCGAAAGCCGCCTTGATTTCGCTTATAAACTGGCACGCGCACAGCACAACCAGCGGCCCAAGCCACAAGTAATATCTTCCGCCCATGAAACCCAAAGTTTCATGCCTGAGCAGTGAAAATCCGAGCGCCTGCAACAGGAGTGCGGCAAGATAAAAAGCGGCAAGCGGACGCAGAACCGTTTTTTCGGCTAATGTTTTGAACATGAAAGCAAAAGCCAGCGGCCATGCCAGATACAGGAACCAGAAGCCCGGGAGGTCGCGGGCCAGCGAAACAAAATTTTTCAGCCACTTATCGGCAAGCAGGGTTGCTGCCCCGGGGGATGCAAAATCCTGCGGGCCGAACAGGCGGTATTCGTGCCATGGAACCGGCCCGGTTATGGAATGGGCGGCAAGCTGCGTCCAGAAAAGCGGCGGAGACATAACGCCGGTCATATGCAGCACATAAGCAAACCACGGCAACAGGGCAATAAGAGCGCCCGCCGCCATAAACGCGCAAAGCGAAAGCCCCCGTTTCCACCCGGCCAGCCGGAATGCGAAAATCGGGAACAGCGGCAGGAAAATCTCCACCGTAAAACGCGAAAGATAGGCCAGCCCGCACAACAGGCCGACGCCAAAGAACCATTTTTTGCCTTTGGCGTTTTGCAGGCCGTATATGAAGCCGAAACCAGCCAGCGTGCAAAGCAGGCCCGCCAAAATGTCGGGGAAACCGCCCGGCACCATGCCTGCCGTAAGCGCCGGGTTCAGCGCCCACAGCAATGCGGCGCAAAAAGCCGCCCAGGGGGAGAAAAACAGGACCCCGCAGACGAACACCGCTGCGCTCCACAACGCATGGGCCAGCGCGCCTGCCGCCAAACCGGCGAAATCGCCGCGCCCGAACACAGCCTGCATTGCGGCGAACAAAAGCGCCTGCAGGGGGAAGCGGCTTGCCTCAAACCCCGCCCCTTGAGGCGAGCGGCCCCTCCAGTCAAGAAAAGCCAGATTCCCGCCGGTCTGTGACGCGCTTACAAAACCTTTCCCGTCCAGCAGGTTCGAGGCTATCTCGGAATAATGGCAGAACTCGTAGCTTTGGCCGCCGTTGAAATACCTGTGCGCGGAAAGCAAAGCGGCGGAACCGGCAATGACAAAAATAAAGAACGCCGCAAAGCCTGCGAAGCGTTTGGCGGAAGCCGGCTGGAGACGCGCAATCATGTTGTGTAGTTTTGCAAATTTGCGGCGGCGCGGCAAATAACAACCGCCGCTTTCAGCCCCGGCGCTTTTTAAGTAGTATAGTAAGGCCCTCTTCAGGGCGAGAGGAACAGTGAAAAAACGTATTCTGTACGTGATAACATCTTCGGGAGTGGGGGGCGCGGAAAAAACGCTCTTCAACCTGCTGTCGCGCCTGAACCGGGACAAATACGACATAGCGGGTGTGGTCACGCTGAAGCCGCGCGGGGAATATGCCGGTAAGATAGCGGCGCTTGGCATCCCCATCCACAGCCTGAACATGGGCTATCTGCCCTCGCCGGGAGACGCCGCGCGCCTGCGCAGGATAATAAAAGAAAGCGGCGCGGAAACAGTTCATGCTTTCCTGTATAGGGCCATACAGTTTTGCCGGCACATCAAGCCAAACAGCGGCTTCCGGCTGGTGTCATCGCCGCGCGTGAATTACCGCACGCGCGCCCTGCCGCTTCTGTGGCTGGACCGGGCTCTGAAACACCGCGACGACCTTACGCTTTGCGAATCAGCGGCCAGCGCGGAATTCCTTATTTCCGGGCTTGGATATGACTCCGGCAAAGTACGGGTGGTTAAAAACGGAATAGACACGGAACTCTGGGCTTTTTCTGAAAAGGAACGCGCCGCCGTGCGCGCGCAATTCGGGCTGAACGAAGGCCGCCTGCTGATTTTTTCGAACGGACGGCTGGACCGGCAGAAGGGCTTTGAACACCTGCTGCGCGCCTTTCCCGCCGTGGCCGAAAAACACCCAAACGCACTGCTGGCCATAGCAGGCCGTGGACCGCTTGAGCATAAACTGCGCCAAATCGCCCTGGAGACCGGGCAGGCCGACCGCGTGCTCTTTCTTGGACAGCGCAGCGACATCCGCGAACTGCTGTGCGCGTGCGACATTTTCGCGCTGCCGTCCCTGTGGGAAGGGCTTCCCAATTCGCTGCTGGAAGCGATGTCGGTTGGCAGGGCATGCGCGGCCAGCGCCGTTGACGGGACCCGCGAACTGCTGGAGGACGGGGTTTCCGGCCTGTTGACAGAGGCGGCCAATTCTCATAGCATAGCGCAAGCGCTGCTGCGGCTGGCCCGGGACGAAGGCCTGCGTTCGCGGCTTGGCGGCCAGGCCCGCCTGCACGCGACGCGCGAACACGCGTTCGCGGCGATGATAGCCGGACATGAGGCGGCCTACGAGGCCTGCCTGTACACGGAGAATGCACGATGACAGCTTTTGCGGATAAATTTTTCAGGGACCTGCGCTCCGCGCTGGACGGAATCGCCTGTTCCGGCAAGGACGGCGGGCAGCTCCCAGTCGGAACGGGCATAGAGCAGTGCCATGCCATGATGCTTGGCTGCGCGGCCAAAGGCGGCACTATATATATGGCGGGGAACGGAGGTTCGGCCTCGATAGCCAGCCACATCACCGTGGACCTTTGGAAAAACGGCGGAGTGCGGGCGCAGGCCTTCAACGACTCCTCGCTTCTTACCTGCCTTGGGAACGACCTTGGCTACGAGCAGGTTTTTGCCGCGCCCATTGAAAAATTCGCCGACAAAGGCGATGTGGTGGTTTTGATAAGCAGCTCCGGGCAGTCGCCTAACATGCTGGCCGCGGCCGGCGCGGCGCTCAAGCGCGGATGCCGCCTTATAACCCTTACCGGATTCAAGCCCGGCAACCCACTGCGTTCCATGGGGGAAATCAATTTCCACGTGCCGTCCGGCGAGTATGGTTTTGTGGAAACGGCCCACGCCGCAATCTGCCACGCTTTCGTGGACGGAATCATCCTGGAAAAAAACAAGCGCTGAGATAAACTATAGCGGGGACACAAGGGGAAAACCATGCCCTTCGCGGTTTTACAGGGAATGCGCATAGAGCTCGGCAAACAGCTGGGCGTAATGCAGGCGCTCAATGCCCGCCTGCTGGACCTGCAGGACCGTTCGCGCGTGGTGGTTAAAGCCACCGAACAGGGCAAGCGGCATTACGATCCCAACTTCGACAAGGACTTCGCGCACCTGCGCATGGAACTGCGCACGGTCACCGTCAAAACCACCGATTTCGAGCACTTCGCGGACAGGGCCGGAAAGGTGCTGGAAAACCTCCCCGACATCTATGAAGCCGTCGGCGCGACAAAAAACCTCTACATGGTGGCCAAGAATTTCAAGCTGGAAACTGACAATTTCGTATCCACGCTGGCCGTGGCTAAAAACCTTTTCCGGAAGATGCCTGTCACGGTATACTGGTGGGAACTGGAGCAGTCGTCAACCGAACTGGTGCGCGTAATAGCGCAAATCATGCGCTTCGCCAAACACATGAACGACCTTGCCGCGGCCAAAAGCCCCGGCGGCGGGCAGCCGCAGCCGGAAGGTCAGTAAAGCAGGAAAGGCGAACGCGCGCGACGGAACTCTTCAGCGCCGTTTCTAAAATACTCAATCATCGTATCGGCTGAACTGGTTTCCTGCAAGGCGCAGAAACCGCGCACCCCTGTCATCCGCTCAAGGCCCCGGCACTCCGGCACAAAAGCGGAGGGCTGGGTTTTACGCAGGGCATAAAACAGGCGCAGGAAAATTTCCAGCGGCCTGAAAATGTTTCTGTCCTTAACTACCAGTTTTACGCCTCGGCATTGCTGGCCCGCGTAGACGTCCCCGTCCGGGGTCAAATCCGCGGCCATGAACTCCACGCCGGGATGCGCGCCTGATTGCAGTTCGCGCAAAAGGGCGGCGGAATCAAGCCACGGCGCGCCGAGCCATTCAAACGGCATCGCTGTCCCGCGCCCCACAGACAGGTTGGACGCCTCGAAACAGCCCATGCCCGGATACAGAACGGCGGCGTCGACGGTACGCAGATTGGGGGAGGGTGCCACCCACGCCAGACCGGTCTGCTCGTACCACATGTCGCGCTTCCAGCCCGACATCCTGATAATGCGGGGGTTGAGCTTAAGCCCTTTTGCACGGGCATGGTACAGGGCCAGTTCGCCCGGCGTCATGCCATGGCGCAAGGGCACGCGCAGATAGGCGGTGAAGGCGTTAATGGCCGGGTCCAGCACCGGCCCCTCCACAATCGCGCCGGTTATCGGGTCGGGCCTGTC
>JAAYTX010000058.1 GCA_012523635.1 Elusimicrobiota bacterium
CACCCCGGCGGCCTGAAGCCCGCGTATCACCGATATGCCCATGCGAGAAACCAGCTCCGGGTCGGAGCCGAAGGAGCGCACGCCTATGATAGGATTGGCGGAATTGGTGTTGACGTCCAGCACCGGAGCGAAGTTGATGTGTATTCCCACCTTCCGTATTTCCACTCCGGCGAGATAAAACAGGACGGCGCTGTCCTTGTCGTCGGCTGAGGAGCCCATCATCATGTTGGAGGGCAGGTTGGGCAGGCCAAGCGTGGCGGGGGTGAAGACGGTGCCGCCTTCGTAATCCGCTGCCAGCAATAGCGGCACGCGGGATGGGCTTTTGGCCGCCCAGGACTGGAGTTTCTGCGCAAGAGCTTTGGTCTGCTCAAGCGAGTAGTCTCCCCATTGCAGCAGGACGCCGCCCACCAGGCCTTTTTCGATGGCTTCGCGCTTCTCATCGGCGGTGGCCGAGTCCACGGCAATAAAAATGGTTTGCGCCAGCCGCTCTTCCGGCGTAAGGGAGGACAGTGCCGGGCGGTTGTTTGCGCTTGTGGCGGCGCTTTGCTGTTCTTGCGCCATTGAAGGCGACAGCGAGGACATGGCAAAACATGCTATGGCCAGCGTCGTGCGCAGTTTAGGCATACACAACTATATAAAAATAAAAAGCCCGCCGACAGGCGGGCTTTCTATTAGCGTTTTTAAGCTGTTAGCGGGCCTGCATCCACTTCAGGAAGTCTGCCCACTTGCTGTTCTGCGCCCACTGCAGCTCGGCGTAGTTCTTGTCGGTGCTGTAGTTGGGTATGTAGATGGCAAGGCCGTTAGAGCCTTTCATGTTGGACGAGGTGAAGTTGCCGATAACCAGTTCGGAAGTGAGGAACTGGACCAGCTTGTCTCCGGCCTTGGTGATGTTCTTTATCTGGCCTTCCAGCTTCGCGATTTCGCGGGTGCTGGCGTCATCATTGCGGGCGGAGAGCTCGGCTATCTGCGCTTCGTAGGCCGAGGTCATCGCGCCGTTGGCGCGGGTGACGAAGTCCACCAGGTCCTTGTTGTCCGCGTAAGCGTAGGACTTGGTCTGGCGGGCGATGTTCTTCACGGCGCCGGTGCTCAGGTTGGTCATGACGGTCTCGGTCCAGGCGTCCAGGGCGGCGGGGAGCTTCTCAACTTTGGAAGTGTCCACGACCGACTGGGTGGCGTCGGAGCTGTAGTAGGCATTGGCCGTCTTGGCGACATGCAGGGCGACTTCCTTCGGGTCGCTGGGCAGGTCGGTGAGCATGGTGTTATAGGTGTAGCCGTCGCCGCCTTCGGTCTCTTCTGAGCCGACCACGTATTTGGCGTAGGGGGCGAGTTCGGTCACGACTTCGGCCATCTGCATCAGGCAGGCGTCGCTGGTGTACACGTCAACACCGCCGACCATGGCCAGGGCCTGCGCCAGCTGCGGGGTGGAGATGTGGTTGCGGGTCTCGTCGTCGTAGGAGATACCCTTGCTCTGCTTGCTCTTGAGCCAGCCTGCGCCGTGGTTCCACACGGTCAGCATGTAATGCTTGGCCGGGTAGGTGGCCTTGGCCCATTTCACGAAGTCGGCCAGGTGCTTGTAGTCGCCCATGTCGGCTTTGGCTATGGTCTGGACAGCGGGAGAGGTGATGTTCTGCCTGTCGTTGTCCTTGACTATGAGCATGCGCTTGGAGCCGGAGGGAACGCCCAGTTCCACGACGACGTTCTTGTCGTCGGTGGAGCCGACCATTTCCATCTCGTTGACGTCCATGTAGCCGTATTTTTCAAGGTTGTTTTTGCCGTTGATAAAAACCATGATGGTCCAGTCTTTCACGGTGTTCTTGCTGGCAATCTTTTCCATTGCGGGCATGGCAGGCGCTTCCGCGGCCTCCATGGTGGTTTTGAAACCCAAGTCGTTTGATACTGCTTTGCCCGCCGCCAGTGCCGTCGACGGGAGGGCGAGCGCCAGCACCAGTGCCAGCGTTTTGTTCTTCAACATGAGCGACCTCCGTTCCTATTTTAACTTTCCTTCTACGCTCCCATTATAGCATTCGCGGCTGGCTTGTCTACAGTCTTTAGTCCCAGGCCAAAAATAGGCCCTTTGGCCCCTGTTGCGGCGATTCCTTTTTGCGCCAAAACTTGTGCGCGGAATCTTTTGGAGATATACTCTAGTCCCAGTCTGGGTTTCGCATGTAGAATAGATTTTGGAAAGCTGGTTTGCGTAATGTACACATATAAATGTATACATAATCCGTGTGGGCGAAGTCGCGAGACTAAGAAGTTCCGGGCGCAGATGCACGAAAAGATGGGGGACTACAAGGAAAAACAGCATAAAGAATTCGTGTCCAGCATGAAGGCGGAAGCCAAAGCCAGGGCGGCAGAAAAGAAAACCGCCACGAAATAGGGTTTTAGCGCGGGCTGCCGTTTGGCATAATACGGCGGCAGCCCAAGGCATAGGCTGTGCAGTAGGCAGTACCCACTGTTGTGGGGGGATTTGTAGAACAATTATTCGCGCTTCGGATATGGCAATGGTTGCTGTTTACGGTTTATAAGCGGATTTATTGCATAGAAATGGGATTCTTGGGTAACGAGTAATAATTGTCCGGAGGGTTTATGCGTAATGGTTTTATGCATGTGTATCTGATAAGCATCCTGATGTTTGGGTTTGCCTGACCATCCCCCAATCACTAGACAGGTATCAAGTTGTTAATTCCCGTGCCTAGGGCCGCTGCTTTTGCAAACTCGCTGGGCGTCTTATATCCCAGTGAGCTGTGCGGCCGACAGTCATTATAGTCTTTTCGCCAGTTTTCTATCACCTCCCGTGCTTCCTGCAATGTTTCGCACCAGTTCCCGTTCAGGCACTCATCGCGCAGCCTACCGTTGAAGCTTTCTATATAGGCGTTCTGTATCGGCTTGCCCGGTTCTATGAAGTTCAGCTTCACGCCGCGCCTATATGCCCATTCGTCTACGGCCCGGCTGACAAATTCCGGCCCGTTGTCCAGCGTTATTGCCTCAGGCAAGCCCCTGGTTTCCGCAAGCTGTTCCAGTACCCGCACCACCCGCACGCCGCCCAGGCTTGTGTCCACTTCCAGCGTCGGGCATTCCCTGCTATAGTCGTCCACTATCGTCAACACGCGGAACCTGCGCCCGTTTGCCAGCCGGTCGCTGACAAAATCTATGGACCAGCTTTGATTCGGGCGTTCCGGACGCGGCAGCGGCAGCCGGATGCTTGCCGCG
>JAAYTX010000059.1 GCA_012523635.1 Elusimicrobiota bacterium
AAATACTGGACAGCCGTTTTTCCGTGCATAACTGCGGAGAGCTGGACCTGGTGGCGCTGGACGGCGCATGCCTGGTTTTTGTCGAGGTCAAGGCCCGCGCCTCCGACGCTTTCGGCGGGGCGCGCTCGGCCGTCACCGCGTCAAAACAGCGCAAGCTTGCCTGCGCCGCCCTGCACTACATAAAAGAGAAGAAGCCCCGCCACGACTCCGCGCGTTTTGACATAGTGGCCATAGGCCCAGGCGGCCTTGAACACATCGAAAACGCCTTTTCACCCTCCAGCCAGTTCACTTACTGACACTCCTGCCGCGTTTGTCGTTTTCCGGCGTTTTCATGCACGGAATCCGATTGAACAGCAGGCGGCCTATTTGTTAGTCTGTGTATACTTTAAATGTGTACATTATTCCTGACTTGCAAGGAGTTCCCATATGATATTTAACCACGTTCCCAAAGTAGCCGCCATTTCCTCCTGGCTCAACAAGAAAACCGGCAATTTCAGGCCGCAGGCCGCAATCATAATGGGCAGCGGCCTTTCCCAGGCCGTGCCCGGGCTTGCCAAGGTGCAGACAATTTCCTACGACAAGATACCCGGCTTCCTGCGCTCAACCGTACCCGGCCACGCCGGAGAATTGATGTTCGGCGAATACAACGGCGTGCGCGTCGTGATAATGCGCGGCCGCTTCCATTTTTACGAAGGCTACAACATAAGCGACATCGCCATCCCGATACGCGTGCTGGGCAAGCTCGGCGTGAAGACGCTGATAATCACCTCGGCTGTCGGGTCCGTGCATACGAACCTGAAACCCGGTTCTCTGGTGATACTCAAAGACCACATCAATTTCATGGGCCGCAACCCGCTTGGCGGCGCGTTTGACGCGTCCTTCGGGCCCATGTTCCCCGACATGACCGAGCCCTACGACCCGCAGCTTCGCAAGCTGGCGCTTTCACTGTCGCGCCAGGTTGGCATAAAGGCGCGCGAAGGCGTGTACATGGCGGGCGTCGGCCCGTCCTACGAGACCAAGGCCGAGATACAGGCTTTCAAAAACATGGGCGCCGACGTGGTGGGCATGTCCGTGGTGCCTGAAGTCATCACCGCAAGGCAGATGGACGTGCGCGTGCTGGCGCTGGCCTCGGTGACCAACCTGGCCAGCGGCGTGGCCAAAACCCCCCTCAGCCACCAGGAAGTCATGGAGGAAGGCAAGAAGGCCGCGCTGAAGATGAAGGCTCTGCTGGAAAAAATACTTTCGTCAAAAACCGTCAGGGGGTAAGCTTATGCGGATGCTGGACATAATCCTGAAGAAGCGCCGCGGCCAGGAACTGAGCCGCGAGGAGCTGGAGTTCGTGTCGTCGGGAGCCGCTTCCGGTTCCGTGCCGGATTACCAGCTTGCCGCCTGGCTGATGTCGGCCTATTTCAACCCGCTTTCCAACCGCGAGACCGCGGATTTCACCCGCGCCATGGCCACGTCCGGCCGCCGCATGGAATACGGCGCCCTGGGAATGCCCAAGGTGGACAAGCACTCCACCGGCGGCGTTGGCGACGGGATTTCCCTCGCTCTGGCCCCTTTGGTGGCCTGCGCCGGGGTGGCGGTTACCATGATGTCCGGGCGCGGACTGGGCCATACGGGCGGCACGCTGGACAAGCTTGAGTCCATGCGCGGCTTCAAGGTCGGCCTTCCGCCGGAACACATTAAAAAGCAGATGAAGGCCATAGGCGTGTGCATGTTCGGCCAGACCAAGGACCTGGCCCCGGCCGACAGGAAGCTTTACGCCCTGCGCGACGCCACCGGCACCGTCGAATCGCGTCCGCTTATCGTGGCCAGCATACTTTCCAAAAAATACGCCGAGGGCGTGGACGCCCTGGTTATGGATGTGAAATACGGCGACGGCGCTTTCCTCATCGACTATAAAGAGAGCAAGCTGCTGGCGCAGGCGCTGGTGAAGACGGCGAAGCTGCTGGGCATCAATTGCGTCGGCCTGCTGACCGACATGAACCAGCCGCTGGGACGCGCCGTGGGCAACGCCATGGAAATGGAACAGACGGTCAACGTCCTCAAGGGCGACGACAGCGTGCCGGATTTCACCGAGCTGACGCTGGAACTGGGCGCCTGGATGGTGTTCATGTCCAGGAAGGCCTCAAGCGTGGAGAAGGCCCGCAAAATTCTCGAAGGACATCTGCGCTCCGGCGCGGCGCTTGAAAAATTGCGCCAAATGGTCAAATGGCAGGGCGGGGACCCCAGGCTTGTGGACGATCCCGGTAAGTTCCTGCCCAAGGCGAAGCTGGTGTGCGAGTTCAAGGCTCCGCGCGGCGGCTACGTGAAGGCTCTTCGCGCCCGGGCCATAGGCTACGCGTGCGTGGTGCTCGGCGGCGGGCGCAGCAGGATGGAGGATACCATAGATTTCGGCGCGGGCATCATGCTGGAGAAGAAAGTCGGCGATGCTGTCCGCCAGGGCGAGGTGCTGGCAAGGCTGTACGCCTCCGACCCCAAGAGATTGGCCGAGGGCAAGGCTAAATTCGCCGAAGCGGTGGAGATTTCCGCCAAGCGGGCGGCCGCGCCTGTGCTGATCAAGGAAGTGGTGAAATGACCCCGTGCAGTTTCCACGTGTCCAGGCACCCGCTGGTGCAGGACAAAATCGCGCGCCTGCGCGATAAGAGGACTCCGCAGGTCGAATTCCGCCGTCTGGTGACGGAACTCGGCATGCTGCTGGGCTATGAGGCCATGGGCGGCCTCAGGCTGAAGCCGGAGACGGTCAAGACGCCGCTGGCCAACGCCGAATGCATGCGCGTAGCCAACCCGCTGGTGTTCGTGACCATTCTGCGGGCGGGCCTGTCCATGTCCGACGGGCTTACCAAGCTCGAGCCTGACGCGCGCCTGGCGCACATCGGCATCTACCGCAACGAGAACAACCTGGAGCCGGTGCGCTACTACGCCCGCTTCCCCGCCAACATGCAGGATTACTCCGTCGTGGTGGCCGACCCGATGCTGGCCACCGGCGGTTCCGCCTCCGAGGCCCTGAACATCGTCAAGTCGCAGGGCGCCAAAAACATAGTCTTTTCGTGCATCATCGCGGCAAAACCCGGTGTGCGCAAAGTGCACCAGGACCATCCGGACGTGCCGGTGTTCGCGGGCGCGCTCGATGAAGCCCTTAACGAAAAAGGCTACATCGTGCCCGGCCTGGGCGACGCGGGCGACAGGATGTTCGGGACTGTTTAAGCGGCTTACTCGTCGGAGAGGGACAGTTTCGACAACGCGTCGCGGTTGATTACGGCAATTTCCTTGCCTTCGCGGCGTATTATCTTCTTTTTTTCGAATTCGGCCAGTATGCGCACGGCGGTTTCCACCGTGAGGCCGGACATTTCCGCCAATTCGCGGCGTTTCACGCCGCGCACGATGTATTTCTTTCCGCAGGGCGCGGCCGACTGCATCAGCGCGTCCGCCATGCGGCTTTTGGCCGGCTTGTAGGCGATATCGTGGGCTTTGTTGTCCCCCGCCCGCACGTCGCGGGCAAGGGCCCGTATCAGCGCTATGTCGGCGTTGGGGTACTTCTTAAGGAAATTGATGAACGGCTCGTCGGAAATCATCGAGACCAGCGTCTGGCCCATGGCCTCGCCGCTGCCCTGATACGCTCCGCCGGCGAAGAAGGCTATGTGTCCGGCCAGGTCGCCGGCATGTTCAATGCGCGAGATGAGCTGCTGCCCGCTGAGGCTGTTTTTGCAGACCTTCAGGCTGCCGCTGCACACTATGAAAAGACCCGGCGGCCTGTCCCCTTCGTTGAACAATATCTCCCCGTCTTCAAGGCGGGCGGTGGTCATGAGCGATTTCCATTCGCGCTGGGCGGCTGGGTCCAGATACGCGTAGAAACAGCTTGCCTTAACCTGGCATTTGTCACAATCGATGGAGTTGCGTTTGCTGAATAGCATAAAATCACCTGTTCTTAGGCTAATATCTTACAATTTAATTTCGGGACTGTGTAAGCGGCATCGTGTAAAAAGTCCGGCCCCGCAAGCGGGGCCGGAGCAAATGGGCGATCTCCGCCGTCTTAGAACGGCGGCAAAAGTTCCCGGGAGTTGTCCTGCAGCAGATGCCATGAAGGCGTCTGCCCGATTGAGCCGAGTTCAAGCGTAAAATCCGTGTAATAGGCTCGGTGCCAGAGCGCGGCGGAACGCAGTTTGGACAGTTCCTTGCGGCTCTGGGGCGTGCCCTGCTGTTTGAGCAGGGCCTCGTATTCGTCGGCTTTGGAGTCTGTCCGCACGTTTGAGTCGGCGCGTTCCAGGCTTGATGAAATGATGTCCCTGTCGGCGTAGTAATTCACCCAGCGCTTTACTCCGGCGGGCTTAACCAGCGCTTTGCGTATCCGGGCCCGCGCCGCCTCAAACCAGACGAAGGCCTTAAGCCACGCGCGTTCCGGCATAAGCGGGGAGCCCATGGTTATCAGCTTCTCCACGCGCACGGTGCGGCCTTCGTCCTGCAGGTCCATCAGGGCGGTGTAAAGCAGTACAGTGCCCCAGCTGTGTCCGGCCAGGTAAAGCGGCACTCCGGCTCTGTCGGCACGGTTGGAAATGTCCAGCAGCGCGGCTTTTGTGTTTTTTACGGCCAGTTCTGTGTCGTCCACGTCCCTGTTCCAGTAAATTTCAAATACCAGCGCGCCGGAGCCGTTGTCGGCCGCAAGCTTTTTGAACGCGTCTTCGAGATAGGTCGGAGAGTACTTGCCGTCGTCCGTTTCGGGGTAGACCCCCCTTTCGCGTGCCGCGCGCAGGGCCTGCTCAGCCGTCTGCGCGTCGAAGGGCTTGCCGGGGAAAATCATCTCCCACAGGCGTTTGAGATGGCGCAGTTCAAGCCCGATTCCCATTTTCCCGAAATCAACGCCTTCCATTACGGCTATCCTGGCGGTTGCGGGCCTGGACAGGAACAGCATTTCCGGCGCCGGCACTTCCGGCTCTTCCGTGGCGAAAGCCTGCAAGGCGGAAACGGCGGAAGATTGGGTAACGGCACCCTGCGCATATGCGGTATGCGGGCATGACAAAACCGCCCCGAGGCACAGGGCTGCAAAAAAGAATTTTAAGCCGGCAAAAGAAGTCGTTTGCGCGAGTTTCAAATTTTTTCCCCGATACGGCATCATCCTGCTTATGACATCAATATCATAGCGGACCGCTTCCATATAGCAAAGGGCCTTTGGTTCCAAATATCCCCTGGGCCTTCCGGCCTATATCCGAAAAGCCGAAGCCGTCATATTTGTTACAATTTGGTTCTTATGTTTTCCGACTTGAAGAAGCTGGGACGCGAATCCCTTGTCTACGGTTTTTCCACCATTTTGGCGCGCCTGCTCAATTTCTTCCTGGTGCCGTTCTATACCTACGCGCTGACCGCCGCGGAATACGGCGTGGCGGCCTCTGTGTTCGCCTATGTGGCCTTTTTCAACGTCGTTTTCCAGTACGGCATGGACCAGGCGTACATGCGTTTCTCCTCCGATAAGGAAACCGGGGACACCCTGGCTTTCTCGACTGCGTTCTGGTCCGTGCTGTCTACGTCAGTAATTCTTTCCCTCCCCTTATGGCTGTTCCCGGCGCAGATAGCCGCCATGGCAGGAATAGGTGCCGAGAACGCAGTCATAGTGCGCTACTGCGCCGCAGTACTGACGCTGGACGCCCTGATGGCCGTGCCGTTCGCGCGCCTGCGCATGCAGCACCGGGCCTGGTTTTACGTCGGCGTAAGGACGGCTTCCATCGTCGTGAACGTGCTTGCCAACGTGCTGCTGCTCGGCGTTTTCCATTTCAAGTCGGACGGCGTTTTCCTGGCTTCGCTGCTGGCGTCCGGGGTGACGTTCCTGCTGCTGCTGCCGTGCATAATACAGGCCCTGTCCTTCCGCTTCCCGCGCCCGCTGTGGGCCGGGATGCTGCATTTTGCGTGGCCCTTCGTACCGTCGGGGCTGGCCTCCACCGCCGTGCAGGTCATCAACAGGCCCATGATGCTTTTCCTGACTGACCAGGCCACGGTGGGCATTTATCAGGCAAACTACCGGCTTGGCGTTTTCATGATGCTGGTGGTAAGCATGTTTGACCAGGCCTGGCGGCCTTTCTTTCTTGAGCGAAAGGACAGGCCGGACGCCCGCCAGCTTTTTGCCCGTGTGCTGACCTATTTCTTCGCCGGGATAGTCTGGCTCTCTTTTGCCCTGTCTTTCTTCATCCCGGCGCTGGTGAAGATGCCTATAGGCCATTATCACCTTATCCATCCAAGCTACTGGCACGGGCTTTCCATAATGCCCGTGGTAATGGCGGGCTACTGCTTCTACGGCTTGTACGTCAATTTCATGGCTTCGATTGTGCTTAGCAAGAAGACGCCTGTCCTGTTGTGGGCCACCCTGGCGGGTGCCGCCGTGAACATAGTGCTGAACCTTGTCCTTATCCCCGTTTCGCCAATGATGGGCGCGGCCTGGGCCACGCTGTTCGCTTATGCCGTGATGGCGCTTGTGCTGTTTGAACGCGGGCGCTGCTGTTACCCTATCCCATACGAATACCCGCGCCTGCTGAAGATTGCGCTGGCCTCGCTTGTGCTGCTTGCCGCGGCGTTGGCGGCCGGACATCGCGCGGGCTGGATGTTGCAGGCTGGCCTGTTGCTGGCATTCCCGATACTGCTTGCCGCAATGTCGTTCTTCGATCAGCCTGAAAAGGCTGCCATAAAGCGAATTCTTATCGGGGAACATTGACGTGACGGTTCCGGCCACGCGCAAGGCAGCCGCTTACGCCATTGCCGCCGCAGCGCTCTTTGGCGCGGGCACGCCCTGTTCCAAACTATTATTGTCCGGGGCCGACCCTCTTTTCCTTGCCGGCGTTTTCTATTTTTCAGGCGGATTGTTCATGCTGTGCTTTCCAGGCGCAATTGGCGAACTGGCCTTGTTGCGCCGCAAACGCGGGCGGGATGCCGCATTGCTTGGCGGGTCGGTTTTAAGTGGAGGCATAGCGGCTCCGGTACTGATGTTGCTGGGCCTGCGCGCCATTGATGCCGCCTCCGCGTCTTTGCTGTTCAGCCTGGAAGTGGCGTTTACTGCGCTCCTGGCCGGAGTGGTCTTCGGCGAACATATCGGCAGGCGGGTCATCTTTTCGGCGCTTCTGGCGGTGTTTTCGGGCGCTTTGCTGGCTTTTCAGGGGCAGGGCCTGGCATTTAATCTCGGCGCAATGCTTGTGGCGGCTTCCTGCTTCTGCTGGGCTTTGGACAATAATCTGACTGCACGGGTGGAAGGGATAAGCCCGGCCGCGGCCACGGCGGCAAAAGGCCTTGCTGCAGGAATTGTTAACCTTATTCTCTGGCGTTTGGTTGCGCCGGGCCCTCTGCCCGAGGCGCGGGTTCTGGCCGGGGCCGCGGCTGTGGGCGCCTTCTCATACGGCTTGAGTACCATGCTTTATGTTGTTTCAGCCAGGCAGGCCGGTGCGGCGCGTTCACAGGTGCTTTTTTCTGTCAATCCATTCATAGGCGCGCTTATTTCGGTGGCAGTGTTCGGCGCGGGTATACTGTCGGTATGGCAGGTTGCGGCGGCTTTCGGCATGCTGCTCGCGCTAAGTGGAATTTATACGGAAAACCACGACCACGGGCATGCGCACCCGGCGCAGCGCCATGAGCATTCTCATTTTCACGACGACGGACACCACGCCCACCCGCATGAAAGCGGAGAAATAGCGGCGACCGCGCATTCCCATATGCACGAGCACGCGCCGCTGGAACATTCTCATCCGCATTTCCCTGACCAGCATCACCGGCACTCGCACTGAATATTATTTGCCCTGGGAGAAAAAGCGCTCAAGCTCGGCCATGGAGCGCGCGGCGCCGCATTTGGGAATGGAGTACAAAAACGCGGGACCGTAGAATTTCGTGCGCACCCGAGGGTCCAGTATCGCCACAGCGCCGCGGTCCTGCGAGGAGCGGATAAGCCTTCCAAAACCCTGCCTGAACTTTATCACCGCCCGGGGCAGCGAATAGCAGTTGAAAGCGTTCTTGCCTTCCAGCGCCAGATGCTCCTGGCGGGCCTCTTCCAGCGGGTCGGACGGGGACATGAACGGAAGCCGCGTTATAATCACGCAGGAGAGCGCCTTACCCTGCACGTCCACGCCCTGCCAGAAAGTGTCGGTCCCGAGCAGCACGGCGTTGCCGTCTTTCTTGAATTCCCTTAAAAGCTGCAGCGGCGGCATTTCCCCCTGCCTGTAAAGGCGGCGGCGCGGCCCGGACGCGGACAATGAGCGGTAGGTTTTTTCAAGAAGCGCGCGGCTGGTGAAAAGCGCGAATACCCCCCCGTCCGGCACTGCGCGGATTATGTCCTGAATTTCGCTGATTACCGTCTCTTCGTAGCGCGACGGGTTTTCCTTGGGGTCGGCGGTTTTTTCGGAAATGTAAACTGCGGCCTGCCGCTTGTAATCAAACGGAGAGTCAAGCACCGCCTCCAGGCAGTTGCTCAGCCCTATCCCCGACTTGTACGAGTCAAGCGAGCCCTCTATGGCCAGCGTGGCCGAAGTGAGCGCCACCGTGCCGTAGCTGTCGAAAAGGGCTTTTTTCAGCGGTTGTGCAACTTCGACGGGCGCGGAATTTATCGCGGTGCTGAGCCCCCTGCGGCGGAAAGTCACCGACACCCAGAAGGCGCTTGCCGAGGTGTCGCAGGCAAGGAAGCGCTTTATCTTGGACGCGGCTTCCAGGCAGCGGAAGCGGAAGGCGTTGACTTCGGCGGCCTCCCCCTCGTCCTCCAGGTCTTCGGCGGCCATGCCTAACAGGGCCGCCGTCAGTGACAGCTTTGGCGACAGGGCGTCCTCCGCGGCGCAGGGCGCTATCACGCGTTTCTCGGCGCTCTCGCGCAACTGCTGGGCTGTTTCCATACCGACATTGCGCCGTATAGCGGAGAAGAACGGGTCCACCTCAAACAGGGCCGAGCTTACGGCCTGTTCAAGCTCCTCGCGCAGGTCAGGATTGTCCTGCGGCAGCCGAGTCAGCAGGCCGCGCGAAGTGGAAGGGTTGAAAATGCGTTCCAGCGTGCGTGTAAGCGCTGTGTCGGACAGCGAAAAGCCCAGGAAGCGCGAGGAAGCCTCTTCCAGGTTATGCGCCTCGTCGAAAATTACCGCGTCGAAGTGTTTCAGCGGCATGCCTGAGAAGAACAGGTGCTGGTTGGCTATCAGTATGTCGGCCCGGCGGGCTTTATCCAGTTCCCTGGCATAGGGGCAGGCTGCGCGGTGCGGGCATTTGGCGTGCAGGCAGAGGTCGCTTTCGCGGCGCACCTCTTCCCATACGTATTCCGGTATTTTGAACGGCGCGTCGTTGCGCATGGCAGTTTCGCTTGCACCGGCCCAGTCAAGCAGCTGCTGCATCATCTGCGCCGGAGAGGAGCCGTCGGCGAAAAGTTCCGGCCCGCGTTTTGCCGCTTTTTCAAGGCGGCGCAGGCACAGGTAATTTTCCGAGCCCATCAGCAGGTGGTAGTTGAGTTTAAGGCCCAGCTGTCCCAGCGCCGAGGCCAGCAGGGGCATGTCTTTTTTGAGCAGTTGTTCCTGCAGGGCCTTGGTATAGGTGGCTACGACGGTTTTTTTCTTTTCTTTCAGGCACCAGAGCGCAGCCGGCACCAGATAGGCCAGCGATTTGCCTATGCCGGTCCCGGCTTCTACGACAAGATGCCGCTTCTCATCCAGCGCCCGCGCCATCAGCCCGGCCATGTCGGTCTGTTGTGTGCGCGGCTCGAAATTCCTCACCGAGGCGGCCAGCAGGCCGTTTGCGGAGAAAAACCGCTGGAGTTCCGGCGGCATACCGGTTATGACGCCACGGCGGCTGCGCCGGGCGGCTTAAAGCCGCTCCAGCCTTTTGCAGGCGGCCAGCAGGTCTTTCTTGTCTTTGGCGTAGCAGAAGCGTATGAGGTTGTAGCCGTCTTTGGGATTGTGGAAAAACGCTTCGCCGGGCACGCCCGCCACGCCGGTCTTGCGCAGCAGGTACATGGCTTTTTCCTTGCCGGTTTTGCCCGGCAGGCGGCTCACGTCGGCCAGGACGTAGTACGCTCCGGCCGGGACAGACGGGTTCAGCCCCGCTTTTTTCAGCGAAGAGCAGATAAGCTCGCGCTTCTCGAAATATTCGGCGGCCATTTTTTTGTAGAACGCAGGCTTCAGCTTGTTAAGGCCCTCGGCGACGCCGTATTGCAGCGGCGCTGGGCCGCAGACGTAGATAAGGTCGTTCATGTAGCCTATCATGCGGGCCAGTTCGGCGGTGGGCGCCACGCTGTAGCCGATGCGCCAGCCGGTTATGCTGAAGGTTTTGGAGAAGCCGGAGATGGTGATGGTGCGGTTTTTAAGCTCCGGCAGCGCGCCGGGGCTTATGTGCTTTTTGCCTTCGTAGAGGAAATGCTCGTAAATCTCGTCGGTAAAGACATAGAGGTTGTGGCGGTTGGCCAGCCTGGCTATGCCGCGCAGCTCCTCATGCGTGAACACTTTACCGGACGGGTTGGCCGGGGTGTTTATCATTATGCCCTTTGTTTTAGGGGTGATGGCCTTTTCCAGGTCCTTCATCGAGAAATCCCAGTTCGGCGGGCGCATGGTGACGTATTTCGGGACCGCTTCCACCGCGTCCAGCGTGTTCACGTGGTAGCCGTAGTACGGCTCGAAAAGTATCACTTCGTCTCCGGGGTCCAGCAGGGCGAGGCAGGCGCAGTAAAACGCGCCGGTGGAGCCGCCGCTGACTGTAATCTGCGTTTCGGGGTCGGCGGTGATGCCGTTGAAATTCTTAAGCTTGCGCGCTATGGCGCGGCGCAGGATCTGGAGGCCGTCGTAGCGGGTGTAGCTGTTGACGCCCATTTTCATGGCGCGGGTCACGCCTCTTTGCAGTTCCATGGGAACCGGCGTATCGCAGACGCCCTGGGCCAGGTTTATGCCTTCAAGTTTTTCGCACTCTATGCTCATGGTGCGTATTTCGGCCTGCACAATGTATTCACAGCGTTTGCTCAGCGTCAGTTTTTTCATATCTGGTTTCCGTTTTGGCCGGTTTCCGGGCGCAAGCCTCGGTTGTGCCGCAGGCGGCAGGAC
Source organism: Elusimicrobiota bacterium (assembly GCA_012523635.1). Taxonomy (GTDB): domain Bacteria; phylum Elusimicrobiota; class Elusimicrobia; order Elusimicrobiales; family Elusimicrobiaceae; genus JAAYTX01. The sequence goes on from JAAYTX010000059.1 coordinate 11,031, forward strand.
TGCGGCAGAAATTTTTCAAGCACAAGCCAGGCGGTTTCGGCGATGATGCAGATGTCCACCCAAAGGTTGTGTTCGCGTGCGTATTTAAGCTGATAGCGTATTTTCTGCGGGCGTATGAGGCGCAGATAGTCTCCGTCCGGGTCCTTGCTGCCGGCCAGCACGCTGCCTTCGTCGGGGTTCCACAGCGAGGCCCAGTCGGTTATACCGGGCCTGAGCGAGAGTATTACCTTCTCCTCTTCCGTGTACATGTCCACGAACTTCTGCACTTCCGGGCGCGGGCCGACAAAGCTCATGTCTCCGGACAGGACGTTGAACAGCTGGGGCAGCTCGTCCAGCTTCAGCCGGCGCAGGAGTTTCCCGGCGCTGGTGATGCGGGCGTCGTCGTTTGAAGTCGACGAGGCGCCGATTTTTTCGGCGTTCACCACCATGCTGCGGAACTTGAGTATGAAGAACGGCTTGCCGCGAAGGCCGACGCGCCTTCCGCGGTACAGCACGGGGCCGCCGTCCTCCAGCTTTATCAGGATGGCCACTGCCGCCATGGGAAGCGCGAAAACCAACAGCCCGAATGCCGCAAGAAACAGGTCGAAAATGCGTTTCATTTAAGGGTAAATTATATCAAAACGTATTGCGGCTTACGCGCCGGCCGCGATGTCGTTTTAGGCACTGGAATAGTCAGGGTTTCTGCCCGACGGCAAATATCACTTTGTGGCGTGTATGCGGGCCGGGTCCGGACAGCGGCTGCGGCTTGTCGTATTGCGCCATTCCGTCCTTGAGTTCCGCGGGAAGCGGCACAAGGCCGCCGAAAACCACCCGCTTTATCCATTCCTTCCCGCGCATTGTTTTTGGCATGAGACCCATGCTGACGGCGGTTTTTTTGACCAGCGAGAGTATTTTCCCCTTTGCCGAGGAATCCACCAGGCAGTTGCCGTAAAGCGAGATTCCTGAGAAGCCCGCCACTGACATCAGCCCGGACAGCTCGCCCGCAGAGAAGTAGCGGCGCGAAAACGGGCTTGGGTTGAAATCGGGCAGCTCCCGGTTGGCGGAGCAGATTATCAGTTTCCCCCCTTTGGCCAGTACGCGGAAGGCTTCAGCCGCGAACTTTTCCGGCTCGGGAAGATAATATATGGCTTCGTAAAGGATGACCGCGTCCAGCGACTCGTTTTCGAAGGGCAGGTTGTGAGCGTCGCCTTTGCTTATGCGGATTTTGGCGTTGCCGGCATAGTGCCTGCGGGCGGCTTGCAGCAGGGTGTCGTCTATGTCTATGGCGCTTACCGAGGAGGCGTTCCGGGCGAGGTAGCCAAGGCCCTGTCCGCTGCCGCAGGCCGTTTCCAGTATGCGCGCGCCTTGGGGGCACAGCTCTGCCGCGAAGCGGTAGCGAGTGTACATGCGCGCCACCTGCTCGCGCGAGACGTTGCAGCCTGTGGCTTCTGTTACGGTCACGAAACTTTCGCTCATTTCAGCTTGCCCCCGCGCCGCGCCGCGACTTTTTCCACATGGTCGGCGTAGGCGGCGTAGATTTTTTCAGCGTCCATCCGGTCAAGGAAAATCCTTCTGGCGTTGGCCGACATTTCCGCGCGCAGGGCCGCGTTCTCTTTGAGCTTGAGAATGCGGTCGGCCAGTGCGGCCTCGTCGTTTAGCGGGTAATGCAGGCCGGTGCGCTCCTGCTCCATGAAGGCGCGCAGTTCGCCGTCGGAATCCGACAGCAGCGGCAGGCCCATGGAAAGATACACGAAAGCCTTGTTGGGGAAAGCCTCGGCTTTGGCCGTGCCGGACACCACGCCCGCATGCGAGCGGCTGAGCAGCGCGTACATCTGCGCCCGGTTGAGCCAGCCCGGCAGGCGCAGGTTTGGCAGGTCTTTTGCGCGGCGCTTTATTTCCCCGAAGAAGTTGCCGTCCCCGGCAAGCACGAACAGTATGTCGTCGCGGTATTGAAGGCGTTTTGCGGCTTTCAGCAGCACTTCCGGGCTGGAATGCGTGCCGAAAGTGCCGATGAAGGCCACCACGAATTTCCCATAAGGTATATCAAGTATATTCGGCGTGTCCTCTTCCGGGGGCCGCGTTTCGCCAAGAAGGAAAACCCTGTCTGCGGGGCTTTCGGGGCGGCCGCCAAGTTTTTGCGCCCAGCCCAGCAGGCCGTTCATCATGGAGACCACGGAATCCGCGCCGCGGCACTGCTCGCGCAGCATTTTCCGGTCGCCGGACAGCATCAGGTCGGCGGCAAGGCGCAGCGGGGCCGGAAGGTGCTGGGTGAAGGTGTCGGGCCATTTGTCCCGCACGTCCAGTATGAAAGGGATATTGTGTTTCTTCGCCAGAAGATAGGCCTGATAAGACAGGTCGTAAGTGGGCATTGAGGCCACTATAACGTCCGGCGGGTGCAGCTGGGCCGCCGCTTCCGCGAACTTGCGCGCCACCATTCTGTGGTCGATGAAGCGCTTGGGCGAAACGTTGCGGGTATATCCACAGCCTTTGAGGAAGCGCAGTTTCACTCCCGGCATCAGGTCGCGGCTTTCGCCGTCCTGCGCCAGCCAGTCTTTCTTGGCGTGGTTGAACGCGCTGGTCCACCACAGCACGCGGTGGCCGCGCCGCGCCAGCTCCTGCGACAGGAGCGCGGTGCGCATTTTGCGGGTGCCGGAATCAAAAGGCAGGGTTTCCGCTATCTGCAGTGTCCAGATATCAAGCGGCATGTTTATCCGTCGGGAAAAATATAATGGGCACGCCTGTAATTATATAACATATGCTCCTGGGCCCCATCACCCATAACGGGCTTGGTGCTTGATTTGCTGAAAACATGGTATAATTAACCTACGGGCCTGTAGCTCAGCTGGGAGAGCGCCTGCATGGCATGCAGGAGGTCAGCGGTTCGATCCCGCTCAGGTCCACCAGATTTACCGGATAAAAAAGCCTGCCTTGCGGCAGGCTTTTCCAATTCAAGACCGGTCCGGGCGCATTATGCAATCGGGACTTCCTGCGGCGCTATCCGCCGCCTGGCCCCGACAAGGCGGGTCTCCTCGTTGCCAATCCACACGCCGGCCTTCAACATGTCCAGGGACTTGATTATCATTTCGTGCCAGGTGTACCAGTCGTGGGCGTAGTTGGGCCCCCAGACGTCGTAATAGTTCGGGATGCCTTTGCTGCAAAGCTGGCTGGCCAGTTCCCTGGCTTGGTCGTTGAACGTTTCCCAGGCGCCGGTGCCGTGCGCTATCAGGAAAAAGCTTTTGCGCAGGCGGGCAAGCTGTTCCTTGTCGTTTAGCCGGGGCAGGTAGTAAAGCGGGTTGTGGAAGTACAGCCCCGGCTCGTAGTAGCCGTGCAGCTCGGTCACGAAATTGTAGACGCCGCTGAGCGCCACTGTGCAGTCGAAAAACCGCGGGAATTTAAGGCCGAAATTCACCGCGTGGAAGGCGCCCATGCTGTTGCCGGTGGCCAGAAATTTTTCGTCGATGCAATATTCCCTGCGCAGGAAGGGTATGACGTCGTTGAGTATGCAGGATTCGTAGTGGCCGTGGCGTATGGCTATCCATTCGTCCTTGGTGGGCTTGTACCAGGATTCCCAGTCCCGGCCGTCGACCGAGATGAGGCGTATGTCCCCCCTCTCGATATACGGGGCCATGGGCAGCAGCATCCCCTTGTCCTCGTAGTCGAAGAAGCGCCCGCAGGAGGTCGGGAACACCATGACCGGCTTGCCGGCGTGGCCGTAAATCTTGAATTCGAAATCCTGGCGCAGTATGTCGCTGTATATTTTGTGGTATTTGATGTCCATGCGTGTTTATCCCGTTGTTGATTGCAGTGTTTTAACGGTTGAAGGGAAAATTATCGTATTTTGCGCGCTTGCGCGCAAGCCCGCGCGCGGCGGACTTTTTGCTATATTTGTTGCATGAGTTTAAACGTTGAAGGCGGGCTCAAGCTGGTGCTGCTGGCCGGCGGTTCCGGCAGCAGGCTTTGGCCGTTGAGCCGGCGCTTTCTTCCCAAGCAGTTTATCCAGCTGCGCGGGCACGATTCGCTTCTGGAACTCGTTTCCGGCAATTTCAAGGGGCTGCTTGCGCCAGGCTCGAGCATCGTTGTGTCCTCAAGCCAGCAGGCATTCGGTTCGGCCTACAAGCTTCTGGCCGGGCACACGGTTTTGGCGGAACCCTGTTCAAGGAACACCGCCGCCGCCTGCGGCCTTGCCGCGGCGCACTGCCTTGCCGCCGGGGAAGACCCGGTGCTGCTGGTTTCCCCCTGCGATTATCTGGTGAAAGACGCAGCCGCTTTCCGCAGGACAGCCGCCGGCGCGGTCCGGCTGGCGAGTGAGGGAAAGGTAGTTTTGCTCGGCTCCAAGGCCTTGCGCGCGGACCCGGCTTACGGCTACGTTTTGTCCGGCGCCGCTCGCGGCGGCGCATTCAAGGTCGGCTCCTTCTCAGAGAAGCCGAAGCTGCAGCAGTGCCGCAGGTTGTTGCGCGGAGGTAATGCCTGCTGGTATACCGGCATTTTCGCGGCGCGGGCTTCCCGTCTTTTCCGGCTTCTGGAACTCCATCAGCCAGCCCTTGCCGCTGGCTTGCGCGCCTGTTGCCCGGCGGGGGCGGCGCGCGGCGCTGGCGCGCGCGAGATACCGGAGCACATTTATTGCAGCCTGCCGGACCTTTCAATTGAAAAGGCTGTGTTTGAGAAAAGCAAAGACCTTCTGCTGCTCAAGCTTTCCTCCGGCTGGACCGATGTGGAAAACTGGGCCTCCCTGTACAGGCTGGGCGCAAAAGACAAAGCTGAAAATGTGCTGAAGGGAGACGTGCTGGCGCATGATTGCCGGGACACGCTTCTTTATTCGGACAAAAGGCTTGTGGCCGGGCTGGGCCTTAAGAATACCGTAGTGGCCGATACCGGAGACGCCCTCCTGGTCTGTCCGCTGGACCGCACGTCTGAAGTTGCGCTTGTACCCCGCGCGCTGGCCAGGCAGGGGCGCCTGCAGGAGCATTCGCACGAGACCGTGCGCCGTCCGTGGGGTTCCTACACTTTGCTCGGGCGCGGGACTTCATACCTCATAAAACGCCTGGAACTTGACCCCGGCGCCGGGATAAGCCTGCAGTATCACCGCAGGCGCAGCGAGCACTGGACTGTCGCGCGCGGGACCGCTAAAGTTGTGCGCGGAAACCGGACTTTTCTTCTGCGGCGGGGCGCTTCCATAGACATACCTTTGGGCGCGCGCCACAGCCTCTCAAATCCCGGCAAGACAGCGTTGTCTGTGGTGGAAGTGCAGAACGGCGACTACATAGGCGAGGACGACATCGTTCGCGTCAAAGACCCGTACCGCAGGCCCCGCTGACGCGGCTCATAATTTCCTTCCATAATCTCTGCTTTTCGCCCGGCGGCATTGCCGCATTGGCCGGGCTTGGCGAGGGCAGGCAGAACTCCCGCCTGCCTTGACGTACGCTTTTGAAATGGCGGGCGAACAGAGCCTGCGCAGTCCTGCTGGTGAAAATCACCGGCAGCCGCGGAAAGCCGCGCAGGAACGCCGCGACCTCTTTGTTTGGTGTCGCCTGCTTGATGTCGCTGTCGAGGCTTCCTTCACGGGTGCATGCCTGCAATGTGTCGCATAAGGCCAGCCTGTGTTTTTTTAGAAAGCGCAGCCTAGCCGGATAGGTTTTGGGGGTGTTTTCTCCGAAAGCTGCGGAAAGCAGGGGCCAGAACAGGTTGCGCGGGTGGGCGTAGTATTGCCGCAGGCGCAGTGATTCGGCCCCGGGGAACGAGCCGAGCATCAGAGCGGCAGGGCATGATTTTTCTCCGGACAGGGGCAGGGCTTTCAGCATGAGCGGTTATTTATTACCCTCCGGGCGACGGCTGCGGAAGCGGCCGGCGGAGGGTCTTCGCGGCTTATGAACTTTCTGTCCCGCCGCCTGCGGCTGCGGGACGAAAACCTGGAGGGTTCAGGCGGAAACGCCTTTTTTCTTTTTCAGGTTCTTGGTGTATTTGTCCAGCGAACAGCGCCAGCGTTCGCTGTGGACAAAAGCCTCCTTTACAATAGTGCGCAGCTGCTTTATGTTGAGCGGCTTTATCAGGTAGTCGAAAATGCCCACGTCGTGCATTTTGACCATGCTTTCAAGAGACGGGTCGACGCTGATCATTATCACCTGCACGAACGGATTGGACTCCCGCGCCCGTTTGGCCAGTTCCAGGCCGTCCATCTCGGGCATCAGCCAGTCCACCAGCATCACATTTGGTTGGTGCTCCAGCGCATAGTCCAGCGCCGACTGGGAGTCTGTCATGCAGGTTACTGCGTAGTCCTTGTTCTTGAGTGCATCGCACAGCATCTTTGCAAACGCCTTGTCATCGTCCACTATAAGCAGACTCTTCCTCATATGTCCCCCCGGACCACTTCATTTAGAGCCTGTGCGGCATAAAAAAAACCTCTATTCATTCGGGAAAAATTGGGCTAACTTTCCCATGAATAGCGAACATAGTTTAACCTGCGTTTCTTATAAGTCAATAGTAGGCGCAGGCGCCGCCGGGAATCAGGCCTATTCCGCCTTTTGCTGGGCCTCTTTCAATCTCTTCTGCTTTTCCTCAAGGCGTTTCTGCTTCGCTTCAACGCGCTTCTGTTGTTCCGCCAGTCTTTCCTGTCTGGCTTCATTGCCGGCATTGCGTATTCCGTCCCGCTGCTTCTGGCGGCATGTCTTTATTCCGGCCATGTCGGTGGCGGCGGCGTAGCATGCTTTGGAGGCCTGCAGGGCTTGTATCTGTTCGTCTACTTTCTTGAGAAGGTCCTGTTTTATTTTCTCGATGTTGGCGGACCCCATCGCGTCCTGTGCGTAGGCGCCAGCGGAAAGCCCTAGCAGCATTACTGCGGCAATTGCTATCTTTTTCATTCTTTGGTTTGCTCCTTACCCCGGTATTTACAACACCTCGGGTTATTCTATATGCCCCGCTGCCGTCCTGTCAATTGCTGGCGCTCCCATTGTGTGTAAACTGCTATTATTTGGACGGTACCGGCCTGTTTTACGTGACGGAGAGCCGCATTTTGTGAAAAAATATCATTCGCTGCTGCTTGTTTTGCTATGCGTAGGCGCCGTGCTGCTGGCTGCTGAACTTCGCCATGCCTACTTATTTTTGGAAGATGACAACCGGGATCTGGGGCTCGCCTTGCTGGCTCATCACTGCCGGGCATTTTTTGAATACGGCACACTGCCTCTTTTCAATTTCCACCAGTTTCTCGGCTACCCCACAATCGGCGCCAGCACGGTTTTTTACCCCCCGCTTTATGCATCCGGTGCGCTGAGCCTGATCTTTTCCGGCGGCTATATGTGGACTGTGGACTGGCTTGTGGCGCTGCACCTGCTGGCCGGCGCTGCCGGGATGCTCCTGTTTCTCCGCGAATTAAATTGCCGGACCGCCGTATCGGTTCTGCTTGGCGCGGCGTGGGCGCTTAATCCTTTTGTCTGGTTCATCGCGCCTTCCTGGTGGGTTGTTACCCCTGCGGTCGCATGGCTCCCGTGGATGTGTTTTTCCGTGCTGCGCCTGTTTGCGGGAGGCCCGGCCTGGCCTGCCGTCCTGTCAAGGCTTCTTTTGTTTTATTGCGGCTATGCCCAGCTTTTTGTTTACGCAGTCATAGCGGAAATAACGTTTGCCGCCGTCATTGCCTGGCGCGAGCGAATTTCGCGGTCCTTGATTTTACGTTACGCTTTCACCTATCTCTCCACGCTTATGCTTTCTCTGCCTCTTCTGCTGCCCACTCTGCATCAGATGGGGCTTACCACACGCGGCGCGGCCTTGCCATATGCCGAATTCTCGGCCGGCAATTTGAAGCCGCTTTTATGGCTTAAGGCGCAGCTTTGGCCCTATGGGGCTTACTCCGGGGCCAAAACCCATTTTCTGGATCCGTTCGCCGCATATGCTTCCCATGCCGGATATTTCGTATTGCTTGGTCTGGCGGCATTGCTTGCGCTCCGCAGAAAGGTTTTCGACGCCAAGGCGTTGGCGCTGTCCGTCTGCGCGCTGTTGTGCGCCGTCTGGGCCTTCGGCTGGCTGGACAGGGTTGTATACCTGATACCGGTGTTAAACCGCTTTCGCTGGAATTTCAAGTGGGACATTATCCTCAATTTCTTCGTTTTTTCCCTGGCCGGGATAGGCCTCACTTTGCTTGCGGAACGCTTCAGGTCTTTCAGGGCGCAGGCAGGCTTTGCAGCCGCCCTTGCCGTCCTGCTGGCGGCCGATTACGGCTTTATTTATTCCTGCGGCAAGCAGCGCGCTTTTGCCGTGCATCCCCAGCCCAATCCCATAGCCGAGAAACTGGCTTCGGAACTGGCTGGCGGGCGCATATTCTCGCTTGGCTATCGCTCTGGCTACGACTTCGACCCGGCTTCCCTTGCCTTCAATTACGCCTCCTACTGGCGGCTCTATCATTTTGCGGGCTACGACCCTTTTATAATCCGCGCCAACAGCGAGGCGGTTTACGGTCTTAACTACATAGCCGCCTACGACGGGCCGTTGCTGCCCAACACGGTTGAATATTTCAGGCGCTGGTCTGTGAAGTGGTATGTGGTCAAGCGCGAGGCCGCCGGGCGTTACGGCCCCGCGCTGGCGGCTTTCGGCATGGTCCCCGCGTTTTCCGACGGCGGGCGCGTTGTGTTCCGCGATTCGCGCGCCCTGCCTTTCGCTTATTGGGAGGACGGCGCGCGTCTCGCGGGCATTGAATGCGAATTCAAGCCTGATACCGTAGCCCTTTCCGCCGCTTCGGCTTCCGGCGGCAATGCCGCTGTTTCCGTGCTTTATAATCCGTTTTTCGAAGTGTCGGTGGACGGCGGCCCCTGGGCCAAGGCGGGGCAGAACAGATACAAACAGCTTTCCGCGGCGTTGCCTGCGGGAAGGCATAATGCTGTGTTCCGTTATGTGAATCCGTGGTTTAGGGCAGGGTCATGGCTGGCCCTGGCATGGCTGGCGGTTTTATTCGCATCCCTTATGTATCGCCGTTTGAAAAACTGTTAGTCTCCGCAAGGGTCGCAGAGTTTTATATTTCCGTCCAGCGGCCATACCGTTTGCGATACGTCCTTCACCATCTTCGCGTCCAGATAGCCCAGCCGCACCATGCCGTTGAGCGTTTCCACGGCTTCCTTGTGCGTGACCGCCTTGCGGTATGGTCGTTCTTCCGTCATCGCCTGATAGATGTCCAGCACGCCCAGCAGGCGAGACTGGCAGTCCAGCTCCTTTTCCGTCAGGTTGTCCGGGTAGCCTTTGCCGTTTAGGCGCTCATGGTGGTTGCCCGCCCAGGCCGCGATTTCCTCGAAGAACGGTATTTTCTCCAGCACCAGTTTCGTTATGTAGGGGTGCCTTTTGATGCAGGCCAGTTCGGCGGCGTCCAGGCTGCCGGGTTTTTCCAGTATGGCGTTGGGGACGTAGAGCTTGCCCAGATCGTGCAGGTGCGCTGCGATGTGCAACTGTATTTTTGTGTCGGGCGTGAAGCCGTAGAAGTCGGACATGGTGTCGGCATGTGCCGCCAGGCCGCCGGAATGATTGAATGTGAAGCGGGATTTGCTGTCCACTATCCTCATGAATATTTCAGAAATGGAGACGATGTCTTTCCACTGGAAGTCGTAGAAAATCTGCGGCGTCCGCCGATGAAGCGAGTCCATGTCGTTGCCGAAGGTCATGTCGCACCAGAAGCGTTCCTTGCGCGCGGCCGCCTGGAATGCGGCGGCGGCATCGGGGTCGAAGCGTTTTCCGGCTCCGGACAGCGCGTATTCCCGCACCCGTTTTCGTTCTGACGGGTCCAGTTTCCAAAGGTCGAATTCCGCCTCAAGCGTGTTGGCAAGGTGTATCAGGCGGGCCAGCAGCGGGATGTCGGCACCGCGGACGCGGAAAGGGCCGGAGCCGTCGTAATTCTCGTGATGGAAGCGGATGACGTTGCGGCGCGGTTTTTGAAGCGGCAATCCCGCGAGATTCTTTTCCCCGTGGATGCAGTGGCTTGCGGCCTGCTCCAGGGAATTGAAATCCTGCCCGGACATGACTATGCCGTTGTCGTGCAGCAGCGCAAGCGCGTAGAGGTCTTTTTTATCCTCTTCGGGTATCCCCAGCTCATCGGCCACGGCCAGCGCCACATAGGCCGTCCGGCGCGAGTGGTTGGGTTTAGGGTCGAAAGTGTCGGTTCCGGCGAAATCCAGCGCCAGCGAGAGCGCGTCCAGGCACCTGCTCATGTCGAACTTCATTTTTTTATTCCCCCCCGGCACGGCAATGTTCAGTTCATGCGCGCCGCAGTCATGCGTCTTTTTCCCAGACCGACTTTACCAGCGCCAGCGTTTCCCCGGTGTCCTTAAGCGCTATGCTCTGGTAATACGTTCCCCCGCCGCAGCCGAAGGCGCGGCACTCTATTTTCTGCCCGAAGAAGGCCTGCTTTTTGTAGTTTATCTCCATTTCCTTCAGGCGCAAGCCGTCCGTCAGTTCCGGATACAGGTTGTCGCAGGCCCAGAACACGTAAACCGAGTTGTTGACATGCCGGTTCTTATCCAGCGCCCAGGCGGTGGCGGCGGCTTCCGTGGTTTTCAGCGCGGCCGCGTTCTCAGGCGTCTGTATGGGCCTCAGATTTTCGTCCAGCGCGCGCTCGGCGCAGGCCGGGAACTCCGGCATCACGGCGCTGAGCCTGGCAGGCCGCCCGCTTTTCAAATCAATAAGCGCCCATTCCGAAGTGGCGGACACCAGCCTTTCCCCGGCCAGGGAATCCAGCGCGAAGTCGCGTATTGAAATCAGGTCGCGCTTTGGCTGAGCCCAGGTGGTCACGCGGCACTCCTGTTCGTACACGGGCATTTTCGCCGCGGCTATTTTGTAGCGGTGTATCACCCAGGTGTAGCCAAGCGGCAGTATGTCTTCAATCGCCACGCGGTTTATGCGGCACTGCGCGCTGGCCGTCTCCTGAAACCAGTTGAAAACCTCAGCCGGGCGCAGGCGGCCGCCAAGGTCCTGTTCGTAACTGCGTACCGTGAAATTGCGGGATAGGCGTGTGCAGGGTGCGGCGTCTGTCATCTTAGTCTCCAAAACTGTTTATCTCAGGAAAGCGTAGCGCGCTATGAACAGCGCGCACAGCATCCACATCAGCGGGGTCACCTCGCGGGCGCGGCGCTGCGCGGCCTTGAGTATCGGATAGCTTATGAACCCGGCAGCCATGCCGTCGGCGATGTTATAGGTGAACGGTATCAGCACCATTACAAGAAAAGAGGGAAGGGAATCCCCCACGTCCTCCCAGTTTATGCGGCTGGCCGCGCTCATCATCAGCGCGCCAACCACTATCAGCGCCGGGGCGGTGACCGGGTGTATCATTTGGCCCGTGCTTATTTTCACCGCCGCGCCCACCGCCCCCACTATCGGCGAGAAAAACAGCGCCAGCAGGAAGAGAAGGCCTACGGTCACGGCTGTCAGCCCTGTGCGCCCGCCCTGCGCCACGCCCGTGGCGCTTTCTATGTAGCTGGAAACGGTGGAGGTGCCCAGGCAGGCCCCGGCTGTCGTGCCAAGCGCGTCGGCGAACAGGGCTCTCGGCGCGCGCGGCAGTTTGCCGTCCTTCATCAGCCCGGCCTGCATGCCCACGCCCACCAGCGTGCCCACGGTGTCGAAAATCGTCATGAACAGGAAAATCAGCACTATGGACATTGAATGCCAGGTAAGCAGTCCGCTAAGGTCGAACTGCATGAAAGTGGGCGCCAGGGAAGGCGGGGCGGTAAGCAGGCCGCCCACGCGTATAAGGTCGGCTTCCCAGGCCAGCAGGCCCGAGGCCAGCATGCCCAGCAGTATCGAGCCGCGCACCCCGCGCGCCAGCAGTATCGCAGTCACCAGCAGGCCGATAAGCGCCACCAGCACGGGCAGTTCCGTTATCGGGCCGAGCTGCACCGCGCTGGCTGGCGAAGGTATCACTATCCCCGCTTCCTTCAGGCCTATGAATGACACGAACAGTCCTATGCCAGCCGAGATGCCGAAAGTGAGCGAATCGGGTATCGAATTTATCAACAGTTCGCGTATGTGCGTTATGTTGAAAAGCAGGAACACTATGCCGGAGATGAAGACAAGGCCCAGCGCCTTCTGCCACGACAGGCCCATGGTGAGCACCACCGTGTAGGCGAAGAAGAAGTTCTCGCCCATCAGCGGGGCCTGCGCTATGGGATAGTTGGCGGCCAGCCCCATCACCAGGCAGGCCAGCGCAGACGAAAGGCAGGTGGCGGTGAAGACGGCGCCGGAGTTCATGCCCGCGGCGGACAGCACCTGCGGCTGTACAAACAGGATGTACGCCATGGTGAGGAAGGTGGTCAGCCCGGCGGACAGTTCCGTCCGTATGGAAGTCCTGTTTTCCGCCAGCAGGAAGTAGCGTCTTATGAAGTCCATGTCTGATACGGCGCGGGCCGTATTTTTATTTTAACAAAATCGGGCGGAACCGGAGCCCTTTCCCGCTTGCCGTAAACACAAAGCGCCCGCCTTGGGGGCGGGCGCGGCATGGTTCTATGGAAGAACTATATCCCTATCTGGGCCAGCATGCGGCAGATGTCGTCCACTATGCCTACCAGCACCGGGTGCGAAGCCTCGAACCTGCGGGCCGAATGGCTGAGGCCCTGCCTTGAAATCTCCTGCATGCGGGCGTCGGCGTCTCCGCGCGTGGCCTCGTGCGCGGCGGCCTGCACGAAGTTCGCCACGCTGTTTGCCTGCCCGAGGCAGGATTCCGGCAGCCCGGCAACTTCCTTCTTGAGCCTGTTCAGCAGGGCCAGCAGTTCCGTCTTGTTCTTGCCGTCGGCGGCGTCTATGCGCGCGATGGCCGCTTCTATTTTCGCCAGCGTGTCTTTTATCATGGTCGTCTCCGGTGTTCTGGTTTGCGCTATTTTACTCTGTCTGGCCGCTTTTCGCTACGGGTACGTCCCTCCGGTTATGGAGGAAAGGCTGTCCCCCCCGGTGATGGCGTTCAGGCCCGACATGAAAGCTGTTTTCGCCGCCAGATACAGCCAAAGCGATATGCCCAGTATCGCAGCCGTGTAGGCCCATTTGGCGGTTTTGCCAAGAGCGGGAGAGCGCCAGGCCGCGATAAGCGCGAAGGGCCCCGCCATGCAGGCCAGCGCCAGTATGCCCCAGTGCTTGTAGTACCACGGCGCGCCGGCGCTGTTCTGCGCCTTGCCGCAGCGGCGGCAGAAGGCGTCGCGGGCGTCTATGGGCGCTTTGCACCAGCGGCACAGCGCGGGCTGGCTGCCCGCCTCAGCGCCGCAATGCGGGCAGTAGGCGCTGTCTTCGGCAATTACTTTGCCGCAGGCCTCGCAATAAACCGGTATGTGCGGGACTCCCATTTGGCACCTGCCTTGCTGTGATTTGGCGCGGCTCCGCGCCGCCGCCGCCGTCCAGTCCCAGTTTACAACTTTTAGGCGGCAAAGATGCTTGCTGTTTTTCAGCTCCGGCGGCCTGCCCGCCCGATGACTTACTGCCCGTCAACATGCTATGTTAAAGATATGTCCGAGACCGCCGCTCCCGCGCAGAACAGCGCTGTCCTGAAGCCGCCAAGCTATTCCGGCCTGGTGCTGGCTGTTTTCGTATCTTTCATCTACAGCATTTTCAGCACCGCCGCCTACGCCGTGCTGAACTATCCGGAAACCC
>JAAYTX010000060.1 GCA_012523635.1 Elusimicrobiota bacterium
TATGGGCAAGGAAGACGGCCTTGCTGCGCGGGCTCAGGCAGCGCTGGAGCTGCTCAACCATGATGTTGCAGGCGGCGGGGTTTATGTCGGCGAAAACCGGCACTAGTCCGTGCTGCACCAGCGGGGCTATGGTGGTGGGGAACGCCGCCGCGACGGTGATTACTTCGTCCCCTGGCGATAGCCTTCTGGCCCCAAGCTTGTGCGAACACAGCGCCGCTACGGCCAGCAGGTTGGCCGACGAGCCTGAATTTACCGCCAGCGCGCTGTGCGCGCCCGAGAACGCCGCCAGCTCCTTTTCAAACTGTTCGTGAAAGCGCCCGGCTGTCAGCCACATGTCCAGGGAGGCGTCTATCATGGCTGCCAGTTCTGCGCCGTCCAATGTTTTGCCCGCGGCGGGGATTCTTCCTCCAATTTTCTTTTCCGACGCTGCAAGGCAGGCCAGCGCCGCGTTTTTTGTCATTTCGCGCAGCGCGGTTTGAAGTCCGTGCGGAGATGCCGCGCCGGTGAGTTGGGCGAACGCTTCTTTTCGCAGAGTAAAAATTTCATCTGGAAACGCGTCAAGGCCTTCCGCCACAGCAACGCCGCCGCCGCAGGGGCCCACCGCCATGGCGGTTACTGTGCCGGACGGGTTAAGCCTCACCGCGAGCGCGGCGGCTGTGCCGCCCGGGATGCGTATCGTATATATTCCGCCAGTCTTTATTTCCATCGGATGCCGTTTCGCCGACTGGTTCAGACTCCGGCGTAGATGAATACGGTTATTATGCCGGGGCCGAGGTGGTAGGCCAGAAGCGCCAGCACGGCCAGCACCAGGAGTATGGGCATGAGAAAATACATTTTGTGTTTTTTAACAAGATAGAACACTTCTTTGAGCAGGTATGCTATTTTTTTCATGTTTTCCTCATGACTGGCGTTTGGCCTCTTCAAGTGTCTGGCGTACGTCGGCCTCGCGCCAGCCCGGCTGCGGCGGGCGAAGGCGCGCGCGCGCGAATACTTCGGCCAGCAGGCGCGTGAAACCTATTCCTGCGCAGTAGAGCGCGCCCAGCAGCAGGAACAGCGTAATGCTGTTGGCGCGGTTGAGAAAATTGCGGCCCCACAGCTTCAGTTTTTCCATCAGCCCGCCTTTTCCACGGCACAGCTGCCGAGCGCCATGCAATCAACGCCGCTTTTTTTGAAATATTCCACCGCGTCAGAAGGCGACATTGCGCAGGGTTCCCCGCTGAAATTCATGGGGGCGGCAAGCAGTAGCGGCACGCCAGTGCGCTGTTCGAAAGCTTCCAGAAGTTTGTCGGCGGCCGGGCAGCGCTGCGCGTCGACAGCCAGTACACGGGCAGTTCCGTCAGGGCCGGCGGCAGCCGGTATCGCCTGCAATTTTTCGCGTTTTGCGGCCGACACGAAGGCCGACGGCGCGGGGTCGTCGAAGTAGCTGCCTGCGCTTGCGGCGCGGCATATGCATAGCCGCAGCTGAAAGGGCCTGCCGTGCTTGGCGGCGGCGTTAAAGCGGGAGCGGGTTTCGGTGTTGAATGGCGCGGCCAGCACCGCCCTTGAGCACAGCGGCGCGGCGCTGAACTCGGCCCCGCCCTGGAACCAGGCGGCCATTCGTCCGGCGGCCAGCTTTTCGGAAACCCACTGGACAAGCGTCGCTTCGTCCAGTTCCCTGTAGGGCAGGCCGGAGTTTATGAGCGCGCGGCGCATCTGGGCGTGGGTGAAGGCCGGGCCGCAGCAGCGCACCGGGGCGCTCCGAGGCTGGCCGAGCAGGTCGTGTCTGGCGTACAGCGCGGCTCCCAGGGCCGTGCCCGCGTTGCCCGGCAGTTCCGGAACAAAAATGTTCTTGAAACCTGCGTCGGCTTTCAGGCGCGAGTTTATGTGCGCGTTATGGAAAAGCCCGCCGCCAAGGCAGAGGTTCTCGCCGTCATGCATTGAGGCCAGCGCGCGAGCCGACGCAAGCGCGGCCCGCTCCGCCGCCGCCTGTATTGAGGCCGCCATGTCGAAGTGTTGTTGGGTGAATTCAAACCCGGCCTGCGGCGACTTGCCGAAGATTTCCTGTATTTTTGGAGAAAAAGAGATTTTCCCGGGCCTGCGCTCGAAGTAGGCCGCGTTCAGTTCCAGGGCTCCGTCCTCGCGTATGCGCAGCACTTTTTCAAGAAGTTGTTTTTCATAGACGGGTTTTCCGCACGAGGCCGCGCTTTCAATAAGTTTTTCGCTGCGGCGCAGGCCCAGGAATTCCGCCATGGCGTTGAAGAGCAGCGCCGGAGAATGCGGCGCAGCCGCGGTTTTGCGCAGGTTTATCGCGCAGTCCCCGCCTTCGCCCAAGGAAACGGCTGCGGATTCCGCGCCCGAATCCATCACCAGCAGCGCAGCGCGTTCAAAGCCGGACTGGTAGAAAGCCGCCGACGCATGCGCCGCGTGGTGCGGCGCGAAAAGCACAGTTCCCCGGAACCCCGTTTCGCGGCGCAAATAGTCCGGCAGAGTCAGCCTGCGCTCAAGCCACAGCGGCATTTCCCTTACGAATTCTCCGTACGACGACGGCCATGCGGCCAGGTGCCCTGCCAGAAGCGAGGCGAAATGGAGAAAAGGCTTTTCGGACAGTACGGCGTACTCGGCATCCGCCGCCGTGATTTCGGCGGACTGCAGGCAGTGGTTGAACGCGCGGAGAGGGAATTCGCCGGGATTGTAGCTTCTTGAAAAGCCTGATTCCCGCGCAGCGGCGGCCCCGCTTTCGTCAAGCAGGCAGACGGCGCTGTCTTCGGTGTATGCGGCTATTCCAAGTAAATGCATCAGGCCAGTCAGCTGCGGGGCCGGATTAACGGCCCAGGCGCGGCGCCGCCAGGGCGTCTTTGTTTTTTTTGCGTTCCAGCGCCAGTTCCACCAGGTGGTTGGCCACCTGCGCCATGTCAGCGCCGGCGTGCTTCCACAACGACGGGTAGAGGCTGTGCGATGTAAAACCCGGCAGAGTGTTTATTTCCCCGAAATAAACCTTGTTGCCGTCATTTGACAGGAAGAAATCCACGCGGCCCAGCCCGAAGCCGCCTATGGCGCCGAAGAAGCGCACGGTCATGGCCCGCAGGCCCTGTTCCATGGCGTCTGAAATCGGAGCCGGTATCAGCAGGTCAAACCCCTCCGGGTCCAGGTACTTTGCGTCGTAATCGAAAAACTTGTGGTTTTTCGGGCGTATTTCGGCGCAGGGCGAGGCTTTGGCGTCGCGGCCCGCCCCAAGCGCCCCGCAGCAGATTTCCCGCGCCTGCGGCACGCCCTGTTCCAGCATCACGCGGGTGTCATGCTCGAAGGCCAGCAGTACAGCGGCCTCAAGCGCGTCGTCGGAATCGACCTTTGTGATTCCAACGGAAGAGCCCAGGCACACCGGCTTGACGAAAATAGGGAAGCCGGTTTTCGCCGCGAAAGCATGCGCCGCCTCTTTCCAGTCGCGGCCTTTTTCAAGCACTATGTCGGCCAGCACCGGCAGGCCTTCCAGGGCCGCCAGTTTTTTTGCAAGCTGTTTGTCCATGCCTGCGGCCGAGGCCAGAACCCCGCAGCCCACATAGGGCGCGTTCAGCAGTTCCAGCAGGCCCTGCAGCGTGCCGTCTTCCCCCATGGGGCCGTGTATGATCGGGAAAAAAACGTCAACCGCTATGCCCTTGCCGTTTTCATCGCGCAGTGGCTGGGGGCCGCCCGGCCAGGGCAGCACCGGGGTGCCGTTTTCTCCGGGCAGCGGCTGTTCTTTCAGGAACCACTTGCCGTCGACGGAAATATATAGCGCAAGCGGCAGATGCCCGGCCTTCCTCAGCAGTTCCGAGACGTTCTCGGCTGAGTGCACGGACACGTTATGCTCGGCGGAGCGTCCGCCGTAAACCACGGCTACCCTTAATTGTTTCATCTGTGTTACTCCGGCTTCTTGCCGGACATCGCCCATTTGAAGCGGTCTAGCGCGTTATGGGCCATTTTCTCGTAATATTCTATTTTCCGCTTGAGCTTCTCGGAAGCGGCGGTTTCGCGTTCCAGCATATCCTTGAGTTTTTCGCTGTCGCGCCGCGCCTGCCGGAAGGCTTCGCGCTGCCTGGCCAGTTCGTCTTCCCTGGCGGTAAGCTCGCCCTCCAGCGTCTGGTTGCGGTTTTTCAGCGCTTCCACAGCGCCGTTCAGAGTCTTTATTTCAGTGGTGTTGCGGGCAAGCTCGTTCTGCAGGCTGGCCAGCATGCTGTCCACGGCGTGCTTGTTTTTGGAAAGTTCCTGCACCTGGCGCACGGAATTCTGCACCAGCGTAGCCATGGAGGCGCGCTCCTGCTGCACCGCTTCAAGTCGTTCTGTCAGCTGCTGGCGCTCCTGCGCCGTGGCCTCAAGGCCCGTTTTCAGCTGGTCGCGCTCCTGAATGCGCGCCTTGTATTCCTGCTCCAGCCGGGCTTTCTGGGCGTCCAGCGCGGCCAGTTTCTTTTCGTAGCCGCCGCGTTCGGATTCCAGCTCCTCCAGATGCACC
This sequence comes from Elusimicrobiota bacterium, assembly GCA_012523635.1. Lineage (GTDB taxonomy): Bacteria > Elusimicrobiota > Elusimicrobia > Elusimicrobiales > Elusimicrobiaceae > JAAYTX01. The sequence continues at coordinate 4,466 of JAAYTX010000060.1, forward strand.
GAGTACTTCTGGGACTGTTCCTTTAGTATGCCTTCCAGTTCCTGCACCCTCTTTTCGTTCTCCTCGCGTATGCGGGAGAGTTCCGTTTCAAGGTAGGACACCCGGCGCGTCTTTTCGTCGAGCTGGCCGTTCATGTCGGTAAGCTCGTTCTTGAAGCGCGTGTTGCTTTCGGAGAGTTGTTCCAGTTCGGCTTCCTTGCGCTGCACTTCCTCTTTGGCGCGCACGGTTTCGGCCTGGGCGCGCGCGTATTCGCGTTCCAGCGCGGCGTTGATGGGCTTGAGCTTGCTCACCATCTTCTTCAGCGACACCAGTTCGGTTATCGCCTTGAGCTTCTCCTCTTCGGCGCGGGCGACGTGCTCGTCGCGCTCGGCATTGGCGCGGGTTAAGGCCTCTTCCCTGCTGCGCAGTATGGAGTCAAATGTGTCCTGGCGCGTTTTCAGTTCCTTTATTTCGGCCTGCGCCTGGTCCAGCTTGCGCTCGCGGGTCAGCACTTCGTCCACGATATTGCCGCCGCCGGAAACCATCGGCGCCGGCCGAGAGGCAGACTGGGCTATGGCTTCCTTGAAAGCCAGTATCACCTGCGAAATATGGTCAAGCGAGGAGCCCTGTTTTTCCAGCCGGGACAGCGTTTCCTTCACCGAGGAAAGTTCGCGCGAGAGCTCTTCCTTCTCGCGCATCAGCTCGCCAAGGCGCTGTTCCATGGCGCCGAAGGCCGGGGGCGGAGGAGGCGGCGGAACCGGCGCCGCAGAGCGGGCTGCCAGCTGGCGTTGTAATTCGGCTTCCGCAAGGCGTGCCTGCTGGAGGCGTTCTTCAAGGGCTTTTAATTCCGGCGCAGGCGGCGCATTGCGCGGTTCGGAGCGCAGAACATCAAGCTTGCGTTCCATTTCCGACAGGCGGTCAGCTATTCTGGTCGAGTCTTCCAGCCGCTTTTCAATGGCGCTCAGGCGTTCGTCCGCGGCGGAGCCGGCGGGAGCTGGTTTCTGGCGCAGTTCCATGGCCTGCTCAAGGCGCAGGCGTTCCTGTTCCCAGCGGGTGCCGAGGGCTTCCAGTTTTTCGGCCAGCGCGCTTTCGTGCGCGGGGGCCGCCTGCGGCTGGGGCTGCTGCTGCGCGGCCAGCTGGGATTTCATCACCTGCACCCAGGTTTCGCGCTCTGAAATGAGCTTGCTTTCCAGGTCGCGGAGCTTCTGCTTGAGCTCGCTGCGTTCCTCGTCAAGCTCGCGCTCGCGCTTGTCGCGCTGGAGCTTTTGCTGTATGTCCTTGAGAGAGGCTTCAACCTTGGAGGAGAACGCGGCTTCCTGTTCCGTGCGCAGGTCGTGGCGCAGGACTTTTTCCCGCTCGGACGCCAGCTGCTTCTCGGCTTCGGACAGGCGCTGCTTTAAAAGAGATAGCTCAGTGGGCGGCGGGGCGGTCCGTTCCGTCGGCGGAGCCGGAGGAGGGACTGACGGCCTCAATTGCGGATTTTCCGGTTTTTCGTTGTTTTCAGCCATTTCGCAAAACCCCGTACGCGCGCGGACTGTAAACACGCGCGCGTTGAATATTTGAGCCTATTCTAGCACTTATCCCGGTTTTTTTACAGCGGAAGAGTGCAGGCGCAGGGCCGCGCCCACAAGGTAGAAAGAGCCAGCTACGGCGCAGCAGGGAAACGCCAGCCCGCAGCGCAGCGCCGTATCGCAGTCTCCATGCACTTCGATTTCCGCGTCCGGCCGTTCGCGCAGCACCAGCTCCGCCAGAGCGGTCGGGGCCAGGGCCCGTTCGGACGGCGGGGCCGTGGCTATCACGCGGGACAGGTGCGGACGCAGGGCGCTGACTATGGCCCGGCAATCTTTGTCTTTGAGCATGCCCAGCACCAGAACTGGTTTTTTCCCCGCCAATGGCGAATCGGAAAGGGCTTTTGAGAAGAAAAGCGCGGCTTCGGGGTTATGCCCGCCATCAAGCACCACAATCTTCCCGCCGCGTCTGAGGACCTGGAAGCGGCCCGGCCAGTATACGCCGGCGAATGCGTCCCTGACGGCCTTCGCCGTTATCGGCGCGCCTTTTTCGCGCAGGATGTCAGCCGTTTCGGCGGCCACAGATGCGTTGAGGGCCTGGTGCGCCCCCAGCAGGTTAAGCTGAAATCTTTCGCCTTTTTTATTCCTGATGCGGAGCTTAAGGGCGTCCCAGTCGGTGCCTGCGGGGCGGAAAGCGTTTTTTCCCGATGGGGCGCGGAGCGCCGAGCGGCACGCGCGCGCCTTGGCGCGCAGGACCGAAAGCGCCGCGGCCGGTAATTTTCCGTGTACGCATGGTATTCCGGGCTTTATTATGCCGGCCTTTTCAAATGCTATCTTTTCGACGGTGCCGCCCAGCAGGACCGTGTGGTCCAGGCCTATAGAGGTTATCACTGCGGCTTCCGGCGCGTGGAGCGTGTTGGTGGCGTCCAGCCTGCCGCCTATGCCGACCTCTATCACGGCGTAGTCCACCCGTTCGCGCGCGAAATGCAGGAATGCTGCGCAGGCGAGAGTTTCAAAAAAAGTCAGCGGAAACGGGGCGGTGCGCTCCAGTTCTTTCAGCAGGCCGGCAAAGCGGGCGCGGCTTATGGGAACGCCGTCTATCTGTATGCGTTCGCGGATGTCGGCAAGATGGGGCGATATGAAAAGACCGGTTTTGCAGCCGCTGCGGCGCAGTATTTCTGCGGTCATCGCGCAGACCGAGCCCTTGCCGTTGGTGCCGGTCACATGCACGGACTTAAATGAATCCTGCGGGTTGCCCAGGCTGCGCAGGTAGGCGCGCAGGCGCGTCAGTCCGTGCTTCTGGGGCGCGTTCTGCTTGGACACCAGCTTTGCCGCCATGCGTGCGTAACCGGTCATCAGGGCTGGGGCGGGATTTCCTTAGGCAGGCGTTTGGCCGCCTTCAACGCGAACATGACCAGCATTTCCAGCAGGTCCCTGTCGTCTTCCGAGAAAGAGCCGTTGTTGTAGAAGCTTCTGTTCATCATCTCCACCACGCCGCACACCGCGCCGTTCTCCACTGCGGGGACGGCCAGCACTGTTTTGGTGGTGAAGCCTGTGGCGCTGTCCACCTTGGCGCAGAAATGGTGGTTGGACTGCGCGTCGTTGACTGTTACCGCGGTTTTGTGCTGGACGGCATGGCCCACGATGCCCTGCAGGCTGAAGCTGAGTCTGGAAAGGTCGCTGGCGAAATCGCCGAAGGCGTACTCAAGAGTCAGCAGCTTTCCCGATGCGTCCACCGAGAAATAGCTTCCGGCCTCGCATTTCATGTGCTCGCCTGCGAATTCCACAGCCGTCTTCCATGCCTCCGCGGAGGTGCGGCAGGCAGCTATTTTTTGCGCCGCCGCCGCGGCCAGTTTCAGGATTTCCATGTCGCCCATGTATTCCTCCCGCGCCTAGAACAGCGGTTTGGAGATAAACGCGTAAGAGACGCTGATTCCGAATTTCAGGTTTTCTCCGGCCTCCGGCACCAGCTTGCCTTTGGCCCGGTAGAGCTCGAAGTACGGCCCCACTTTCACGCTGCCGATGAATTCGGAGTCTATGCGTCCGGAAAGTTCCAGTTCATACTGGTAATCGGTCGGGCGGGTGTTGGCCCCGGAGAAGAAGTTCCTGTAGGTGCCTATGCTGGAAAACACCGTCTTGCCCTGCAGCGGTATGCGCACTTCGTAGCCTGTTTCCCAGGCGTACTTGCTGTAGGACGGCGAGTAGGTGAAGTCCTCTTCCACGACCGCCGCCGCGTACAGCGACTTGAGCCACGGTCCGTCGAAAAGCTTCATGCCGCCCTTGCCGCGCACGATTTTCTTGAACGGCGTGTTGTTGGCCGCTGTGAATTCGGTGTCGTAGCCAAGGCTCAGGAACGGGCCCATGGTTACCCCTTCCAGCCTGCCGTGCAGCTGCTTCCAGCGGTACATGTAATCGTCCACGAACTGGAGGCGGTCGGCAGTCTCGCTTTCAACCTCGTCGGCGTTCACCGGCGAGACGCGCAGCTTGCCGTATTCGGCTATTATGCCTGCGTCGTTGCGGAAATTGGTGGTGTAGGATTCGGCGTACAGGCGCATCACGCCCTTCATGGTCATCTGGCTGTCGGCGCGTATGCGGGCGTCTGAGAAGTCGGCGTAAAGGTTGGGGTTCTTTACGTAGGTGCGCGAGAAGATGAATGTAAGCTCGCGCAGGTTGATGCGCCAGACGGTCTTGGTTATGGTCCTGTCATCGGCAAGCGCGGCTATGGCGGCGGCCAGCCTGCCCTGCGACTGCTCCTGCCACTGGCGCCACTGTGTCGCGGCTATGGAATCGTCGGAAAGCTGGTCCAGCTCGCTTTTCACCGCGGCGGGCAGTCCGGGGGCCGGCGCGGTGCGCGAGGAGATATAGGCCGCGAACAGCGCGTCGCTGTAGTAGCCCGCCTTGCCCGACTCGGCGGCCAGGCGCTGCGATACGGCGTCGGAAAGGCTCATGCTTTTGACTTTGTCCGGCGCCGGCGGCGGCGATCCGGCGCTCACCTTGCGGTAAAGGTTTTTTGGCAGGGCCACCGTGTAGATTTCCGAACTGCTCAGGGCCGAACCGTAAATCTTCCTGTCCTTGTCCACGCCCGATACGGCGTAACGTTCGGACGCGTCGTAATCGGTCTCGGAATTGGACGGGAGCGCGCCGAAATCCGCCTGAGACAGTATTTTGGAAACCTGCGCGCCTGTCAGCGGGGCCACCACGATATCGTTCTGGGAATGCAGCCAGTAAGTCAGCCGCGGGCGCGTGACCGCCCCGGTGCCGGAGCCGGACAGCGGCAGTATGCGCAGCGCCGTTATTTCCGCGCCGCTTTCCTCGCGCAGGGCGTTGGCGGCTATTGTGTAAATTTCAAGCGGGTGATACGCGTAGCGCGCCTGCGGGGCCTGGGGCCATACCAGGCGCGGCTCCGGCAGGACCGGGTCGCTTGACGAGAAGAAGCGGTCCAGATAGGCGTCGGTGGCGCGGTAGTATTTGTTGTCGAAAAGGTCTTCCTGGGCGTAATCGTCGGTGTTCTTTTCCTCGACAAGCACCGGCTCCTTCAGTTCTCCGGACTGGTTGAATTCCAGCAGGAGTTCGCTCAGCCGCCCGGTCTTTATCTGCGCCGTGTAGACGGGGTACTGCTGCCTGTCCCTGCGCCAGGACTGCAGTTCCATTTTCACAGTCTTGCTGCTGAAGCGGGTCTGCCCGTCGGCGGTGAGCAGCAGGTCTATGTTCGGCACCGAGGCCAGCACGCTGTCGGTCTCGTCGTTGTCCAGGCGCGAGAGCGCCACTATGAAATCGGTCTTTTCCTCGTCGCGCAGGCGGCGAACGGCTTCCGTGGCCGCGGCTATGGGGCTCACCACCCGGAACGGAAGCTGTTCCTGGTAATATGCGGCCGGGTCCTCGGCCAGCGCTATGAAGCCCAGGCGTATCCCGTCCACCTCGCGCACCGCGTATTTTGCCACCGGCTGCGGTCCGGCGTCGTCGGATGGCTGGGCGTTGGTGCAGATTACGGCGGGGTCGCCGGGCTGCGCGGCTCCCATGGAAAACAGGGTTTTGAGGTCAAGCCCGGATGGGGCCACGACTCCGACGCCAAGGTCTTTCCAGTACGCGCGCAGCGTGTCAGTGGAAATGATGCCGTTTTCGGCATATTCGGCTATGGAGCTGAAGTTCACTATTGCCGTGGGCTGGTAATACTCGGTAAGGCGTTCGCGGATGGAGTCGTACTGCGCGCCCATGCCGCCGCGCGGCTTGGCGAACACCGTAAGCACGGTATGCGCCGAGCCTATCCTGACGTGATAGCTTACCGCGGTGGTGCGCACCCACTGCTGCTGGTTTAGTTTTCCGGGCTTGAGGAAGACCGCCGCGCTTTCGCCGTCGGGCCACCAGATGCTGCCCAGCTCGAAGTCCGATTCGGAAATTTGGCCCTGCGTACCGCCGCCTGAGGCCGGGTCCGCGGCCAGAGCCCTGAGTTTGGCGTTCAGTTCCGGGCTCACCATCGGGTGCTGTATCAGCGCCGACCAGCTGGTTTCAAGCCCGGGCGTCCTGCCCTGCCTGCGTATATCGCCTTCGTGGCCGCGCATTTCCACGGCTGGCGCTCCCCCCTGCGGCGGCCACGCGAAGGAGCCCTGCTTGTAGTAGGCCGTGCGCTCCTCCACACGTTCCAGTTTTATGCCGGAATCCGGGTCGGAAAGCAGTTTTTCGAGCGGCTTGCGCAAGTCCTGCGAAAAGTAGATGGAGTCGTCAAAGCACAGCAGGCGGGCCGAGAATTCGCCGGCGGCGGCGGCCTGCGGCAGCAGCGCAAGGCAGATTCCCAGCAGAAACGCGTTTCTGTAACCCATTACCAGCCTATCCCTATCCGTTCAACCAGTATTTCAGGCAGGTTGGCCCGGCGCATCAGTTCCTGCGTTAGGGAGCGACGGTAATCCAGCCTGAAGAGTTCAAAGGAGCGCGTTTTGGAGTCGTAAAGGCCGCAGGCGGCGCGCGGGTCCCTGTCGCGCGGCTGCCCGACAGAGCCCGCGTTTACCGCGTATATCAGTCCGTCCTCAAATTTGACCTTCTCCTCGCCGTCCTGAAACGGCACGGTTTCGGGGAAGCGCACGCCGCGCTTGCTTATGTAAAATGCCATGTGGCTGTGGCCTATGAGGCACAGCGGCGTGTGCAGGTGCGGCAGGCTTTCCTGGAACTGGTCTCCGCTGAGCAGATATTCCTCGACGGGGTTTTTGGGAGAGCCGTGCACCAGGGTGAAACCATCGGCCTCTATTTTATCCGGCAGGCTTTCAAGGAATTTGCACGACTGCCCTGAAAGTTTGGAGCGCGAATATTCGATGGTGGCGGTGGCGTAGGAGTTGAACCATTTAAGCGGCAGCCTGCCTATCGCGGCGAGGTCGTGGTTGCCCACCACGCAGCGCAGACCGGGCAGGGCGGAAACCGCGCGCACGCATTCCTCGGGCTGGGGGCCGTAGCCCACCAGGTCTCCGCAGCACAGGTAGCCGTCAACCTTTTTGGAGGCGAAAAACTCCAGGACGGCCTTCAGGGCCTCCAGGTTGCCGTGCACATCGGAAAACACGCCGTACAGCATCAGTTCTTTCTCGCGTTAAGCCCCACGGAAATTACTTTGGACACGCCCGATTCCTCCATGGTGACGCCGTACAGCACGTCGGCGGCCTCCATGGTGCGCTTGTTGTGAGTCACCACCAGGAACTGCGTCTGCGACGAGAACTCGCGCAACAGGTTCACAAAGCGTTCCACATTGGCCTCGTCCAGCGGGGCGTCGGCCTCGTCCATCACGCAGAACGGAGAGGGGTTGACGCAGAAGAAGCTGAACAGGAGCGCCAGAGCGGTGAGCGCCTTTTCGCCGCCGGACAGCGCCGCGATGTTCTGCAGCTTCTTGCCGGGCGGCTGGGCCATTATTTCCACGCCGGTCTCCAGCAGGTTGTCGGGCTGGGTCAGTATGAGGTTGGCCTCTCCGCCCACGAACAGCGTCTGGTAGATGCGCTGGAAGTGGTCGCGCACCTGCTGGAAGATGTGCCTGAAATTCTCGCGGGTGGTGGCGTTTATGCGGTTGATGGCGGATTTTAGGTCCGCCTTGGCCTGGTTGAGGTAGTTTATCTGGCACTTAAGGAACTGGTCGCGCGCGGAAAGCGCGTCGTACTCTTCCGGCGCCGTCATGTTGATGGCGCCCATGTTCTCTATCCTGCGGCGCAGCATCTTCACGCGCTCGTGGTCCACCGGGGTGTCGGCGTATTTCTCTTTCGCCTCCTCATAGGTGGTCTGCCACTCTTCCTGCAGGCGGCGCACGGCGTCCTCTTTAACGGCGGCGTGGTTCTTTATCAGCGCCTCAAGGTCGTGCTCGCGCATTTTCAGCTGGGACAGGTCCCCGCGCATCACGGTCAGCGCCTCTGACTTTTCGTCGAAGCCTGCCTTCACCGAGACCATCTCCTCGCGCAGGGTTTTGTCCGCGCGTTCCAGTTCGCCCAGCGCGTCGCGCTGCTGCTGCAGCTGGGACTGCGCCGAAAGCCGGTTTTCCTCATGCTCCAGCGCGCGGCTGGAGAAATCCTCGCGCTGCGCCTTCCGGCGGCTGGCGGCCGCGTTAAGGCTGTCGCGTTCGGAAATCAGGTTTCTGCGGTCGGATTCGAGTTCAACCTGGCGCATGCGCAAATTATTCAGCGAGGACTGTATCTCCGCTTCGGTTTCCTTGAGTTCCGCCGCCCTTGCCTGTCCGGAGGTCTTCCTGGCGGCAAGCTCTTCCAGCGCGGCCGTGATGGCTGCGCGCGCGTTTTTATGCTCCTGCAGGCGCGCCTGCGCCTCTTCCAGGGCTGCGTTTTTTTCGGCTTTCTGCGCCTCTAGGCGCGTGCGTTCCTGGCGTATCAGCCCGGACATCTCCTCAAGCGAGAGGCGCGCGCTTTCGGCGGCGTTGAGCTCCCCGCCTATGGAGTTTTCCTTGAGGGATTCCGTCTGCAGCTGTTCGCGCGAAAGCGAGATGTCTCCCTCGTTTTTAGCCGATTCCCCGGCGCAGGCGCTCAGTTGCGCCTCCAGCGAGGCTATTTCGGCGCGGGACTTGTCCAGGTCCGCCAGCGCGTCCTTTTCCTGCGCCCAGTACTGTTCCGGAGAGGAGACGTCGGGCGACCCGCCTGTCATCCAGAATTTGCCGCGCAGTTTTGTGCCTTCCACGCGGCAGTCCTCAACAACCGCCGAGACCAGGTTTTCCAGTTCGGGCGGGTAGGAGATGCGCGTTTTGAAATTTTCCAGCGCGGGGTTTTGCGGCTGCTGCGGCACTGCCTCCAGCGCAATGAAGCGGCAGCGCGCCCGGCCGGAACCGCCCACCAGGTCCGACGCGGCCTCGGCCGTGGCGAAGGTGTCGCATATCACCGAGTCAATGAAACGCCCGAGCGCTTCCTCGGCGAAAACCTTGTGTTCGTCCTTTATCGTAAGCCGGCTGCGCAGCGTGCCGCCCACTCCCGGCATGTTCGCGTTAAGCACCGCCTGCGTTCCCAGCCAGTACGGGTCCTTGCCGCCCTGCGCCCGCGCCAGTTCCAGCTTGGCGTTGGCCGCGGCTTCTGCCGACTTGGCGGCCAGCAGCAGGGCGCTGATGGCGTCTTTTTTGGAAAGCAGTTCCGTCCTGGCCGTTTCCAGCGCTGCCAGCGCCTGCCTTGCGGCTTCCACTTTGCCTTTCTGTTCGGAGAGAGAGGCCTTCAGCTGTTCCACTGCGGCGCGTTTCTGCTGCAAATCCTGCTCCGCCTTGTCCAGTTCCTTGGCGGTGGAGGCGAGGTCGTTTTCGTCGTGCGCTATGCCCGATGACAGGCCGGCGGTCTTTGAGCTGGCCTCTATTTCGGCCTGCGTCAGGCGCACCAGTTCGGAATTGCGGGAATCCTGTTCAGCCGCAAGCTCCACCAGCGCGGCTTCGGCAGCGGCCAGCTGTGCGTGTTTTTCCTCGAAATTGGCCTGCACCGGGGCCAGCTGCGCGGCCGCTTCCTCTATTTTCGCGGACAGCGAGTTCAGCGCCGGTTCCAGTTCCGCCATGCGGCGCCAGGCCGTGGCGTCCTCTTCCTCGGAGGCTTTTATCTGGCGGCGCATTTCCTCGGCAAGGTCGGCGCAGCGCTTTATTTCGCCTTCCAGCGAGCCCACCTTGTGCGTCGCGGCGGCGATCTCCTCGCTGCATTTAGCGGCGGCGGCCTGTTTTTCGGCAAGAGCGAGGTTTATCGCGGCCAGTTCGCCTTCAGCGGCTGTTATCTGGGTGTTCCTGTCGAACAGATCGCGTTTCACCGGCTCAAGCTCTTCATTGGCCTTGTCGGCCTCGGCCTGATGCTGGGTTATTTCGGCCACGGCAAGCGCCAGTTCCGAGGCTTTCAGCTCCTCGCGGTATTTCTGGTAGGTGCGGGCCTTGCGGGCTTCCGAGTCCAGCTTCTTTATCTGTTCCTCGATGAGCACCACCGAGTCCATCAGGCGGGCCAGGTCTGCGTCCACTCGCTCCAGCTTGCGCAGGGCTTCGTCGCGCTTGGCCTTGTATTTGGAGACGCCGGCCGCTTCCTCGAACAGTTCGCGGCGCTGCTCCGGCTTGGCGCTGAGCACGAACTCCACGCCGCCCTGGTCTATGATGGCGTAGCCTTCGCCGCCTATGCCGGTGTCCATGAACAGGTCTTTGATGTCGCGCAGCCGGCACTGCACCTTGTTGAGGTAGTATTCCGACTCCCCGGACCGGAACAGTTTTCTGGTGACGGTGACTTCGGTGAAATCTATTGGCAGGCGGCGGCTTTCGTTGTCGAACACCATGGTGACTTCCGCCATGTTCATCGGCGGGCGCTTCTGCGAGCCGTCGAACAGTATGCCCATCATTGAGCCCGTGCGCAGCGATTTCCACGACATTTCGCCTATGCACCAGCGTATGGAGTCCACCACGTTGGATTTTCCGCAGCCGTTAGGCCCGACTATGCCGGTCATGCCGCGCTGCAAATCGAAGCGGGCCTTGTCGGCGAATGATTTGAAACCGATTATTTCGAGTGCTTTGAGATACATTTAAAAATACGCTCGCTAGCGGCAGGCATGCGGCCCGCCGCCCGGATAATATACTGTGAAATGTTAACATTTAGCCCGGAAAGCAGTCAAAAACGGGGCTTCCAGGGCCAAAGCTGGCTAGAAAGTCAGGTTATAGGCTATGCCTATGGATTGTCCGGTGTAGTTGTAGGGCAGGTATTTCTCGTATTGGTTGTTGGAGGAGGCGAACACCAGCGAATACATCAGCGAAAGGTCCGCTATTTCGTTGATGTGCTTGCGCACGCCCGCGTAGAAGCGGGAAAGCGTGTTTTCCTGCGTGCCGGAGAGATAGTTGTTGTCCGGGTCGCGCGGAGGGCGGCTGTCATAGGTGCGGCGCGTGAGGCTCCAGCCGCCGCTTAGCGCCCATTTGGAATCCAGCCCCAGGTTGATGAACAGCGGCAGGTCAAGGGTGATTTCCTTGTAGCTGTAGGCGTCGTTTACGAAAGTGACGTCCGATGAGCCGTCTCCCAGCGTGGAAAGGTCGTACGGGGCGCCGAAATACTTGAAGCGCAGGAAATTCTGGTTTGAGGTGAAGGCGGTGTAGGAAACGCTGGGCGAGGCCTCGAAAATCCATACTCTGCGGGTGAAGCCTGCGTCCACGGTGAGGCTCTGGTCCTCCTGCAGCGCGGTGCCGTAGTGGCCGTTGCTTTCCACCACTGTCTGGTTGTCGTAGCTTATGCGCGAGTAGCTGGCCCCGGCCGTGAAATTGTTCCAGTAGCCGCGCAGCGCCAGCTGGCGCAGTTTCTGGTTTTGCAGTCCGCCCGACAGTTCCGAGGCCGAGCCCGCGTTCTGGAACTCGCGCAGCAGGTCGGTATAGTTCGGGAATTCAAGCGCGCGGTAAAGGTACTGCCCGGTCAGGGTCGCGTTTTTCCCCCCAAGGCCGAACAGGTAGTCCGCCGCCAGCTGCCAGCCGGACGAGTTCATGTTGTAAAGGCCGCTTTCCCACGCCTCGTTGGCGCCGGTGCGGCGGTAGCCGCGCGAACTGGCGTAGCCGGGCCGCAGGCGGAAATGCTCGTTCACCTGCCAGCGGTATTCCAGGTTGAAGGCGTGGTCCATGCTGCGTTCCGAGAACTGTTTTCCGTCCTGCGGCTGGAAGGCCGGGCCCAGGTAGCGGAAGTTATAAAGCCCGAAAAGGTTGTGCCGCTGGGCCATGCGCGCCAGCAGGCCCACTTGCGTGTTTATGGCGCCGCCGCTGAAGAACTCGCCCTGCGACGGCACGTACAGGCTTTCCGCCAGGCTCATGTTGAAATAAGGCGTGAAGGTGCGCGGTTCTTCGGGGCCCTGTTCCGCGCGCGCCGGGACGCAAAGGCAAAGCAGTGCGGCAAGTGCGGCCAGGGGCGGAAAGAATGGTTTGCGTTTCATGGCGCGTTTTTAGAAATTAAGGTGATAGTTGAGCACCGGGTGCAGTACCAGCACCCCTTCGGGATAAATGTTTATGCCCCATTCGAAATGCCTGCCGTACCAGCTTATTTTCGAGGCCACGCTTTTCGTGGACAGGCCGTAGTTGAGCTGTATGCTCCAGAACTTGTCCAGCCCGGTGGCGTGCTCTATGCCCGCTATGAAAAAGTTGTCCTCGAAGCCGGACTGGAAGCTGCTCACCTGGGTGCCCAGTATGTCCACGGATTTTTTAAGGTTCAGGTCGGCCCGCAGTTTTGAATGCTTGTAGCCCCAGAAAAGGCGCACTCTGGGCGAAAGCGAAGAGGCCAGCATCGCGCCGAAATAGTTGCCCCGGAAGCTGGCGCTGTTCACGTCGTCGGACATGTGTTTTTCGGCCAGTTTCGCGCCCACCATGTCCCAGCAGCCGCCGAACAGGTCCAGTTGCGGCAGGCCCGAGGCCAGCCGCCCTTCCTCGTGCAGGCGTATTTTTGCCGAGGCGTTGAGCATGGTCATCGGCAGGGTGGTGGGGAAAACCCCGGTCTGGAATCCGAGCCAGTCTCCCGGAGGAAGCGGCTGCGTGGCCTCAAGGTCCTGCTGGAAATCGTTGAAAAACGCGCCCGGGTTGGTGATTATCTCGCCCACCATCTGCGCGCCCTTGCCCTCCCATCCGGCATGGGCCGGCGGGCAGGCCGCGGGCAACACGCAGAACAGGACAGCCGCAACGGCCGCTTTAACCCCCGTGGCTTTTTTCATTTATTTTTTGAGGGTATCCAGTGTGGGTAGAAGATTCTGCACCGCGGCCAGCCCGATATCGGGTATAAGAACAAGGTCCAGGTTGCGGCCCTGCGGGTTCAGGTAATAGGTGTTGCCGCCGACGGTCACCGCGTTGGCGTCGGTGCCGGAAACCTGCCCGAAACCGCTCCCGGCCTGGTTCTGCTTAACGTAAAACATCGTTTCGGCGGCGTTTTCCCTGGCAAGAGTGTCAGGGTCTTTGGTCGAGGAGGTTATGTCGGTGGTGTTTTTAAGCTGCCCGGAGTTGCTTATCACCAGCGCTTCCGCGCCCAGCCAGACTGATTTCGCCGGGTCCGAAGTGTCATTGCCTATGTAGTATTTGTCGGCCGCGTAACGGTAAAGCTTTCCGGTGCCCGAATCGCTGGTCAGGCGCGAGGTCTGGTCTTTTTTGGCCCAGACAAAGCCGTTTATCAGGCTGCCGTCAACCAGCACCGCGCCTCCCGCGGCGTTAGTGATGCCTGTGCCCTTGGCTATTTTTGAAAGCTGGGCGTAGGCCGTGTCGTGGGCGAGGTCGTCGGTCAGCGTGCCGAAATATACGTAATCGTTGTCGTCGAGCAGGCCGGTGGAGGAATCGTAAAGGGCAAGGTCGGCCAGCGTGAATATGGAGGTCTGGCCCGTCTGGTTGGCCGCCACCATCATGGAGTATTCCGGGTGAATGGCTCCCTGGTTCTGCTTGAAGTAGCCCGCCCAGGAATCCAGCCTGTCCGGCAGGGACATGTTGAATTTCAGGCGCACCTGGAGCGAATCAAGCCTGTTTTCCACAGTCCCGCCGTTGTAGGCGAAATACCCGAATGAGTGTTCGTAGGAAGGGCGTTTTACCAGGTTGATGATTTGAAGCGAGTAATTGTCCGGGCGCAGGAGGCGCTGGTCAACGCGGACAAGGTTGCCGTGCGCGTCGGTAAGCGTCCTGCCCGCCTCGAAGTCGGCTTCGCGCACGCTGGTTACTAGGCTTTGCACCATGTCCTGCGTGCGGTTGGCTTCGCGGGCGTAGTTGTGCAGTTCGCGGCGGCTTGCGGCGTCGGCCAGCAGGCGTTCCACGCGCTGTTCCTGCGTGTAGCCGGGCTGCCAGTCTTCCATGGCGCGTATTTCCTGTTCGCGGGTAAGCAGGGCCTGTTCCTGCGCGCCTTTTGCGTCCAGCGACAGCGCCATTCCCTGATGCACCTGCGAAAGCGGCAGTTCCTTGCCCTCGGCGGAGACCAGGCGCGGCTCAAGCCGCCCGTAAAGCACGTGGAATTCCGTCCCCCCGTCCGGTTTCGCGGCGACAGTGAACTCGGCTGAACGGGCTTCGGTTCTTGAATTGCCTGTTTTTATTATGAAATTGTGGCCTTCGCGCAGGTGCGGCACATGTATTTTGGCGGAACCTGCCTGAAGATTCAGTTCCGCCGCGCGCCTGTCCAGTTTGCTTATTTCAAGAAGCGCGCCCTCCTTTAGCCATACCCTGCTTTTATCTGGAAACACGAGCAATGCCCTGCCGTCGGCGCTGGTGCGCACCAGGGTTCCTTCTACGGCTTGCGCGCCTTCCGGCGCGCCGGCCCAGTCGGAGGCGCCGCGCGGTTTTATCTCCACGCGTCCGTCGGCGGCGGTTACCAGCGCCTTGTCGGCGGCCTTAGCCGCCCCGGCAAAAGACAGCATAACGCCAAGCGCCACTGCGAATGTATTCATTAATGGAATTTTAACAGCCTCGACTGAAATAAGCCAAATAAGAATTTTTTGCATTTATTAGCCAAAAGGCCGGTTTTGGGCTATGATGTTGTATTGGTAAAGGCTGTGGGGGACAGGGGAAATCCATCAGTAATTATCCTGCTTTGATGCCGCTGTTTTCTGGCGGCGACTAAATTTATGCCGGGTTTTTGTGAAAGCGAGGGAATATGAAAATAAAATACGGGTTGATGCTTGCGATTGTTGCGTTGATGGCGCAAACAGGTTTTGCGGCAAAGAATGAGGGCGTGGTGTCCAAGTCAAGCGCTACGGCGGAGGTGGAACAGGAAATATCCACAATCACAGCCAAGGACGTAAAGAATTACAAGACATTTCTGGAATATGCGGATAAAACGGAACGCTTGGCTGTAAAGGCGGGTAAGCCTGCTGAAATACAACCTGGAGAAATTATTAAAGTAAACAGAAGCGGGGCTAGTTTTCAGTTATCAGCGGAAACGCCAGTAGTATATGATGAGCAAACCAAATCACTTGCATCTTTGGGTGCAAATAAGCAAGTTGCTATCTTAGAAACAAATAGTAATGTCAATATTATTGATTCAAAGGGACATGTATTGAAGCAAACCAAAATCGTGCCATATCACACGGGACCTGGGTATATAGTTTTTTCTGACTCGCGCATATTTCAGTATGGGGGGATCTCGGAGCCGAGCGGTATTAGAATTTACAATTATGAAGGGAAACTGATTAAGGAGATTAATTCCGGGTATGTAGTGGCAAAGGCTATTTCCTTCTCACAGAAATATTTTGTGGTAACTATTACTCGTCCCATGAAAGAAAAGGCAATGGTATTGTATGACATGAATGGTAATGAATTATTGCGTAGAGAGTTGCCAACTGCACGTGCGAAAATCAAATTTTCACGAGATGATAGGTATATTTTACTGGAAGTTCCATCTCGTTTGAGGTCTGTGGTTAATGGTGGGATTAAAACAACCAGTTACTATGTGATAGATGTTGAAAAACGACGAATTGTATCTGATGAGATTTATTAGAAATAAAATCATTTTCATAGCATTGTCGCAGGCGTTGGGATTAATTGCCCCTGCCGGCTCACACGCTGCGAGGCTCGACAGCTTAAATGATTTTTTTGTCTTTGCGTCATGGGGCGACTATTTCCAGCTTGCGTCGTCCGTCGAAATTTGCCATAATAAATGTATGCTTTGCCACATAGGAACTCCGGCAAATCCCAATTTCTCCCTTAAACCTCTTTTCAAGAAGCATCAGTTCAAACTGAAACAAGGGTTAATTCCGGCATAGTACGGACTAAATCGAGGATGAAACTGAACCGCAGGCGTCTTGTGCCCGCGGCGGCCCTGCCGCTGCTGTTGGCTGTTGCAGGCTGTTCATTGGTGGAGCGCGCGCCCAAATACGGCGACCTTCCGCCCGCCAACGCCTTTGTGCAGGTATCAGACGACCAGTTCCCCGTTTTCGACGACCTTTCCGACAAGCAAAGCCTGCTGCGTTCCCTTAACGAAAGCATAGCCTACTTCCGCGAGCAGGTGGACAAACGCGCCATGTTCCCCATAGGCGACAAGCGCTTCTCGGCCGAGCACATGGCCCGTTCGCTGGAAGCCTTCGCCAAGCTTTATAAGGATGCCAAGACCCCCGAGGAACTCGCGCGCGGCCTTAAAAAGAATTTTGAACTCTATAAATCGCTGGGCTCCGACGGCAAGGGCAAGGTCGTTTACAGCTCTTATTACGAGCCCGTGCTTGAAGCCAGCCCGGTGAAGGCCGGCAAATTCCAGCATCCCATTTACAAGCGCCCGCCGGACCTGATACAGGTCAGCCTCGGCGCGTTCGACCCGGAGAAATGGAGGGACGACGAAATATACGGCCGCGTCGAGAACGAGAAGCTGGTGCCCTATTTCTCCCGCAAGGACATAGACATAGACAAGGCCCTCGCCGGACGCGGCCTTGAGCTGGCGTGGTTCGAGCACCGTTTCGACATAATGGACCTGCATGTGGAAGGCTCTGCCCGCCTGCATTTCACCGACGGCAGGGAATTCCGCGCGCGTTTCGCCGGCACCAACAACCTTAAGTTCCGCGGCCCTGTCACCGCCATGGTGGAGATGGGCCTTATTTCGCGCGACGAGGTCTCGCACGAACGCGCCAAAAGGTATCTTGACCAGCACAAGGAAATGGAGCCCTGGCTTTTAGCCACCAACAAGCGCTACACGTTCTTCTCCATAACCCCTTTGACCGACCCGGAAAACGGACCGCTCGGCTCGATGGGCAAGCCGCTGGTGGGCGGACGTTCGATAGCGGTGGACAAGAAATACGCCCCGCTGGGCGCGCTGGCCTTCCTGAAGGCCCCGCTGCCGCGAATTGACGCCGACGGCACTTTGCTGGGCGTGGCCCCGCATGCGCGTTTTGCCATGTGCCAGGACACCGGCGGCGCAATACTCGGCCCCGGCCGCGTAGACTATTTTGCGGGAACCGGCGCGCCCGCCAAAGCCATAGCCACCAACACTTGGGGCCCCGGCGAGCTGTATCTGCTGGTTATGAAGCTGCCGGACTGAGGTTTTGATGAAATTACGGTTAAAGGCCCTGCTTTTCTGCGGGGCTTTTCTTTTAGCCGGGCGGGCGCGTTGCGCCCCGGTGCTTAGCGGGCTTGACGTCCTCGAGCGCGGCGGCTTTGCCGCGCTGTCCGGCAAGCGCGTGGGCGTTATCTGCAACCACACGGCTGTGGATTCCGGCGGGCGCTCCCTTGCGCAGCTGCTTTTGGAAAATCCTTCGGTTTCGCTTCGCGCCATCTTCACGCCGGAACACGGTTTTGACGGCAAGGCCCGGGCCGGTGCCGCGATAGGCGACGAGCGCTACAAAAATATTCCGGTTTACAGCCTTTACGGACGCACGTTGCGGCCCACGCCTGAAATGCTGTCCGGTTTGGACGTGCTGGTCTTCGACATGCAGGATGCCGGGGTGCGTTTTTACACTTACACCGCCACCATGGCGCAGGCCATGGAGGAGGCGGACA
>JAAYTX010000006.1 GCA_012523635.1 Elusimicrobiota bacterium
CAAGCCTCTTGCCATGGCCATCCCCGAAGCGTACGACAGGGCCTGGAGCCCGATTTTCGACAGCAACCTGACCACCTGGATAGCGGCTCTGTTCCTGTTCCAGTTCGGCTCGGGACCGGTCAAGGGCTTCGCAGTAACCCTGACCATAGGCCTCCTGGTGGGCATGTTCACCTCCGTATTCGTAACCAGGGCCGTATATGAATCCTGGCTCACGTCCAACCCCAAGGAGATCAGTCTATGATCAAGCTAATACCGGAAACAAACATAGATTTCATCGGGAAACGCCGCATATTCTTCGCGATTTCCACAGTCCTGCTGCTGACGACCTTCATATCGCTGTGGGTCAAAGGCCCGAACCTGGGGCTGGACTTCACCGGCGGCACCATGATACAGGTGAAATTCGAGAACCCGGTCGGGATAGACGACCTGCGCAAGGCGCTGGACAATGCCGGGCTGAAACCGGTCATCCAAAGCTACACCGACAAGAACAGCTTCGCTATACGTATTCAGGGCAAGCAGAACAACGTCAATGAAATCGGTAACCAGATAGACGCCGCCATTAAAAGCGCCATGCCTGGCCAGAACTTCGCCAAAGAACGCGTGGAATACGTAGGCCCCGCGGTAGGGCGCGACCTGTCCAAGAAAGCTGTATGGGCGCTGGTGCTGTCCATGATGGGCATCATCATCTACCTGGCCTTCCGCTTCAATAACCCGCTGTGGGGAACCGCCGGCGTGATAGGCATTTTCCATGACGTGCTTATCACCATAGGCATGATTTCCCTGACCAACAGGCAGATAGACCTGATACTGGTGGCCGCCCTGCTGACCATTGCGGGCTACTCTATCAACGACACCATAGTCATCTTCGACCGCATGCGCGAAAACATCCGCCTGAACATACGCATGCCGCTGCGCGACATCATCAACAAGAGCATGAACGAGACGCTGGCGCGCACGGTGAACACCACGCTGACCGTGTTCCTGGCCTCTGTGACCCTGTACTTGCTGGGCGGCGAAGTGATAAACGACTTCGCCTTCGCGATGGTAATCGGCACGGTGGTGGGAGTGTATTCCACCATAGGCGTGGCGACCCCGCTGGTATACCAGTGGTCTGGCGCCGCAAAATCCGACGAGGCCGCAGCAAGCGCCCCCAAAGAAACCGCTGAAGCCGCCGAGAAACCACAGCGCAAAAAGCACCGGAGAGCATAGCCGGAGCCAGCCGTGAGAAAAATCAAACGCTTCAAGGTCCCGGTTTATTATAAAGACCTGCTGCGCCGCCTTTCGCGCGCGCCGCTGAACCGGGAAAACGCGGCCATAGCCGATGACGCCGCCGCCAAAGAGTTCATCTCGTGCCTGTCCGGCAAGATGGACAGCGGCGTCGTCTTCGAGACCTTCGAGGAGGACTTCCCCGAGGCCGCGCTGGAAGCGCTCCGCAGCGAGAAGGTTTTCAGCGTCTGCTTCGTGACGCTGGGCCGGGAACTGGGCGACCATCTGGCCGCGCTTGCCAACCCGGACGAGAAGCAGGCGGCCGCCATGGTAGTCTGCGGCTTCTTCGACAACGCGGCGACATTCGTGAAAGAACTGCTCGAGGAAGAAGCCGCACGCGACAATTTCGAACTGGCCGATATGGAAATAATAGCCTCCCCTCTGCTGGAGGACTCCTCCCCGGCGGCGCCGCTCCTGCCGAGATTCCTGCGCGACGGGGCCCGTCTCTCCCGAGAAGGGGCGCAGCGCCTGCTCCCGCTGGCATTTGAAAGGCTGGCGGCCGCTAAAATCGGCATGGAGCTGGGACAGGACGGAGCACTTCTCCCCCGCCTTTCGGCTGCGTTTCTGGTGCCGTGGGTGGCAAAGAAACGCCGAAAAAAGTGATTTCCAATGCCTGACAGCACGCAACCCAAGCCCCCTTCCTACTCGATACTGCATGCAATAGTCCCGTGGGTGGCCCGCCTGTATCTGCTGCTTGTGGGCAAAACCGCCAGAATCACCCTTCTGCCAGACGCCGAATCCTCCGCTACTGAAAAGAGCGGCGGGAATTATATTTACGCCATCTGGCATTCAAGGCTTGTGTTCTTGGTGTATTCGCACCGCTTCCGAAACGTCTGCGCGCTGGTAAGCAAAAGCAAGGACGGCGAGTACCTGGCGCGCCTCCTGTCGCGTTTCGGGTTTGACACGGTGCGCGGCTCCACCAGCAAAGGCGGAACTGCGGCACTCCTGAACCTGCTGGACAGGGCGCAGGCTGGCCAACACCCGGTAGTCACTCCGGACGGGCCAAAGGGCCCGCAGCGCACTGTACAGTCGGGGATACTTCTGCTCGCGCAAAAAACCGGCCTGCCGGTCATCCCGGTCTCCTGCGGGCTCAGCCGCAAAATAGTTTTCAATTCCTGGGACAAGTTCCAGCTTCCCCTGCCTTTTTCCAAGGCCGTAGTTGCCTACGGCAGGCCGATACACGTCGGCGAGCAGGATGACACCGCCGCGAAAAGCGAAGAAATCCGGCTGGAACTGGACCGCATCACCGAACAGGCGGACAAGCTGGCCGTTTCCTGATAATGGGCTTTATTGCGCTGTTGATTCTGAACGTCTTGTTTGTGCCGGCGGCAGCCGGTTTCCTGCTGTTTTTCCTCCTCTCGCCGCGCCGCTCCCTGCTGAAAACCCTGCTGGACGAGCTGCCGGAGCGCTGCGCGCTCTCCGCTCCTAAAACCGGGCCCGGCGCCGTCTGGCTGCACGCCGCCAGCGTGGGGGAAACCCGTTCGCTGGCCCTGCTGGTCCGCCGCCTGCGCGCCGAATACCCAAAACTGCCTTTGCTGATAAGTACCAATACTGCGGCAGGCAAAAAAGCGGCGGAAACCCTTTCGCCGGACGCAGCCGTCCTGTCCCCGCTGGATTTCTACCCGTTCACGTCGGCCTTTGTGAAAAAATACAGGCCGCGCGCGCTTTTCATAGCCGAACGGGACCTGTGGCCCAACATGATAAGCGCGGCAAAAGCGGCCGACATCCCCGTGTGCATTGTAAACGGAAGGCTCTCCTCCCGGAGCGCGGGGCGATACGCGCTGGCCTGCGGCTTCATGAAGTACGTCTTCGGCAAAATAAGCGGCGCCTGCGCGCAGACAGAACAGGACGCCGCCAACTACCGGGCGCTTGGAATGTCCCCGTCCAAAATCACGGTCACAGGCAACCTCAAATACGACCTGCTTGAACGGCAGCCGACAAAACGGGACGAGGCACGACGCGTTCTGGCCCGTCTTGCCTGGACGAATTCCCCGCTTCTTGTGCTGGGCAGCACCCATCCCGCCGAGGAACAAATGCTGGCGCGGGAATTCAGCCGTCTGAAAAGCGCGGTTCCCGAAGTTAAAATCGTGCTTGCCCCGCGCCATCTGGAACGCACTGCTCAGATAAACGCCTCGATGCAGGAAGCCGAGATAAAAACCGCGCTTTATTCCGAACAGGACGGAAACCCCGGGGCCGACTGTCTTATAGTCGACGCCATGGGGCTGCTGACTTCCTTTTACTCGTTCGCCACACTGTGCTTCATAGGCGGCACCATAGCCGAAAAAGGCGGGCACAACATGCTGGAAGCCGCCATACTGGGCAAGCCCATGATTGCTGGGCCGCACTACTACAACACGCCTGAAGTGGCGGTGAAGCTCATCGCTGACGGCGCGGCCTTCCAGATATCGGAAGAAACCTTTGCCGACACAACCATAAAGCTGCTGAAAGCCGGTCCTGAAACGCAAAACGCGGGCAAGGCCGCGCTGGAAACGGCATTATCGTTCACCGGCGCTACAGACAAGACCATGCCCGTGATACGGGAGTTTCTGGCATGAGCGAAAGCCCCAGGATACTGGTGCTGAGGCTGTCCTCGCTCGGCGACGTCATACTGACGGCGCCGGTGTACCGCAATCTTAAGGAAAAATGGCCGGATTGCAGGATATCCGTGCTGGTGAAGCCGCAATTCGCGCAGGCCATCGCAGGCCATCCCTGCGTGGACGAAGTGATTCCATTCAAGGGCCTGTCGGCGGCGCTGCGGGAAATAAAAGAACGCCGCTTCACGCATCTGCTGGACCTGCACTGCAACTTCCGCACCTTCCTCATAAAAACTTTCTCCGGCATACCGGAACAGGCCGCGTATTCCAAAAACTCGCTGGCCCGCCGCCTGTTCGTAAAGCTGCGGCTGCAAAGCCCTGCCTTGCAGCGCCATACGCTGGACAGGTATCTGGACAGCCTGTCGGCCTGGGACATCCCGCTTAAATACAGGACCCCGGAACTTTCCGACTGGCGCGAAAAAAACTCCGCCCGCAGGCAGGCACCGCGCAGAATCTGCTTCATACAGACTGCGTTCCTTGGCGACGCGGTGCTGACTCTCCCCCTCCTGCAAAAAACCAAGGAATTGTTTCCGGAAGCGGAAATAACCGTGGTGGCGCGCCATGACACCGCAGACGTTTTCAGAGCCGCGCCGGAAGTGTCGTCGGTGCTGGTTGACGCCAAGAAACAAAAAGGCCTGGCGGCCGCCACGCTGGAGCTGTCAGGCGAAATGAAGCGCGGCAATTTCGACGCCGTAATTTCACCCCACCGTTCTTTCCGAAGCGGCCTGCTGGCGCGGTTAAGCGGCGCGCCCTTGCGCATAGGCTTTCACACCAGCGCTGGGCGCTTCTTTTACAACACGCTGGTCCCGTTCTCGTGGCTCTTGCACGACGCGGAACGCAACCTGGCCCTACTGACGCCGCTTGCGCCCGAGGGCATAGCCCCGCGCCCTGTGTCCATGAAAGAAGGAGAAGGCCCGGCCCAGACCGTGGCCCGCCTGCTTGGTGAACAGGGGATAGACGGCAAAACCCTGCTGATAGGCGTAAATGCAGGCTCGGCCTGGCCCACCAAAATGTGGCCCGCTGAATACTTCTCCCAAGCGATGCGGATGATAAGCGAAAAAACGGGAGCCGCTTTCATCCTGCTCGGAGGCAAAGGCGACGCCGCGCTGTACGACTCCATAGCGTCCGATTCCGGAGCCAAAGCCCTCAACTGGGCGGGGAAGACATCTCTTCCGGAACTGATGGCCGTGATGCCGAAGCTGAAGCTTTTCATCACCAACGATTCCGGCCCCATGCACATAGCCACGGCATTCAACGTCCCCACTCTGGCCATCTTCGGGCCGACGACGCGCGAACTCGGCTTTTTCCCCTACGGCAAAGGCCACCGCGTGCTTGAAGCGAAGCTGAACTGCCGCCCCTGCGCGCTTCATGGCGGCAAAACCTGCCCCCACGGACACTTCCTGTGCATGAAGCTGATACAGCCGGACCTTGCCGCCTCGGCGGCACTGGAAATGCTGTCCGGCGCAAAATCCTGACGGGCCGCCTGACGGCAACATGATAGAATTTAGCCGATGCCCTTACGCGCACGCAGGATACTGGCTGTACGCACGGACAGAATAGGCGACGCAGTGCTTGTCACGCCTGCGCTTTCCCTGTTGCGCCTCCACAATCCAGACGCGCATATAGCGGTGCTCGCAAGCCCCTATACCTCCGACATATTTCTCAATAACCCGGACATAAACGAAGTTATCGCTTTGAAATCCGTAACAGAAACGGCCCGCGAACTCCGCGCCCGGAATTTTGACGCGGCGGTGCTGTTTTTCGTGGACCGCCGCTCCGCCCTTTCCGTGTTCCTCTCCGGAATACCGCTTAGAATAGGGCCGGGGTCAAAAATCTGGTCGCTTCTCCTGAACAAAATCGTCTTCCAGCGCCGTTCCCATAACCCCGGCCATGAGGCGGACTTCAACACCGCGCTGCTTCAGCCCCTGGGTATAACCCCGGAGAAGGCCCCCTGCCGCATAAAACTTACTGAAGAAGAAATCGCGCAGGCACAAAAATACCTTTCCGAACGCTTCGGCATAGCCGCGCATGACAGGCTGGCCATATTGCACCCCGGTTCGCGCGGCTCGGCCAAGAACTGGCCTCCAGAAAACTACGCGAAAATGGCCGCGCTGCTAAAACAGGCCAATCCGTCTTTGAAAATCCTGCTGACCGGGGCCGGTCCCGAAATTCCTCTTTTGAGGGAAATAGCCGCTGAAAGCGGCATCCGGCCCGCCATAACAGACCAAGCTCTGACTTTGCGCCAGCTTATAGCAGTAATAAGCCGCGCTGGCCTTCTGTGCACCAACTCGACGGGGCCACTGCATCTTGCCGTGGCGCTCGGGGTTCCCACCGTCTCTTTCTTCCCCCCGATAAAAGGCTGTCTGCCTCAGCGCTGGGGACCATACGGGCAGGGCCATGAAGTGCTCATGCCGGAATACGCCGCCTGCCACAAATGCGCCGAAAAAGCCTGCGAGCATTTCAACTGCATGGGAAATATCTCCCCGGAATCCGCGCTGAAAGCGGCCCTCAAAACAGCGCCAAAACTGTTCAATCCATGAAGATACTGCATCTGGACGACGAAATCTGGGACAGCGGGCTGACCGAATATGCCATCAGCCTGGCCCAGGCGCAGCACAAGGCCGGGCATGACTGCCTTTTCGCCGCTCCGGCCAGCAGCCACGCTTTCAAAAAAGCGGCGGCCTGCGGGCTCCAGACGCTCAACATCTCCGACAAATGGGCTGGCGCAGGAAAAATTCTGGGGCCTATCCGCGTTTTTTCGCCTGACATAATCAACGCCCATACCGGCTCAGCCCACTCTTTCGGCGCATTTGTAAAACTGTTTTCCGCCAGCCCGCGCCCGGCCCTAATACGCACGCGGGCCGACGCCCGCGATTTCACGCAGAAATTCCTTTCCGGCCCGCTGTGGGCCTGCACCGACGGTTTCATAGGCGCGAATACGCCCACAGTGCGGGCTTTCCGCAATATCTACCCGCTGGAGCCGCTGTCGCGCGTTGTTTTCCAGGGCATAGCCGACGAGGGACAGGCACCGGCGGATGCGGCCCAGCCGCACACGCTTGGGATGCTGTCGCGGCTGGACCCGGTGAAAGGACACGTCTGCGCCATACAGGCGCTCAAAATTCTGCGCGAACAATTCCCCGGCGCACGCCTGCGCATTGCCGGACAGCAACAGAACGTGAAGGCGGAAGAGCTGAAAAAACTTGCCGCTTCGCACGGCCTGGCGGACGCCGTATCGGTGGAAGGCTTTGTGCAGGACAAGCAGGCGTTTCTCTCCGGCTGCGCGATAGGACTCGTGCCGTCGCTGGGGTCGGAAGCGGTATCACGCGCCGCGCTTGAATGGATGTGCGCGGGCAGGCCCGTGCTGGCCTCCGCCGTCGGAGGGCTGCCGGACCTTGTAGAAGAAAGCCGGACCGGCTTCCTGCTTAAGCCGGGCGAGCCGCAGGCGCTGGCCGAGGCGGCGGGCAAACTGCTGTCGTCCGCGGAGCGGATGCGGGAAATGTCTGGAAATGCGCGCAAGCGATATGAAGAACTGTTCACTATTGAAAAGTTCGCCGCAGAAACTTACGATTTCTATACCGAGGTATTGAAACGCAGATGATTCCCCTTACACTGTCGCTCATAGCCCGCAACGAAGAACAGGACCTGCCCTGCTGCCTGGACAGCGTGCAGGGGCTTGTGTCGGAAATAACCCTTGTGGACAACAATTCCTGCGACGCCACCGCCGCCGTGGCCGCGCGCTACGGCGCGAAAATAATGAAAAGCGACTTTTCCAATTACGCCGACCAGAAGAACAAGGCGCTGTCCATGTCCTCCAACGACTGGGTGCTGCACCTGGACCCGGACGAATCGCTGACGCCTGAACTCAAGGCCGAGATGCTAGCCCTTCTCTCCGCCCAGCCGGACTGCGACGCCTATGAAATACCATACATCAATTACTTTCTTGGCCGGCGCATGCGCCACAGCGGCCTGAACGGGGAGCGCCACATACGCCTGTTCAGGAAATCCGTTTCCTCCTTCTCCGGCGGTCTGCTGCACGAGGGCATAGCGGTGAAAGGCCGCGTAGGGCTGCTCAAAGGCAGCATAATCCACCATTCCTACCCCGACCTTGAGGAATACTTCGACAAATTCAACCGCTACACCACGCTGGCGGCGCGGAAAATGAATGATTCCGGCATACGATTCAATGCGCTGAAGCTGTTGTCGTCGCCTTACGCTTTTTTCAAGCGCTATATTCTTCAGGCAGGGTTTCTGGACGGCATGGCCGGCTTTGTCTGGGCCGCGCTTGCCTCGTTCTACGTAGCGGTGAAATATTTCAAGCTTTGGAAACTGCAAAGGAGCTCCTGACTATGGAATGGCTTTTATCCGGCTTTGCCGCGGCTGCGGCGCTGGGCTTCAGCGCCCGCTGGAACTGGTGGAGAGGCAAGGTAAGCGGGCTTCCGGTACTGATGTACCACAAGATAGGCACGCCGCCTCCAGGCTCGAAACTGCGCAGCCTCTGGGTCAGCCCGGAGAATTTCAGGAAACAGGTGGCGTGGCTGCTGCGCAACGGATTCAACCCCGTAACGTTCTCCGACCTGGCCGCATACGCCCATAAGGGCGCGGCGCTTGCCGCCAAGCCGGTGCTGATAACTTTCGACGACGGATACAGGAACAACTATACCCACGCCTACCCGATACTTTCGGAGCTCGGGGCCAAGGGAAATATTTTTCTGGTGCATAACACCATAGGCACGCACAACGCCTGGCACGACCCGGAACGCGAAAGCTGGGTACCGATGCTTACCTGGGAGGAAATAAAGGAAATGCAGCAATCCGAAGTCATGGATTTCGGCTCCCACACCATGACGCACGCCAACCTGACTCAGGTAAGCCTGGACAGCGCGGCCTGGGAAGCCCGCGAAAGCAAGCTAAGGCTGGAAGACAAGCTGGGCAGGGAAATGGCCTGCTTCGCCTATCCCTACGGCGCGGGGGCTTTTGTGCCCGAAATACGCAAGCGCGTGCTGGAGGCCGGATACCTGTTTGATTTCAGCGTCAGGCAGGGGATTTCCCCCTGGCCCTGGGACATAAACGCCTCGGCGCTGAAGCGCCTGTTCATTCGCGGCGACGACAACATGCTGGACTTCAACCTACAACTCACGCGCGGGAAATCGCGTTTCTGATGCGGATGCCGCAAGCCTCGAAAATACTGGTGATACAACTGCGCCGAATAGGCGACGCCCTGCTTGCGTCGCCGGCGGTCAAATTACTCCGCGCCGCCTACCCGCAGGCCGAACTAGATTTTCTTGTGGAACCGTCGGCGGCGGACGTCCTGCGCGGGAACCCCGATATAAGCGAACTGCTGGTATACGACAAAAAACGCCCGCTGTTCTGGCTGTTTGAGATACGCCGCCGCCGCTACGACCTTGTAATAGACTACATGGGCAACCCCCGTTCCGGGTTGCTGGCATTTGCAAGCGGCGCAAGAATAAAGGCCGGGCCCGGAAACGTGTTCTGTACCTGCGTCTACAACAGCATCATGCCGCTTGGAGTTCCGCCGGTATATTCCTCCGCCGAAAAGATGCGGATGCTTGCGCACATAGGCATAGAAAACCCCGGCATCAGCCCCCTGCCCGTGATTTTCCCCGGACAGGAGCATAAAGACTGGGCGCGGGAAACGCTGGCAAACCTGGGCCTGGCCCCCGAGGAAAAACTCGCCATAGCTTTCGCCCCTGCCTCAAGAAAAACGGCCAGGGCGTATCCGCCGCGACATTACGCGGCGCTGGCCGCTATGATAACCTCGCAACTGCACAGGCCTGTTCTCCTGATTACCGGGCACGGCGAGGAGGCGGTGGCCGGACAAATATTGAAAGATGCCGGAAGCAATGTTTTCGCGGTGCCTCCCGCGCAGTCGCTGCGGCACCTTGCGGCGCTGCTTGCGCGCTGCGCCCTGCTGGTGACAAACTGCAACGGCCCCAAGCATATAGCCATAGCCGCCGGTACGCCTACGCTCACCATTCACGGCTCAAGCGACCCTTTGGCCTGGACCCCCTCCGGCTTTCCGGAACACCAGTACATAGTCAACTCCGCGCCCGACTGCATACCCTGCCGCCGCAACGACTGTCCGCGCGGCGACCTGGCCTGCCTGGAAAACCTCGACCCGGCGCTTGTCTACAATAGGATTCTGGAAATGCCGGGCATAAATTAAGTAACATTTCTGCGATGAACCCGTCCAAAACAAGGGATAATTTGAAAGCCAGCCTGCCGGGCAAACTGTTGTTGTGGGTGCTCTCGCTGGGCTACGGCCTTGCGGCATGGCTGCGTCGCTACTGTTACGAACTGGGCGTCCTGAAGTCCATAACCGTGAATACGCGCGTGGTGTGCCTGGGCAACATAACCGCGGGCGGCACCGGCAAGACCACCGCGGTGATACTGGCGGCAAGAACCCTTGCCGAACACGGCCTTAAAACCGCGATAATTTCAAGGGGCTACAAGCGGGTGCAGAAAAGCAGCGACCCCGTGATAGTTTCCGACGGCGACCCGTCGCAGTGGGAGAAAACCGGCGACGAACCGTACATGCTTTATGAAACCCTGAAGGAACTGGACGTGCCGGTTGTTGTCTGCCCCGACCGTGTGCGCGCAGCGCAGGCCGTGCTGGACAATTACCAGAACCAGGTGATACTGATGGACGACGGCTTCCAGCACTACCGCCTCTACCGGGACGCCGACATCGTGCTGCTGGACGCCCAGGACCCGTTCGGCGGCGAGGCCCTTCTTCCGCTGGGGCTTCTCAGGGAACCACTCCAGGCACTCAGCCGCGCCAACGCCATAATGCTTACGCACTGCAACCTGGTCTCGGCTGAGAGGATAGCGGAGATAAAGACAAAGCTTGCCGAACTTTGCCCGGACACCCCGGTGATTCTTAGTGAACACCGCCCGGAATACTATCTGGACATATGCAACGCTGAAAAGCTCTCGCTGGACAGCGTGTCAGGGCGGGCCACCGCGCTTTCCGGCATAGGCGACCCTGCCTCATTTGAATCCACGCTCGCCAAGCTGGGGCTTGAACTCAAGCAAATCTGGCGCTATCCCGACCACCATCCCTACACGATAGAGGAACTGCGGAGCGCGCAGGCCCTGCGCAACGGCCTTCCGCTCATCACCACTTACAAGGATTTCACCCGCTTCCCCGCCGATTGGAGAAGCGCGCTCACCGGCTCAGTCTATGTGCTTTCGGTGCAGTTGACAATAACCGAGGGCGAAGAACACTGGCGCCAGACGCTGTATCCAAGGCTCTCCGGGCGGAAATAGCCTGCCTCCGCGGATTAAAATAGTATAATCGTCTTCGGGCCGAAAGGCTCTTTATTTGTGTCCCTATGCCGCTGCATAAAAGAATCAAATTCCTGATTGAATACGCCTTTTTCACACTGGGCGCAGGAGTTTTGCGCGTGCTGCCCTGGAGCGCCTCGATAGCTCTCGGACGGGCGCTTGGGCGAGCCGCCTCTTATCTGGTATGGAAACGCTTCAACCTCACCACAGACAACATCTCGCGAGCCTTCCCTTCCAAAACTCGCGCGGAAGTGCTGGACATAGCCCGCAAATCCTGGGAAAACATAGGCGTTACGGCGGCGGAATGCGCGCACGCCGCGTCCATGAACCGCGAGGAACTGCTGGGCATCTGCGCGGTTTCCAACTCAGCCGAATTCGAAAAACACATAGCCACGGGGCGCGGCGCTATAGTGCATCTGGCACACCTGGCCAACTGGGAGATCGCCGGCTTGGGCGTGCATGCCAAATACGGCAACGTCGCCGCAGTGGCGCGCCGCATACGCAACCCGTATGTGGACGCCTGGATGGAACGGGCCCGCCAGCACAGCGGGATGCAGATAATAAGCCACAAAAACCCGTTTTTCTCCTGCGCCAAATGGCTTAAAAAGGGCAGGATACTCGGCATACTGATGGACCAGAACATGCCTTACGGCGAAGTTTTCCTGCCGTTTTTCGGGCGCATGGCCTCCACCACGCCGCTTACCGCGCTGCTGGCCCTGAAAACCGGGCTCCCGATATTTCCGGTGCGCATAAGCAGGGAGAACGGAAAAATCGTCGCCAATTTCGAGGACCCGATTTACCCAGAAGAAGGCTATTCCGACGAAACGGTTTACCGCCTTATCCAACAGCTGAACGCCAGAATAGAGGCCTGGGTGCGGCAAAACCCGCATGACTGGCTTTGGGCCCACAACAGGTGGAAAAGGGAAGGCCAGGCTCCACTCGCCGCGGAACCGGCCGGGGCCAGATGAAAAAACCGCTTTTTCCCGCAGTTTTCCTGGACCGCGACGGCACGCTGATACACGACAGGCCCGGCCATTACCTCAGCGACCCGGCGAAGCTGCGGCTGTATAAAAACACCATACCCGCCCTGCGCCTTCTGAGAAAACTGGGCTTCAGGCTTTTCATCGTTACCAACCAGTCCGGCATAGCGCGGGGCTACTTCACCCGCGCCACAGCTGAAAAGGTGAATGCCAGGCTGGAAAAGCTGCTGGCGGCCGGCGGCGCGCGCATAGACGAAACCGCCTACTGCCCGCACGGCCCCAACGACGGCTGCCTGTGCCGCAAGCCGCTTCCGCTTATGGGCAGGAAGCTCATAAAAAAGCATAATATAGCGGCTGAACGTTCTTTCATGGTAGGAGACAAGACGTCCGACATGGAGTTCGGCGGGAAACTGGGCCTTAAAACGATTTTACTGCGCACGGGGCACGGACAGACCCAACTCCGCAAACCGCAAGCGCTAAGCGCGACCGGCCATGTGTCGGCGGGCATATTACAGGCGGCGAGGTTTATCAAACATGAAATACAGGATTCGCATAACGCAGATTCTCACGGCGGTGCTGCTTCTCGCCGCTAAGCCTTATTCCTGGGAGTTGTTCCGCGTAGGCGTGGCTGTGGCCCTGCTGGGCGAACTGCTGCGAGGCTGGTCGGCCGGCAACATCAAGAAAGACAAAACCCTTGCCGTCACCGGCCCTTACGTGATGCTGCGCAACCCGCTTTACCTGGGTTCGGCGCTGATGGCGTTCGGCTTCACCATAACCTGCATAAACCCCTCCTACCCGTTCAGGACCACAGCGCTGGTGCTGGCCGTGATACTGGGATTTGCGTGGGTTTACCGCGCGCAGGTTGACGCCGAGGAAAAACACCTCGAGGAAATTTTCGGCGAGCAGTACCGCGAGTACAAGAAGTCCGTGGAAAGCTTCGACCCGGACTTCTCCAAATTCGGCGAAGCGGTGAAGACCTGCGATTTCAGCTTCGCGCAGTATTTCAAAAACAGGGAACACGTGACGGTGCTGGGTTTCCTGTCCGTCGCGGTTTTCATAGCGCTGCGCATACATTACGGCATCTGACCCTGATGAAAAAGTTCTTCTGGCTTGCGCTGGCGCTGGCTTTGGCCCTGCCCTGCTCCGCCAAGGACAAGAACACCCGCAAGATAATAACCGAGAATCCCAGCCCGCTGGCTTCGTCCGAGGAGACAGACCTCCCTTACGAAATACCTCATGTGCCCTGGACCAACGAACGCCTTGAATTTGTGGTGCGCTGGGGCCTGGTAAGCGTAGGGGACGCCGAACTTCACGTCCGCAAAATCGTCAAAACCTCGAGCGGGACGGTCTGCTACAACATGGTTTCGACGGCGCAGTCAAAGCCTTTCTTCGACGCCTTCTACAAGGTGCGCGACCGCAACGAATCCTGGATGGACGCAGCGAAACTGCGTTCCGCCGGTTATTCCCGCAACATACGCGAAGGCGGCTACCGCCTGCAGGACTGGGTGGTATTCGACTATGACAGCAACAAGTTCCACGCCTCGGAACTGGAGCGGGACTCCGACGAGATAAAAACCAAGGATGGAGACATCCCTGGCCCCGTGCAGGACATGCTCTCCTGCCTGTACTATACCAGGACACAGCCCCTGGAAGTGGGCAAGGAAATAGTTTTCGACGTTAACACCACCAAGAACTGGCCGCTGGCCGTGAAAGTGCTGGAAAAAGAGACTGTCTCGGTCCCGGCCGGAGAATTCGAATGCTTCGTGGTAGAGCCGCTGATGCGCGACAAGGGCCTCTTCGTGCAGAAAGGACGCAGCATGAAGGTCTGGCTCACAGCCGACGAACGCAGAATCCCCGTAATGATGAAAGCCGAAGTGGCCGTAGGCCACATAACGGCAAAGCTGGAACGCATAGTGCGCTAGCCGCCTTCTTTCTTCTCCCGCCGCCCTATTTTTTGTTTAATATATACATTAAGGCCATAACCCCCCGTTCGGGGCAGGAGGCGTTTCCGTTTTTATGAAAATAGACAAGAAAAAGCTGTCCGGGCTGGTGAAATCCTTCTCTGACCTGGATGTCTGCGTCTACGGCGACATAATGCTGGACCATTTCATACGCGGCAAGGTGGAGCGCATCTCGCCGGAAGCCCCGGTGCCGGTGGTGCGCGCGCAGCAGGAGACCTTCCTGCCGGGCGGCGCGGGCAACGTGGCGGCCAACCTGGCCAGCCTCGGCGCGCAGGTGAACCTGATAGCAGTCGCTGGAGCGGACTACGCCGGAGACACACTGCTTTCCTCCCTGAAAGAGCGCCGCATCAACATCAGTTCCATAGTGATAGACCAGGAACGCCCCACCACGCAGAAAGTGCGCGTGATAGCCGAACACCAGCAGGTGGTGCGCTACGACAGGGAATCGTCCAAGAGCCTCCCCCATGCGCTGTCTGAGCAGTGCGCGGCGAACCTGCGCGCCTGCCTTAAAAACTCCTCGGCGGTTATCCTCTCCGATTACAAGAAAGGGATGATTACTCCCGGCAACATAAAGCGCCTGGTAGGGGAATGCAAACGGGCCAAAACACCGGTATTCGTTGACCCCAAGGTGGAACATTTCAAAATATACAAGGGCGTGACCAGCATAACACCCAACACCAGCGAAGCCTGGAACGGAATGAGCCTCTACCCCAAGGACGGGCAGGATGCCATAGAAGAGCTCGGGCGCAAGATTCTGGCCAAACTGGGCTCGGACTCGGCTCTGGTGACGCAGGGCCCCAACGGTATGACGCTGTTTGAGAAAGGCAACCCGCCCCGCTCCATGCACATACCCGTCACGGCGTGCGAGGTGTACGACGTAACCGGCGCGGGCGATACCGTCATTTCAGTGCTGACCCTGGCCTACGCCGCAGGGGCCACGCTCAGGGAAGCCGCAGTGCTTTCAAACTACGCCGCAGGCCTGGTGGTGGGCAAACTGGGTACGGCCACAGTAACAAGGGAGGAGCTCATCGCTGCGCTGCCATGAAAAAAGACACCCTTCTCGTAATACCGGCGCGTTACGCCTCGACCCGTTTTCCAGCCAAGGTGCTGGCGCCGTTGTCCGGAAAACCGGTTCTCCAGTGGGTTTATGAAGCCTGCCTGAGGGCGGACGTCGGCGCGGTGCTTATCGCCACCGAGCACAAGGCCGTGGTGGAAGCGGCTGCCAAATTCGGAGCGAAAGCCATACTTACCAGCGAATCGTGCGCCTCCGGCACCGACAGGATTTACCAGGCCTCGCGCGGACGCCGCGAAAAATACATAGTGAATGTACAGAGCGACGAACCCTTCCTGGAGCCGTCCACGCTAAAGGCTGTGCTGAAGAAGCTGAGCGCAGACAAGAACGCGGACATAGCCACCGCAGGCGCGCGCATAACGGACAGCAAGGAAATCCTCGACCCAAACTGCGTTAAAATAGCCATGAACAAACAGGGGCGCGCGCTTTATTTCTCGCGCAGCCCGATACCATACCACCACGAGCTGTCCCCCGACTGCAAGACAGCCCCCTGGTACAAACACTGCGGCCTTTACGCCTACAAGCGGGCCGCGCTGGACAAATTCGTGAAACTTCCCCCCAGCCCGCTGGAACGCCTGGAAAGGCTGGAGCAGCTTAGGGCGCTGGAAGCCGGCATGGCCATCTCCTGCGTGGAGGTGCCGCGCCTGGGCCCGGCCATAGACGTCCCATCGGACATCCGCAAAGCCCTTGCCTACCTGAAAAAACACAGGAGCGTCGGAAATGCCTAAATACATCTTCATCACTGGCGGAGTTGTCAGTTCTCTTGGCAAAGGGATATCAGGCGCGTCGCTGGGCAAACTGCTGCAGCTTAACGGCCTCAACGTAAACATGATAAAGTGCGACCCCTATATCAACGTGGACGCCGGCACCATGAACCCGTTCCAGCACGGCGAGGTTTTCGTCACCGACGACGGCGCCGAAACCGACCTGGACCTGGGCTATTACGAACGCTTCCTGGGCATAAACGCCTGCGGGGCCAACAACGTCACCACCGGCAGCGTGTATAAGGCCGTCATCGAGCGCGAGCGGCGCGGCGAATTCCTCGGCGCCACCGTGCAGGTGATACCGCACATCACCAACGAGATTAAAAGCCGCTTCCGCGCCCTCGAAAAAAACCACGACGTCACCATAGTCGAGATAGGCGGAACCGTGGGCGACATCGAAAGCCTGCCCTTCCTTGAAGCCGCGCGCCAGATGCGCCAGGACCTTGGCCCCGGCAACGTCATCTACGTGCATGTGACGCTGGTGCCGTACATAGAGTCCGCAGACGAACTGAAAACCAAGCCCACGCAGCATTCGGTGAACAAGCTGCGCGAAATAGGCATAGACCCCAATTTCATAATCTGCCGCTCCAGCAAGGCGCTTGAGGCCGGCATAAAGGACAAGATAGCCCTGTTCTGCAGCGTCCCGCGCGAGGCCGTAATTGAAGCCAAGGACCTGGACTCGATATACGACGTGCCGGAAGCCCTGCACAACCAGGGCATCAGCGAACAGGCGCTGATGCTGCTGGGCATACGCGCAAAACGCCACGACTTTGAGAAATGGTACGCATTCACGCGCAGGACCAAGGCCCTTCAGAAGAACGTCACCATAGCCATAGCCGGGAAATACATCAAGCTGAAGGACTCCTACAAATCCCTCACCGAGGCGCTGGTGCACGCGGGCTTCGCCAACGACGCGAAAGTGCGCCTGAACTATATAGACGTCGAGGACCCGGACTGCGAAAAAACGCTGCGCGAATCAGACGGCATACTGGTGCCGGGCGGTTTCGGCTCGCGCGGCATAGAGGGCAAGATACGCGCCATAACGCTGGCCCGTGAACTGAAGAAGCCTTTCCTGGGAATCTGCCTCGGCATGCAGTGCGCAGTCATAGAGGCGGCGCGCAACCTGGCCGGGCTGGCAGGGGCCAATTCCACCGAAGTAGCGCCTAAAACCAAATACCCGGTGATAGACATTCTGCGCGAGCAGAAAAAGGTGCGCGACAAAGGCGGCACCATGCGTCTTGGAGCCTATACCGCGACACTGGCTCCCGGCACCCTGGCCGCCAAGGCCTACGGCAAGACGGAAATCTCGGAACGGCACCGCCACCGCTACGAATTCAATTCAAAATACGTGAAGCTGCTGGACAAAGCCGGCCTGCGCGTAACCGGCATATACAAGCCCAAGAAACTACCGGAAATTGTGGAACTGCGCGGACATCCCTGGTTCGTAGGCGTGCAGTCCCATCCTGAATTCAAATCCAGGCCGGAGCAGGCGCACCCGCTGTTCAAGGCCTTCGTTGAGGCCTGCCTGAAAGCCAGGAGCTCGGCCGCATGAACAAACACGGCGTGAAAATCGGCAAAACCCTGTTCTCAAACGACGGACGGCTGTCTTTCATAGCCGGTCCCTGCGTCATTGAAAGCGAAAAACTGTTCCTCGAGACGGCGCGCGGCCTTAAAAAAATCTTCGCGTCTCGCGGCGCGTCGTTGGTCCTGAAAGCATCGTTTGACAAGGCCAACAGGACGTCCATAGACTCTTTCCGAGGCCCCGGCCCCAAAGAAGGCCTGCGCATAATTGCCCGCGTGAAGAAGGAACTGGGCCTGCCGGTGGTGATTGACGTGCACGAGCCCTCGCAGGCGGAAAAAACCGCCGAAGCAGCGGACATGCTGCAAATACCGGCTTTCCTCTGCCGCCAGACCGACCTTCTGCTGGCCTGCGCCCGCACCGGCCTGCCCGTGAACGTGAAAAAAGGCCAGTTTCTGGCGCCGTGGGACATGGCCAACATAATCAAAAAAATACACAGCACCGGCAACCGCAACGTCCTGCTTACCGAACGCGGCTCCTCTTTCGGGTACGGCAACCTGGTGGTGGACATGCGCTCCCTTGAAATAATGCGCGGGCTGGGCTGTCCCGTGATTTTCGACTGCACGCATTCGGTGCAGCGTCCAGGCGGGCTGGGAACCGCCACCGGCGGCGACGCGCAGTTCATACCGGCGCTGGCCAGGGCGGCCTGCGCGGTGGGAGTGGCGGGAATATTCATGGAGGCGCACCCGAACCCGGCCAAGGCGCTTTCCGACGGCCCCAACTCCATCCCGCTTAAAAACGTGGGTGGACTGCTGGACTCGCTCATGGCGATAGACTCCTTGGTGAAGGGGGATAAAAA
>JAAYTX010000061.1 GCA_012523635.1 Elusimicrobiota bacterium
CCTTTTATTATGCGCAGGCGGCCGGGCTCGCAGCCCAATTCCGCCGCCAGCAGGCGCAGGGCCGAGGCGTTTGCCAGGCCGCGTTCCGCCGGCGCCTTGACGTGCGCCTCAAAGGCGTCGGGCCCCTTGCGCTTCAGTTCCTCGCGCCTTGAGCCCGCGTGCACCTTGAGCTTGAAAAGGCCCATGTCAGCGCGCGATAAGGCTCGCGGAGGTCATCTCCGCCGGTTTTGCTATCCCCATCAGCTCCAGCACCGTCGGCGCGATGTCAGAGAGTATGCCAGTGGCGCGCAGTTTGCGCGGCGAATCGCCCGATATTATCTGAAACGAGACCAGGTTCTTGGTGTGCGAGGTTTTTGCTATTTCAAGGCGCTGGTCCCACATCTCCTCGGCGTTGCCGTGGTCCGATGTCACCAGCACGGCCCCGCCCGCCTTCAGCGCCGCGTCCACCACTTTGCCGGCGCAGGAGTCCACCATCTCGACGGCTTTCACCGCTGACTCGTAGCAGCCCGTGTGGCCCACCATGTCGCAGTTGGCGAAGTTCACCAGTATGAAGTCGTATTTGCCGGAGGCTATCTCCTTCACCACGCGTTCCGTCACTTCCGGGGCGTTCATCTGGGGATGTTCGGCGAAGGTGGCCGGGTCGAAAGTGCCTTTTATCTCTATTCTGTCCTCGCCCTGGTAGGGTTTCAGCATCTTTCCGTTAAAGAAGGAAGTGACGTGCTTGAATTTCTGCGTCTCGGCTATGCGCAACTGGCGCTTGCCGTTTTTGGACAGCACCTCGCCCAGCAGGTTGGACATCCCGGCGTCCTCGTCCATCGGGGGCAGGGCGTTGAACGGGAAGGAGTCATAATAGCGGGTGAGGCCGCAGAAAGTTATGTCAGGCTTGGGGCCGCGCTTGCCGGGATAGTCGTTTTCCACGAAAGCCTTGGTAAGCTGTATGGCCCTGTCCTGTCGGAAGTTTATGTGTATGACAGAGTCTCCGGCTTTCAGCCCAGCGTAGCCTTCCACCACGCTGGGCGTCACGTATTCGTCCACCAGGGGGGTTCCGTCGGGGTTTTTGTCCGAGTTGTAGGCGCGAGTGATTGCTTCCTCGGCGGTTTTTACCTTTATGCCCTCGCACGAGACTATGGCGCGATAGGACATGTCTGTCAGCTCCCAGTTCTCGCCGCGGTCCATGGCGTAGTAGCGGCCTATCACTGTGCCTATTTTGCCAAGGCCTATGGCCTTGAGCTGGCTTTCGGTTTCGCGCACGAAGCCGACGGCGCTCCTTGGGGGCGTGTCGCGCCCGTCCGAAAAGAAATGCACCCACAGCGTCTTGACCCCGCGCTTGGCCGCGTGCGCCGCTATGGCGAACAGGTGGTCCTGATGCGCGTGCACGCCCTCGTCCTGCACAAGCCCTATAAGATGCAGGGCAGAGTTTTTGGCCAGACAGTTGTCTATGGCATTTTTAAAGGCCGGTGCGGTGAACAGTTTGCCGCTTTCTATGAGGTCCTTGATTTTTTTAAGCTCCTGCTCCACGATGCGTCCCGCACCCATGTTGAGGTGCCCGACCTCTGACGAGCCCTGGTAGCCGTCCGGCAGGCCCACCGCCCGGCCGGAGGCGTCCAGCATGGCGCGGGGATACTTGTCCCAGTAGCAGGTCATGTTTGGCGTCCTGGCGTTGGTGACGGCGTTGTATTTGGAAGGGGCGCACTGGCCCCAGCCGTCGCGGATTAGCAGCACTATGGGTTTCAGGGACATGAGATTCCTCGTTTTCGTCTCAAAGTTTTGCTGGCATATATTCTATGAAATTCGCGGCCCGGCCAGCGGGCCGAGGGTTAATTTCCTCCCTCTATTTTTATATAGTATTACTGCCCCGGATTACCGGGCGGCGGGCTATGCCCGACAACATCAACCTGGACGGCTTTGCTTATGTCTTCTAAAAAAGGATTTGACGAAAAGGACGCTCTCGCGATAACCGCTTTGCGCATGCTGGCGGTGGATATGGTTGAAAAGGCCAATTCCGGACATCCCGGACTGCCGCTTGGCGCCTCGCCCATGGCTTATGTGCTGTGGACGCGCCTTATGCGCCACAACCCCGCCAACCCTCTGTGGGCCAACCGCGACCGCTTCGTTCTGTCGGCGGGCCACGGCTCGGCCATGCTTTATTCGCTTTTGCATCTGTGCGGCTACGGCCTGACTATGGACGAATTGAAGAATTTCCGTCAGTGGGGCAGCCGCACCCCCGGCCACCCCGAGCGCGGCCTGACTCCCGGAGTGGAGACCACCACCGGCCCCCTTGGGCAGGGCATTGCCAATGCAGTGGGCATGGCCTGGGCCGAAAGCCTGCTTGCCGCCCAGTTCAACAGGCCCGGCTTCGCTGTCGCGGACCACAGGACTTTCGCGATTTGCGGCGACGGCGACCTTATGGAAGGCGTGGCGCTGGAGGCCATCTCCCTGGCCGGGCACCTTAAGCTGGGAAAGCTGGTCATGCTTTACGACGACAACCATATCACCATTGAAGGCGATACCCAGCTCGCCTTCACCGAAGACGTGGGCGCCAAATTCCGCGCCTGCGGCTGGCACGTGGAGGAGGCTTCCGACGGCAACGACCCCGCCGTGATTCTGGCGGCGGTCGAGCGGGCGCAGGCTTCCTGCGGCGGCAAGCCCTGCCTGGTGAAGGTGCGCACCGTTATAGGCTACGGCAGCCCGGTGCAGGGTAAGGCTTCCGTGCACGGCGA
Organism: Elusimicrobiota bacterium; assembly: GCA_012523635.1. Classification (GTDB taxonomy): domain Bacteria; phylum Elusimicrobiota; class Elusimicrobia; order Elusimicrobiales; family Elusimicrobiaceae; genus JAAYTX01. The sequence continues at coordinate 2,721 of JAAYTX010000061.1, forward strand.
GCCGCTGGGCAAGCACATGCCGCAGACCCGCGCCTTCTACAAGTGGCCGGAAGAAACTTTCCATGTGCCGCAGGAAGCGCGCGCGCAGTTCGAGTCGGCCGGGCGCGAAGGCGCAAAGTTTCAGGGCCAATGGGAAGAGCTTTTCAAGAGCTATAGCGAAAAATATCCGCAGGAAGCTGCGGAATTCAGGCGGCAAATGTCCGGCGAACTGCCCAAGGGCTGGAAGGACGCCCTCCCGCGCTTCAGGCCCGAGGACGGGCAGGTGGCGACGCGCGACGCGTCCGGCAAAGTGATTAACGCCCTGGGCGAAGTGCTGCCGGGTTTCCTCGGCGGTTCTGCCGACCTGGCCCCGTCAAACAAAACAGCTTTCGCAAAGCACCCGGAGCGCACGCTGCACTTCGGCATACGCGAGCACGCGATGGGCGCGGTTGTGAACGGCATGGCGCTGCACGGCGGCCTGCTGCCGTTCGGAGCCACCTTCATGGCGTTTTCCGACTATATGCGCCCGGCCATAAGGCTGGCGGCGCTGTCCCATATCCATTCGCTGTTTGTCTTCACGCACGACGGCATAGGCGTGGGGGAGGACGGGCCCACCCATCAGCCGGTGGAACAGCTTTCTGCCCTGCGAGTAATACCCGGCCTGCTGGTGTTCCGTCCGGCGGACGCCAACGAAGCTTCCGCAGTCTGGGCCGCGGCCGTTGAGAAGAAGCGGCCTGCCTGCCTGATGTTCACGCGCCAGAAACTGCCGGTGCTGGGCCTGCCCATGGAAAAGATAATGGAAGGCGCGGCGCGGGGCGCATATGTTGTTTTTGAAAGCGCCGGCAAAAAACACGAGGTGGCCTTTCTGGCCTCCGGTTCCGAAGTGTCCATAGCCATGGACGCCGCAAAAGCGCTTGACGCCGAGGGCGTGGGCTGCCGCGTGGTTTCGATGCCCAGCTTCGAGCTGTTTAACGAACAGGACCAGGCCTACCGGGACGCGGTACTGCCGCCGTCGCTTAAGAAGCGCGTGGCGGTCGAGGCCGCTTCCTCTATGAGCTGGCTCAGATATGTGGGCGAACAGGGCCGCTGCGTTTGCGTGGACAGGTTCGGCGCTTCCGCGCCTTACCAGACCATTTACGAAAAGTACGGCCTTACCGCGGAGAATGTGCGCCGCACGGCCCGCGAGATTCTGGGGTAGGCGCGTATGCCGCTTCTGACAGTCATCTTCACGCTGCTGCTGGTGATGGACCCGCTTGGGAACATTCCGGTGTTCCTGTCCGTGCTCAAGGACGTGCCGCCGCATCGCCGCACCAGGCTGATAGCGCGGGAACTGTTTATCGCGCTGGGCGTTCTGCTGTTCTTCCTGCTGTGCGGGCGCTTCATGCTGTCGCTGCTTGATATAAAACAGACGTCCATGAGCGTGGCAGGCGGCATAGTGCTGTTCATCATTTCCATGCACATGATATTCCCGCCCGCCGAGAAGGACGGGTTCTCGGCCAATCCCGGGGGCGAGCCGTTCATAGTGCCGCTGGCAATACCGCTGGTGGCCGGGCCGTCGGCCATGAGCATAGTGGTGATAATGGCCACGCGCGAGCCGGAACGCCTGCCTTGGCTGGTGCTGGCGGTGTGCACGGCCTGGGCCATAAACGCGCTGGTGCTGCTTTCGTCAAATTCCATAAGCAAACTGCTGGGCAAGCGCGGGCTGATAGCCATGGAGCGGCTTATGGGCATGATTCTGGTCACCTTAGCGGTGCAAATGCTGATGGAGGGCGTGAAAACGCTTCTAGTGAAATGAAGAGGATGATACTGCCGTTGCTGCTGCTTTTGTCGCCGTTGTTTGCGTCGGCGCAGGACAAGCCCTCCGCGCCAGACCGTCCCGTCATTACGCTGTTTTATTCCGAACACTGCGGCGCCTGCCTGCGCCTGAGGCGCGAAGTGCTGCCGGAAATCAGGGAGCATTATCTGGGCCGAGTGGAATGGGACGAGCGTTGCACAGACGAGCCGGAGCATCTGGCCGCGCTGTTTGCAGTCACCAAACAGCATCTTGGGGAGCATACGGCTGCCCGTGTGCCTGCGGTGGTGATAGGCGGACGCCTGCTTGTCGGGGGCGAAATCAAGCCCAACCTTGAAACGGCCATAGAAGAACTGCTGGCCGGGAAAACCGAGGAATACGACACCCAGTATTCCGGCGCGGACCTTAAAAAAGAGTTCAGCGCTTTTTCACCTTCCGCGGTGGCGGTGAGCGGCCTCATAGACGGCATCAACCCCTGCGCGTTCGCGGTGATAGTGTTTTTCATCTCTTTCCTGGCTGTCTACGGCTACTCCAAGAAGGAGATAGCGGTGGTGGGCTCGGCCTACTGCCTGGGCGTGTTCGCGGCCTACATGGTAATAGGCCTCGGGATACTGAAGGCGCTTTACGCGCTAAGCGGGTTCTATGTGGCGATGAAGGTGTTTTATTACCTGATGGCGCTGGCCTGTTTCATCTTTGCGGCCTTCAGCCTCAAGGATTATTACCTGTATAAGACAACGGGAAGCGCCGAGGGCTTCGCCCTCCAGCTGCCGCAGGCGCTGAAACTGAAAATCAACAAGGTGATGGGCCTGTTGCGCAGGCGCGACGGTTCGTTGGGCCTGCCGCGCCTGTTCGCGGCCGCGTTCGTGGTGGGGCTCATGGTCTCGGTTATAGAGGCTGTGTGCACGGGGCAGGTTTATGTGCCCACCATAGCCTATATAATGAAAGACCCTCAGCTCAGGTCTACGGCTCTGGGCTATCTGCTCCTTTACAACCTGATGTTTATAGTGCCGCTGATTATCGTGTTCGCGCTTTCCCTGGCAGGCTGTTCTTCGGAGCGCTTCAGCGGATTCTTTAAGCAGCGCCTTGGCCTGTCTAAACTGCTGCTGGCCGGGCTGTTTTTGCTGCTGGGGGTGCTGCTGCTGGTTCTGTCCTGAGCCTGCGGCGGGCAAATGTTATAATGACTGCTATGAAAAGCGGAAAAACAGGCGGTTACAAAATCAGCCCCGAAATCTCGTGGCGGCAGGTGGGCGACGAGGCTGTGCTGCTCAACACCCGTACCAGCGCCTATTATTCGCTCAACCCCGTGGGTGTCCGCCTCTGGGACATGATTGCCAGGGGCGCTGACGCCAAGGAAATGGCAGCGGACCTGGTGCGGGAATACGGCATCAGCGAAGCCGCCGCCTCCAAGGACGTGGCCGACCTGCTCAAGTCGCTAAAAGACGAGAAAATAATAACTGCGGGCTGAGGCCCGGTGCATCCAAGTGTCATTTTCACGCTCCATCCGTAAAGCAGTTCCGCGGCTGGGGCGTTTTTTCCCCTTCAGACAGCTGTTTAAAGCCTATTACCGGGCCGCGCTTGCTGCCTGCGCCGGCAACTGCCGCGCCTGCGGCTCGTCGTCGGCGCTGTTCGCGCACCGTGGCTGGACGCGCGGCGACTGGACGCCAGGCATCAGCGATTTGGACCTGTTTCTTGTTCTGCCGGACGGCGCAAATGCGGAATGCTGGGCCCGCGCCTATGCGCGGCTGAAAGGCAGGTTTCCCATGCTGGGGGAATGGCTGTGCGCCGGACGCGGGGAACTGGAACTCTATCTGCGCGACGGCGACCTGAGGGCCGCGGAATTTTCGGCCTACGCAGAGCCTCTCTGCGGAAATGCGGATGTGAAAAGGCGATATGCGCCCGGCCCCGCCAAACTGCGCGTGGACTCGTGGAACGAGTGCTTCCACGCCCATGCGCGGCTGTGCGGCATCTTCTTCGCGGCGGATTCCGGGCAGGGGGGCTACGGGGCGCGGAAATCGCTTCTTGACCTGCATCGGTACGCGGCTTGTGCCGAAGGGGGGTCGGATGTCCTCCCGTCGTCGAGGCGCGAGGCCGAGGACGCCGTGCTGGGATCGGGTTTGGGTTTGTTGCTGGCTAAAACGCGGCTGGGGCGGCTTAGCGGCGGTACGGCGCTTGAAGCGGTGGTGCATTCGGCGACGATTTTAGAGCGCGAGGCGGGTAAGGCGCTGAAGGGCGTCGGACAGGCTGGAGCGCCTGCGGCCAAGCCTGAATTAATACGGGCAAGCGAGCATGAATGCGGGGCAAATTCGCGCTTCTGCGCGGAACTGAAATCCATGCTTGGCCCGGAATTCATCGGCGCGGTTACCGATACGCTGTTTGAAAGTTATTTTGTGTTTGATTTCAGTAATTCCGCTAAAGCCGCCGAAAGTTTGCGCGCTTTCCGCGTCATGGCTGAAAAGCATCCGGCGCTTGCAGGGGCCAAGATAATCGTGGGCCGCGATTCCATGCGCCTGCTTTCAGCCTGCCTGCGGATAGAGGACCCGGCGCTCTGCGGTTTCGGTAGCGGGGAAAGCAGTGTCATAGTGTCGGGGGATAGCCCGGTTCTTCAACAGCACCGCCGCGCCGCTTTCCTTGAAGCTTGTGGCGGCTGGGCTGTGGAAACCGGGCTGGACGGCGAACTCCGGCGCGAGGCTTTCGCAAAAATGCTGATAAGCTGGCGCTACGACGCCTATCAGGGCGCGGCTGGCGAGGAAAAGGGCCTGCGCCTTCGGCATTACTGGCTTCCGCGCGCGGCCCATTTCCATCTGTTTTACGCGCATGGCGTGAAAATCCCGTGCTATCCTGCCGGGCCGCTGTTTGACGCTCTGGCAAAGGCCGTGCCGGAAGCCTCCGCCGCACTACGCGCAGAGGGCGGCTACAGGGCCGTCATAGGCCTGATAGAAAAGCTTAACGCCGCAAGCATCGCGGCGCTTAAATGATAGAATGGAACCGATGAAATTCACGGCTAAAAAAACGCTTTGCTGCCTGCTTGCCTCCGCAATGCTTGCTGCCTGCGCCACCGGGCCTTCGAGCAAATACAGGCGCGCGCTCAACGCGCAGATTTCAACGTCTGATTTCAACGCCGCATACGAATCCATCAAAGCCGCAAAGGAAGAGGAGTACGGCGCGAAGAATGCCGTGCTCTATTATCTGGATTCCGGGCTGATATTGCAGGACGCTTCCCGCTATAAAGAAAGCGACGACAGTTTCGACAAGGCCGAGACGCGCATGGACGAGCTTTACACCAAAAGCGTTTCCAAAACCGCCGGGATGCTGTTGTTAAACGACGCCACGGTAGATTATGCGGGCGAGCCTTATGAACGGGCGCTGTTGAACGTTTTCCGCGCACTTGGCTACGCTTATGTTCATGACCTGGACAATGCGCTGGTGGAATGCCGCAAGGTAACCGAATTCTTGACCCGCTACCGCGATTACATGCAGGACAAATCCGGGTATAAGGACGATGCTTTCGCCCAGTATGTAAGCGCACTGCTGTTTGAGGAAGCGGGCAAGTCTTCTGACGCGCGCATCTCCTACTCCGACGCCGCCCGCGCCTACGGCTGGTATTCTTCGTCTTTCGACACCTCGCAGCCTTCGTTCAACCTGCCCGGCCTTGGTTCCGGCGGCAACGGCGAACTGGTGGTGCTGCATTACAACGGCCCGGCGCCGCGCAAGTATTCCAACACCATACAGGTGGCCTGGGACAAGGCCATGGGATTCGCGTCCGCCGAAGTGGGCGACAAGCAGGACGAGGAAAGCAAGAAATTCCGCAACGGCCTGCGGGCCGGGATAACAGGCAACGCCATCACCGTGGCCTTTCCGGCATATGCGCAGGACCCGTATTCCGTAGCCGGTTCCGAGGTGCGGGTGTCAAGCCAGTCCGCTTCCACGCAACTGGCGGAAAACATATCGGCAATAGCCAAAAACGCGCTTGACGCCCGCATGGCGGCCATAAGCGCCCGCGCCATCGCCCGTGCGGCCATCAAATATGTGCTGGTGCAGTCTGCCGCCGACCAGGCCGAAAAAAGCGGCGGTTCTCTGGCCGGGCTGCTCACCAAAGCCGTAGGCAGCGCCATTTCCGCCGGGACCGAAGCCGCCGACACCCGCTCGTGGCTTACCCTTCCGGCGCAGATACGCATAGCCCGCCTTGCCCTGCCGCCCGGCCAGCATGACGTGCAGCTTGCGCTGAAAAGCTCTTCAGGCGCGGATTTGGGCGTACTTTCCCTGCCGGGTGTGCGCATAGAGTCCGGGAAACGCACCTACATACACTTCCGTTCCGTCAACTGAACGCCGTTCCGCCGCCTTCCAAAGCCGGAATATAATCTGGTATCATTACATTAATATATACATATAGGCTGCCGTCGCGGAGCCTGAACACAAGGGAGTGGAACTACATGCCTAACCTAGACGCCGTGTCCCGGGAACTGATGCTGGACAGTCTCAGGGAATACGCCAAACGCCGCCTGCCTTTCGATTATTTGCGCGAAAACGACGAAAAGAACCGCTTTCCGGAAGAAATACTGCGCGAAATGTATGACATAGACGTCATGGGCATACATCTGCTGCTCATTCCCAAGGAATACGGCGGCCTTGGCGGCTCGACTTTCGACATCTACCGCGTCTGCGAGGCGCTGGCCCGCATAGACTTGGGCGTGGCCACCTCCGTTTTCGCCACCTTCCTGGGCACAGACCCGCTGAAAGTGGGCGGCACCGAAGAGCAGAAGAAGAAATGGATGAGCCGTATAGCCAACGAAAAACTGCTGGTGGCCTATGCCGCCACCGAGGCCGACGCCGGAAGCGACCTTGTCAACCTGCGCACCCGCGCCGAGCACATCACCAAGAACGGAAAGCTGGTGGGCTACAAGATAAACGGCAACAAGCAGTGGATTTCAAACGGCGGCGTAGCCGACATCCTGACCGTGCTGGCGCTTGCCCCCGGCGGCCCTTCCTGGTTCATAGTGGAGAAGACGGCGGAAGGCTTTTCGGCCAACAAGCACGAGGACAAGCACGGCATACGCCTGAGCAACACCGCCGGCCTTTCCTTTGACGACGTGATAGTGCCGGCCGACCAGCTTATCGGCGAGGCCGAGGGGCAGGGCCTTTCGCAGGCGCAGGCCGTGTTCGGCTATACGCGCCTGATGGTGGCCGCTTTCGGCCTTGGCGCGGGCTGGGAAGCGCTTGAGACGGCAATCCGCTACAGCCAGCAGCGCATACAGGCTGGCGGCCAGCTTTCGGAGAAGCAGGGCTACACCCACAAACTGCTTGTGCCGCACGCGGTGCGCCTGACCGCCGCCCGCGCCTACATAGAGGAAGTGGCCAACAAGCTTGACGGAGGGGACCACGGCCTTCAGACCGAGGGCGCCATAGGCAAATATTACGCCACCGAAGCGGGCAACAAGGCCGCCGAGGATTCCATACAGGCGCTTGGCGGATACGGCTACACGCGCGACTTCTCGCCCGAGAAGATAAAGCGCGACGTGAAAATCACATGCATTTACGAGGGCACCAACGAAATCATGGAGATGACCATCTGCCGCGGACGCTGGCAGGAGCATCTCAAGAGCCGCGGCGGCTACTATGCCGCCATAGCGTCGGAGATGGACGCGCTGCACGCCTCCTCGCCCGATGTGGGCGCCGACGCCTGCGCCTGCGGCCTGCGTGCGTTGGGGCGCGTGCTTGAGGAGTGCCGCGTGCAGAAGCTCACCCGCCACCAGCACGTGATGTTCTCGCTGGGGTCGCTGATTGCCGAGGCCGAAGTGGCCGCCGCGATGTGCCGCGTGGCCGCCTCCAAAAATCCCAGCCCGACCCACAGGCTGGACAGGGACGCGCTGAAGGCCATAGCCCGCGTAAGCGCCCGCGAGTCGGCCTTCAATCTGGCTTCCAAGGGCCTGAAGCTGGTCACGGGCTCCGCTCCCGCCGGGGTCGGCGCGCTGGCCGAGGGCATGGAACTGCCCCAGATAGAGGCCAAGCAGCACGGCAACACGGCGGATATGGACCTCATAGCCGCCAAACTAAACGAATATTTCAAGGCCAAATAAGGAGACGCCGACCATGCGCATAGCAGTCTGCATAAAACAGGTTCCCGATTCCACCCGGGTGAAGGTTGACCCGCAGACAGGCACGCTCATCCGCGCCGGAGTGCCCAGCATTCTCAACCCCTACGACCATTATGCGCTGGAGCAGGCCCTCAAGCTGAAGAAGCACCACGCGGGGGCCGAACTGATAGTGCTGTCCATGGGGCCGCCGCAGGCCGTCAGCATAATGCGCCTTGCGCTGGCGCTGGGCGCCGACAAGGGCATACTGCTGTCCGACCGCGCCTTCGCCGGTTCCGACACCTGGGCCACCTCCTACGCGCTGGCGCTGGGCCTGCGCAAGATAGGACACATAGACCTGGTGCTGTGCGGCCAGATGGCCATAGACGGCGACACGGCCCAGACCGGGCCCGCCATAGCCCAGCAGTTGCGCATACCGCAAATAACCTTCTGCGACTCCGTTTCCGTGTCCGGCAGGAAGCTGACCGCCAAACAGCACATAGACGGCGGGCATCAGGTTGTCGAGGCCGCGCTGCCCGTGCTGTGCACAATGACCATGCCCCACGACTATCAGCCCGCCTACCCGGCTTTCCTGAAAATCATGCAGGCGCAGGATAAGCCCTTCGAAACGTGGACGGCGCAGGACATCGGCGCAGACACTTCCTGCCTGGGCCTTGAAGGCTCGCCCACCAGGGTGGACCGCATATTCGCTCCGCCAGCCCGCGAGAAGGGCGAGGTGTTTGAGGGCGGCGCCGCCGAGCTGGCGCAGAAGCTGCTTGAAATACTCAGACAGGAGAACGTGCTCAAGCCATGATTGAAATTTCCGCGAAGTGCATAGGCTGTTCCAAGTGCGTGAAGGCCTGCCCGTTCGGAGCGCTTTCTATGGAAGGAAAGACCGTGCGCGTGCGCTCGGCCTGCACGCTGTGCGGCGCCTGCGTGCAGGTATGTCCCGTGCAGGCCATTTCCATCTCCCGCAAAGAGGAGTCGCGCGACCTCTCCGGCCATAAGGGCGTCTGGGTGTTCGTGGAGCTGCAGGACGCGCCCGGCGGCAAAAAAGCCGTGCGCGGCGTGGGCCATGAACTGCTGTCCTGCGGACGCGGCCTTGCCTACGAACTGGGCGAGGAACTGTGCGCCGTGCTTATAGGCGACGGCGTCGCCGGCCTTGCGGACGAGTTGGCCTCCTACGGGGCCGACAGGGTGTATCTGGTGGAGAACCCGGCCTTGCGCGACTATAACACCGACCTTTTCTCCACTGTCATGGTGGCGCTGATAACCAAGCACAAGCCGTCTTCCGTGCTCTATCCCTCCACTTACATAGGGCGCGACCTGGCCCCCCGCATAGCCAGCGAGCTTTATGTGGGCCTTACCGCGGACTGCACGGGCCTGTCCATCAAAAACGGCAATCTGCTGCAGACCCGCCCGGCTTTCGGCGGCAACATTATGGCCGACATCGTCAGCCCCAACACCCGGCCGCAGATTGCCACGGTGCGCCCCAACGTCATGAAAAAGCGCGTCCCCGCAAAGGGCGCGAAGGCTCAGGTTTCGCGCGAGAACATTGCGGTGGACCCGGGCATGGCCCGCGTGAAGGTGGTGGAGAAGCATGTGGCCCAGTCGCACGGCGGCATGAAGCTGGACGAGGCCGAAGTGGTGATTTCCGGCGGGCGCGGCATGCGCGACGCCAAGGGCTTCAAGCTGCTGGAGCAGCTGGCCGAGGCGCTGGGCGGAACCGTAGGCGCTTCGCGCGCGGCGGTGGACATGGGCCTCAAGCCCAAGCCGCACCAGGTGGGGCAGAGCGGGACCACCGTTTCACCGAAGCTTTACGTGGCCTGCGGCATCTCAGGCGCTGTGCAGCACATAGTTGGCATGTCGTCTTCGGACGTGATAATCGCGGTGAACCGCGACCCGAGCGCGCAGATATTCGGCGTGTGCAAATACGGCCTGGTGGGCGACGCGCACCAGGTGGTGGCCAAGGTGCTGGAGTCAATCAAAAA
>JAAYTX010000062.1 GCA_012523635.1 Elusimicrobiota bacterium
CACGCCCACTTGGCCTGCGACACCAACGGCGTTAAATCTTTCTCTACTTTCTCCGGGTCGGTGTTTTTAGTGAGGCCCATGCGGAAAGCCAGGCGCTTGACGTGCGTATCCACCACTATCCCGGCGTTTATGCCGTAAGCGTTGCCAAGCACCACGTTGGCCGTCTTGCGGGCAACCCCGCGCAGTGAAAGCAGGTCCTCCATGGTACGCGGAACCTGCCCGCCAAAGCGCGACACGATAGCCTTGCTTGATTCAAATATCGACAGCGCCTTATTCCTGTAGAAGCCGGTGGAGCGTATCAGCTTCTCCAGTTCAGGCAGCGGCGCGGACGACATGGCCTGCGGCGTCGGGTAGGCGGCAAAGAGCTGCGGCGTGACCTTGTTGACGCGCTCGTCGGTGCACTGGGCTGAAAGTATGGTGGCCACCAGCAGTTGGAACGGGTTAGCGTGGTCCAGGGAAATACCGGCATCCGGGTAAGCCCTGGCAAGCGCCCGGCAAATAGCGGAAGCGCGTTTTTTCAGAGGCTCTGAAACGGACATTTATTTGAAGGCCTTAAGCAGTTCAAACTCGCGCAGCAAAGCCTTCACGCGCGGGCCGTCGGCATCCTCGCAAACGAATTCGGCCACAGGAATCTGGAGGATTTTAAGCGCGGATTCCTTTCCCTGATGCAGGGCGGAAACTTCCAGGTACTTCACAAGATGCGCGCGGGGCGCATCCAGCAACAGCCTTACGCCGGGCGCGCAGCCGTCCAGCCCCCCGCGTCCGGCGGAGGACAGCTTCTGCGAAAGCCAGCTTTTAAGCGACTTCTGCACTCTGGCGTTGCTCCAGAGCCAGTTGTCTCCGGAAACGTGCGCATACCACTTATCAAAATCAGCGCCGGAACCTTTTTTGAGCGACACGAAGGCCCTGGCCGGGGTTTTGCCGTCCGGATAAAAAGTAAGCTCTGCCTGCCTGAGAAAAACGGCGCTTCTGCCCTGATAGGGCGACAGTCCGGAATTCAATTCGCCTTCGCTGAAAAACGAAGAGGTCTTCATGCCGGACAGGCTGGAAGTCCTGACCTCAAGAGTGCCGGAACTTACCGCAACGGACTGCAGGGCCTTAACCTCGTCTTTAAACACCAAATACCTGTCGCCGTAAAGGCACACGGCAAAACCCGGCTGCATGTTGAAAACAGTCCACGGCCCGGAACCTTCAGAAGCCCAGCCCCTGGAAGCCCTGGAATCGGAAGTGATGACTGATTCGTCGCAGGAATTGATATCCGCCGCGCCGCCGGGCCGCGGCTGCGGCGCCGCCGCAAAAACGGACGGGGCAAACGCTGCGATTAAAATCAGGGCATAAATACGCTGGAACATTGTCATATCCTCTGTTTAAATTAAGCGTGCCATATTATAGCAATTGCCGCCGGAGCTGAAGACGCGGCGCAAAGCCGGGATTGAGCCCGGCGGATTGCGGAAGCAAGCCAAGAGATAATAAAATAGATAAATATGAAAAAATCGGCGCCGCGCAAATGCCGCATGGGACAGTCCCACTTCGGAAAGACAGTCATAGCCTGCGTACCAATCAGGAAAGGCGAACTGGCCTTTACCGAAACCGGCGACATCACCTCTGTGCAGACGCGCCTTTCCTACCAGGTGGACTGGGACAAGCATTACGAGCCGCATGGCCTCTCGGCTTATCTGAACCATTCCTGCCGGCCTAACGTCGGGCTGAAAGCCAAGCCGGGGGAACAGCCGTTGTTCTACGCCATACGCGATATCGCGGCCGGAGAGGAATTGACGATTGATTATTGTTCATTCGAATACCGCACCAAAGTCCTGGCCGACATTAAATGCCTTTGCGGGCATGATAACTGCCGCGGCGCAATATTAGGCTACGCCGAACTGCCCCCCGCCGAACGCGCAGCCTACGGGCAATATCTGGCCCAGTACCTTAAAACCCCCAAGCCGCACAAGCGCTGATTCAGGGCGCCAGCCCGTACCACACCAGCCCTTTCCCCCTGCCAGGGTTATCCTTCACGGGACGCACCCAGCCCGGCAGTCCGGCTTTGTCCAAATTATTAATGAAAGAAGAAGCCGGAGCTTCCTCGCACGGCGCGCACTCCAGAACAGAAGCCATCTGTCTGCGGCGCGCATAAGGCCGGGCCTCCTGGGGGGTGGCGGCGTGCCAGAACCCAAAAAAATCGCGGGCGGAACTTTCGCTTATATTATGATAGTTGGCGAAAATAACGCGGTGCGGAGTCCAGAAAAGCACTTGGGTGGCATAAGACGGGTAAACAGCCACAGTACGAGGGTCCGGCCCCAGTTCTTCAGACAGTTTCCCGGAACTCAGCACCGATAGCAGCTCTTTCCTGCATGCTGAACAGGCCTGGGAATCCCACGCATAGTAGCGACTCATCAGCATAATCAGG
>JAAYTX010000063.1 GCA_012523635.1 Elusimicrobiota bacterium
CACCGTCCGCCTCATAGACCCGCCGCTGCACGAGTTCGTGCCTCACCAGCACGAGAAGCTGCAGGAGCTGGCCACCAGCCTGGGAATCTCGTTCGAGGACCTGGAGAAGCGCGCCTCGTCCCTGCGCGAGAACAACCCCATGATGGGCCACCGCGGCGTGCGCCTTGGCGTGACCTATCCCGAAATCACCGAAGTGCAGGCCCGCGCCATATTCGAGGCCGCGGCCGAGCTGCTCAAGGAGAAGGTGAAGACCTTCCCCGAAATCATGATACCCGTGGTGTGCTCAGAGCGCGAAATCCTGGACCAGAAGGCCATCATCGAGCGCGTGTACAAGGAAGTCCTGGCCTCCACCGGCATGAAGAGCATCCCGCACATGATAGGCACGATGATAGAGATACCGCGCGCCTGCGTGGTCGCCAACAAAATAGCCGAGGTGGCGCAGTTCTTCTCCTTCGGCACCAACGACCTGACCCAGATGAGCTTCGGCTTCTCCCGCGACGACATGGGCGGTTACATCGGCGACTACCTGAAGAAGAGCATCCTGCCGTCCGACCCGTTCCAGACGCTGGACCAGGAAGCCGTAGGCGAGCTGATACAGATGGGCGTAAAGCGCGGACGCAGCACCCGCCCGGACCTCAAGGTCGGCATCTGCGGAGAGCACGGCGGCGACCCGGCCAGCGTGGAGTTCTGCTACAGGACGAACTTCAGCTACGTGTCCTGCTCGCCGTTCCGCGTGCCGATAGCGCGCCTTGCGGCGGCCCAGGCCGTGCTGAAGTACGGCAAGCTCAAGAAGTAAGGCAAGGCTGAAAATGGTCTCAGGCTTTCCCATAGTCATATCCTCCCCGTCCGGCGGCGGCAAAACCACGCTGGCGGGGATGGCTATGGAAGCCGACAGCAGGCTGTCGCGCGTGGTGACGTGCACCACGCGCCAGCCTCGCGGAGTCGAGAAAAACGGGCGGGACTACCATTTCCTGTCGGAAAAGCAGTTCCTGTCCGGCATCAGGCGCGGCGCTTTCGCCGAATGGGCGCGCGTGCACACGCACTACTACGGCGTGCCCAAAAGCGGCCTTCGCCGCGAGATGCGCCTGGGCAAGTACCCCCTGCTGGTCATAGACGTGCAGGGCGGGCAGTCAATACGCAAGGCGTTCCCGGAGGCGGTGCTTATTTTCCTGGTGCCGCCCAGCCTCAAGGTGCTGCGCCAGCGCCTGGCAAAACGCATCGGCGGCACCGATAACGTCAGCCTGCGGCTGGAGACGGCCAAGACGGAAATGGCGCAGGCCGTGCATTACGATTACGCGGTGGTCAACGACAAACTGGACAAGGCTGCCGGGCAGATAGCTGCTATAATAGAGGCGGAGAGGCTGAGGGTCTCCCGCGGCGGAGTGAATTTAAGGAGGTTCTGAAACCCATGAGCGCAAAGAAAGAAGAGCAGACGGCGGCACCGGCTTTCAACCTGGAAAAGGCCATGATGGACTATTCAGGCGACAAGTACGAGCTTATAGTGATGGCCTCCATACTGGCCGCGCAGAAGGGCAAGAACGAGGAGTTCCGCTTCCAGCCCCGCGACAAGGTCATCAAGGCCTCCCTGGCCGAATATCTCGCCGGAAAAATCACCCGCGAGCAGCTGGTGGAAACCTACATGTCCGAAAGAAAGCTCATGGAAGAGAAGCAGGCGCAGGAAGAGAAGCGGCTTGAGCAGAAGGCCGCCGCTCCCCGCCTTGAGCTGAAGCTTTCGGGCGAATCGCTTTAACGCGGGCCGCACCGGCCCCGCAATGAAAAGGGAACTTAACGCGCTGGCAGCCGAATTCAAGTCCTATCTGCGTAATGCGGACGAGGACCTGCTGGCCTGCGTGCAGGCCGCCCCTTCTCCCGACGGCGGCCCCAACCCCCCGGCGGCCTCGGCGCCGCAGCGTTCCCAGCAGGCTCCGGCAATGAAAAAAAATCAGCAGGAAGCGGCGCAGCCCGCGCCGGCGAAAGCAGAGCGCCCGGCCCCGCGCGCCGCGCGCGGCTCCAGGGCCGGGCAGTTGCAGGCCCTTTGCGCCCAGGTGCAGGACTGCCGCAAATGCCAGCTGGGCCTTAGCAGGATAAAACCCGTTTTCGGCGTGGGCAACCCGGATTCCCCGGTGATGTTCGTGGGCGAAGGCCCCGGCTACCAGGAAGACCGCCAGGGCGAGCCTTTCGTGGGCCGCGCCGGCCAGCTGTTGGACAAGATACTGCTGGCGATGTCGCTGTCGCGCGAGCAGGTGTACATAGCCAACATTGTTAAGTGCCACCCGATGATAGACCCCTCGCGGCCCGATCTGCATTCCAACGACAGGCCGCCCCTGCCGCAGGAGTACAACGCCTGCCGCCCGTACCTGGACCAGCAGGTGGACATAATAAAGCCCCGCTTCATAGTGGCGCTGGGCGCCACTGCGGCGCGCGTGCTGCTCAATTCCTCGTCGTCGCTGTCGGCCCTGCGCGGGCGCTTCCATGAAATGCCCTCCAGCATGTTCGCCGACTACAGCGGCGTCAGGCTGCTTGCCACCTACCACCCGGCGGCACTGCTGCGCAACCCCAACTGGAAAAAAGACGCCTGGGCCGACATGAAGCTTCTGATGGCCGAGTTGGGCCTCAAGCCTTCGGCGGAAAACAAGCAGTAGCCGCTTCGCGGGCGCTTATGATTCGCAAGGTGGCCCTTCCGGTACCCCTTTTCAAAACCTTCGATTACGAAGTACCCCCCCAACTGCAGGCCTGCGCCGCCGATGGGATGCGCGTGCGCGTCCCGCTGGGTTTTCGCGGCAGCGCGCTTGGCTTTATCGCTGGCGAGGGCGGGCAGGAGAAACTGCCGCCCGGCGTACGCTTGAAATCGGTAATCGCCTGCGCCGATTCGCGCCCGCTTTTCGGCCCCGAATTCCTGCCGCTGGCCGAATACCTTTCCTCTCGCTGGGCCAACCCGCCCGGCGAGTGCATGGAGGCCCTGCTCCCGCGCTGGGTGAAGGAGGAGCCGGTGGTGCTGGAGCGCCCCAGCCCCCCTTCCGCGGAAAACCCGGAACCCACGTCGGAACAGCGCCGCGTTCTTGACGAACTGGGCCCGGCGGTGCGCGCGAGAGAGTATCTGCGCTGCCTCCTGTTCGGCGACGCGATGACCGGCAAAAGCGAGATTTACCTGCGGCTGGCGCTTGAGGCGCTGGCGCTGGGGCGGCAGGCGCTTGTGGTGGTGCCCGACATTTCCGCCGCCGAATATTGCCTGGAGCTTTTTTCCGGCAGGCTGGGCGGCGGCCAGATAGGCTTCTGGCATTCGCGCCTTACCCCGGCCACGCGCCGCAAGCTGTGGCTTGAGGTGGCGGCGGGCGCCAAAAGCGTTGTGGTGGGCACGCGTTCGGCCTGCCTGCTCCCGTTCCGGGACCTGGGCTTTGCCGCGCTTGACGAGGAGCAGGATGAAGGCCACATGCAGGAGGAGACAAAACCCTATTATCACGCGCGCGACGTGCTGGCCTGGCGCGCCCGGCGGCACAAGGCCGTGCTGGTGCTGGGCAGCGCCACCCCGAGCCTGGACACGCTCCGCGAAGCCGTGGACGGCGGAATGAAAATGCTGCGCCTCAAGGAAAAAGTGCCGGGAGCCTCCCCCTACCCGGAGTTCCGCATAACCGGCAAAAAGGGCGAGGCCTCCAAGATAATTTCCGACGAACTGCAAAAAGAGCTGGCCTCCGCGCTGGTTTGCGGCGGGCAGGCGCTTGTGATAATAAACCGGCGCGGACGCGCCGGGGTGTGGAACTGCCTTGCCTGCGGCAGGACGGCTGTGTGCGCGCGCTGCGGCTCTTTCCTGGCCCGCGTTTGCGACGAGGACAAGTTCTCCTGCCCGCGCTGCGGCGCGAAACAGCCCGAGCCTTTCATGTGCCCGGCCTGCCAGGACCGCGTGTTCAAGCCGCTTCAATGCGGAACCGACAGGGCCGTGCTGGAGCTTAAACGGCTTTTCCCCGGCGTACCAGTGCTGCGCTTTGATTTCGACAGCCTTAAGACGGCCAAAGGCGAGGGGCGAAAGGCCCTTGCCGCCCTGCGCTCCGGCGACAGCGGCATAGTGGTGGGCACGAAACTGATAGCGCACAGCTACCGCTTCCCCAAACTTTCTCTGGCCGGCGTGCTGGACGCCGACACCGAAGCCACCCCCTTTGATTTCCGCTCCGCCGAAAAAACCTCGGCTTTCCTGGTGCAGGCTGCGGGCAGGTTGTGCGGCGCGCCGCGCCGCGGCCTTGTGATAGCCCAGACCTCGCGTCCCGATGCCGAGGAACTGCGCTACGCCGCCGCCGGGGACTATTTCACCTACGCCATGCGTGAGATGGACGCGCGCAGGCAGTTCCGCCGCCCGCCGTTTTCGTTCATAGCGCGCGCCGTGGCGCAGGCGCGCACGCCGGAGGCCGCCTCCAAAACCCTGTGCGAGTTCATGGAAAAGGCCTGCGAAGCCCTTTCCGCCGCCGGCCTTGCGGACGGGCAGGATTTTGAAATTCTCGGCCCCGCCCCCTGCGCCATCCAGAAGCGCGCCAAAAGCCGCACGCAGGCCGTGTGCATGCTAAACGGCGAAAAGGCTCGGGACGCGCTGTCGGGCTGGTATTGCGGCGGCTTCAAGGCTCCGCGCGGAACCGAGCTGAAACTCTATTTCGGCCCGCAAGATTTCCGTTGACCTTTCCCAACTGTTAGAATAAAACCATGCTCCTCCCCCGTTTCGCTTTGCTTCCGCTCCTGCTTTTTTCAGCGGAAAGCGCGTTCTCCTGCTCGGTGTTCTACTATCGCGCCGGCGGCAACGCCTATATGGCGAAAAGTTTCGATTTTGAAACGCCGGTGGAAAGTTTCGTGGTAAAGGAAGCGGCGGGGCAGCCCAGGATAGCGGAGAGCGGCGCTGCCTGGACTTCCAAATACGCCAGCGCCACCATACGCCTGCGCGGCGCGACGGCGGACTTGCCCGGCTGCGGCATAAACGAGGCGGGGCTGGTATGTGAGGCGCCCGTGCTGGGTTCTTCGCTTCAACAGCAGGAGGGCGATAAAACCGCCCTTAATGAGCTTGAGTTCATACAGTATCAGCTGGATACTTCGGCTACCGTTGAGGACGTCGCCCGCAGCGCGTCCGGTTTCAGGATAACCCAGAAGTTCGCACCCCTGCACTATATGTGCTGCGATGCCTCTTCCTGCATTTCGCTGGAATTGTCCGGCAACGGCCTCAAAACCGCGCCCATGCCCGTCCCGGCGCTGACCAACGTGTCCTATTCGTCAGCGGCGGAACGATTGAAAGAATACGCGGGCTTCGGCGGGGCAAAGCCAGTGCCGCAGGGGTTCGGCACTTTCCAGCGTTTCGTGCGGGCCGCCACATTTACGGTTTACGACTCTTCTTTCTCCCCGCTGGACTTCGGCATCAAGGGCCTGGATTCGCTGTTTTCCGAGGGTTTCACCCGCTGGCAGGCGCTTTATGACCTCTCAGGGCGCAGGCTTTACCTGCGGCGCGGGCACAACGCCGTTTCCGAAACCGTGTCGCTGGATTAGTTTTCCTGCCTTAAAAACGCTTTTTCGGCCGCGTAAAAAAAGTATAAAATCAGAGTAATGAATACATTAGAGAAACTCTCGCTTTCCTGCGTAGAACTGGTCAGTTCCCAGGAACTCCAGAAAAAGCTGGATTCCGGCAAGAAACTGCGCATCAAGCTGGGGGCCGACCCCACCAGCACCGACCTGCACCTGGGCCACGCCGTAGCGCTGGCCAAGATGCGGGCCTTTCAGGACCTGGGCCATACCGGCGTCCTGGTGATAGGCGACTTCACCGCCCGCATAGGCGACCCGTCGGGCCGCGACTCCACCCGCCCCCTGCTCACCCGCGACAAGATACGCGCCAACGCCGAAACCTACAAACAGCAGGCTTTCAAGATCCTTGACGAAAGCAAAACCGAAATCCGCTACAACAGCGAATGGCTTTCCAAGTTCACCACCGCGGGCGCGCAGGACGACGGGCTGCTTTCCGTGCTTCCCCGCATCACGGTGGCGCGCCTGCTTGAGCGCGAGGATTTCAGCAACCGAATGAAAGAGGGCACGCCGATCACGATGCTGGAGATGCTCTACCCGATTTTCCAGGGCTACGACTCGGTGGCGCTGAAGGCCGACGTGGAGCTCGGCGGACGGGACCAGCTTTTTAACCTGCTGGTGGGCCGGGACTTCCAGCGCGACGACGGGCAGGAGCCGCAGATAGTGATGACCATGCCGCTGCTCACCGGCACCGACGGCTCGCGCAAGATGTCCAAGTCCTACGGCAACTATGTGGCCCTTTTCGACGAGCCGGGCCAGATGTTCGGCAAGCTGATGTCCATCCCGGACGCGCTGATGTGGGAATACTACGCGGTGCTGGGGCCGGAACTGCTGGGCCTTGGCGAGCACGCGCCGGCAGAAATCGAGGCGGCGAAGAAGCTGCACCCGATGGAAGCCAAGAAGCGGCTTGCCGCCATGGTGGTGGCCCGCCTGCACAGCGCCGGTCAGGCGCAGGCCGCGCGCGAGGGCTTTGAAAAGGTTTTCTCAAAGAGGGAATGCCCCGAGGACATGCCGGTGTTTTCTCCGGCGGCGGGGCAGCGTCTTTCGCAGATACTTGTGGCGGCGGGCCTCGCTCCGGGGATGAACGAGTCGCGCCGCCTTATCAAGCAGAACGCGGTGCGCATAGACG
This sequence comes from Elusimicrobiota bacterium, assembly GCA_012523635.1. Lineage (GTDB taxonomy): Bacteria > Elusimicrobiota > Elusimicrobia > Elusimicrobiales > Elusimicrobiaceae > JAAYTX01. Next base: position 6,674 of record JAAYTX010000063.1, read on the forward strand.
GCCAGAAGGTGGCCGAAGACTGCGTGCCCCAGTTCAAGGACGGGGCCGTGCTGCAGGTTGGCAGCCGACGCTTCTGCAAAATCGCAGTCGGGGGTGCGTAATGAAGACCGGACGTTTGCTTGCGCTGCTGGCGCTTTTGCTGGCCGTGCCGCTTCTGCCAGTTTGCGCTCAGGAGGAGCCGGACCAGGACTACTACGAGGAAGACGAGGCTGCGGCCGAGCAGGAACCGGCCCCCGCCCCCAAACCCGCGCCGAAACCGGCTCCGGCGCAGTATCTTGGCTACTCCGTTTCGGAAATCTCCGGCAAGGTTGATTATCAGGCCGACGGAGCGGCTTCCTGGAAGACGCTTGAGCGAAAAAACCTGCCCAAACTCGGCGACAGGGACATACTCAAGACCGGCGACAAGTCCTACGTGATTTTCTCGGCGCCCGGCAAATGCGCGCTGCGCCTGGAGTCTTCCTCCACCCTGATGCTGGACGGCGCTTCCAAAACCCCGGCGGCGATGTCGCTTGTGAAGGGCACGGTGCTGGTGCGCTGCGCAGGCGGCCAGGAGGCTGC
>JAAYTX010000064.1 GCA_012523635.1 Elusimicrobiota bacterium
AATTTTTGCCGCAGAGGGAACGCGACTGGTGTTCCGTACAGCTTTGGGCGCGGGACAACACGCCCGTGGACGCCATGTTTTTCACCCCGATGCGCCTGCAGGGGTTCCGTTCGTTTTCCCGCCGCTCCACGGTAATCGAGTGGCTGGACGGCGCGGCCATGCACTGGGCGCCTGGTTTTGAGAAGGAATGGGTTTACAGGATAGGCGAACTTTACGCGCTTACCGGCGGCGATGTGCCGGAAAACATGCGTTTTGACCAGTCTTTGAGGGCGCAGTCTTTTGTCAGGCTGGGCAAAAAATACGGCGCCGGATATGTGATAGACGAAGGGCAGGAACCGCTGCCGTTCAGCCTGCTTTACTCTGAAGGCGGCCTTAAAGTGTACCGCCTGCCCGGTTCTCAGGGCGCTTTGTAAAGCGGCAGGAAGTTTATCCCCATGTTCACCGGGTTGTCGGTGAAGCCTTTAAGTTTTTCCGAATAAGCGTAGATGCCGGGCGGATGCACCGTGAACACCTGCGGCGCGTCTTCATAACCAAGCTGTTGTATCCGGTCGTACAGCGCGGCGCGTTTTGCGGCCGGCGCGGCGACTGCCTGCTCTATCAGGCGGTCCATGTCCGGGTTTTTGTAGCCCTGCGAAGAGGCGTAGCGCCCCTGGCTGTGATAGAAGGGGAAGACGAAGTTATGGGCGTCCGGGTAGTCGGCAATCCAGCCGCGCGAGAACATGGGCATCTTCCTGTTCTGCGCTTTTTCCAGGAACACCGGCCAGTCTATGCCGCGCAGGCGTATGTGGAATTTCGGGTTCAGGGCCTCCACCTCGCGCTTCATTATTTCGCAGGAAGCCTGCCGTCCTTCGCTGCCGGTGTTGTAGGAAAGCGTGAAGGCAAAGCCGTCCCGCCAGACTTTGCCGCCGAAAGCTTTCATGAAGTGCCCGCGCGCCTTGGCCGGGTCGTGTGTGTAGCGGTTTTTAGGCTTTGCATAACCCGGCACTCCGGGCGGCACCGGCCCCTCGGCCAAAAGGCCTTTTCCGGCCTGGGTCTGGTTCAGGAACGCCTCGTAATTGAAGGCGTAGCTGAAGCCCTTGCGGACATCCGGGTCTGAAAAGAAATTTGGCGGGATTCCGCGCCCGTCAAGCTGGCCTGAACCTATGTCCGGGTTGCCGACGCTGTTTATGTCGAATGTCATGAAAAACACCGGGTCGGTTTTTATGCGGGGCAGGTTGTCGTCCAGCCGCACGCCGCGCAGGCCGCGTATCTGCGAGGCGAAGGTGTGCGGAACGTCCGCTATGTCGGCGTCGCCGGCCTCAAGCATCAGCCTGCGGGTGGCGAATTCCGACACCGTGGCCGCCACGGCTTTTGTTATGCGTGGTTTTGCGCCCCAGTAGCCTGGGAAAGCGGCCAGGTGCACGGCTTTGCGCGAGCGGTCCCAGCGTTCCAGCATGAACGGCCCCGTGCCGTTCATCCGCTCGAACAGTCCGGATTTTTCCTGCGGCCTTGCGTTGTATTTTCGCCAGTTCGCCAGGTTTCCGTCCCACTCCCCGTTTGCGGCGCACCATTTGCGGTTTTCCACGTAAGACCAGCGTGCCACTATCGAAAGAAAGGGCGCGAAAGGACGCTTGAGCTTCACCACCACGCTATCGCCATCCACGCGCACGGCTTTTTCTATGTCCGCGTCCGCGAGGGTTATGGCGCCGCCTGGCCCCCGCGTCGAACCAAGCCCGAACACCGGTTCGAGCAGAAGAGCGGCGGGGCCGCCGGGCGGGTCGGTAAGCATGAAACGCAGGAGGGAATAGCGCACGTCTTCCGGCTCAAGAGTGGAGCCGTCCTGAAACTTCACATTCTTGCGTATCGGGAAGCGGTAAGTCAGCCCGTCGGCGGAAACCAGGCCGTTCTGCGCCGAGGGGACTTTTGTGGAAAGCGAGGGCTCCAGTTCCGTCATGGAAGAGCCTTTGAAGCGCAGCAGGGTGTCGTAGACGTTGAAAATTATGCCCTGGCTGGAGGCGTCGTAGGGATAGACCGGGTCCAGGCTGGCCGGCTCGCCTGTCATCGCGTATACCGCGGTGTCGGGCGCTGTGGCGGCCTGAGCCGCCGATAACGGAGCAAAAACGTTAATCAGTGAGAAAAGAAGCGAAGTATACCTTGTTGCCATTTATGAGCTCCCCGTTTGCTATGTCTCCGGGCTCTTTGCCCAGGCGTTCCAGGCAGGAAATCCGTCTTGTCTTGCCGGGTTCCATCGCGGCCTCGACAAGCTGCCCGTCCCCGGCGTAAAGCATCACGTGCGTGATTTTGTCTTTTTTCTCCTGGTCGGCCAGGAACACTAAGTCCCCTTTGTGGAGTTTCTTGCCGCTGATTGATTTTGCGGCCAGATACTGGTCCGAGGCGTTGCGCGGCACATCCATCCCGTGCACGCGGTATATGATGTTGATGAGTCCGGAGCAGTCCAGCCCGGCGACGGTGCGCCCGCCCCACCTGTAAGGCGCGCCCAGCAGCAGGGTTGCAGTGTCTATGAGCGCGTCGCGCAGCTTGTCGCCGGAGGGGGCGTCCTGGTGGTGCAGCAGGTCTTTCTCGCTTATGTAGGCCGCGCGTCCGCCGGGTATAAGCGCTTTTATCCTTCCATCGGCGGTTTTGCCAAGGCCCAGCAGGCGCGTGCCCATGTAAAACGGCTGCTGCACAAAAGACGCGTCCGACCCGACAAGAGCGGCGGCGCTGGCCGTTTTAACGCAATAGTCGTAGCCGTAGTCGTCGTCCTGGGCCAGCGAAAACATCGACATCCAGCCGGGGTACCCGCTCCAGCCTGGCTTCCGGGCGGGCAGATAATATCCCTGTTCCAGGGAACCGGCTTTGGCCCACCCGTCTTTTATGGAATCCACGCGCACCGTTTCGCCAAGCAGCAGCTGCGTTTCCAGCCTGTCGGGTTTGCCTGCGGCGGCCGGGGCGGCCAGCAGATCTGCCGCTGGAATGGCCACCTTCATGTATTTGGGAAACTTCGGCAGCATGCGGTAGGCGAGGCCGTATTTGTTTTTGAGCCAGGCCGCCGCAAATTCGGAGCGCGAGTATACGCGCGGCACCTTGGTGTCCGATGGGGCCGCTGGGTCGTTCACCAGGAAATTGCCTTTTTCATCCAGCCCTTTGACCACGACCAGATGCCCGCGCGTCTTTTTTATCGGCGAGTTCTTCAGTTCGCCGGGACCATAGGTTACGCTGGCGGCGAACGGGCGGCCGTGCGCCAGTTCGTACTCGGCGTCCCCCACAGTGTTGAAGCGGGAGACGAAGGCGTTGAGGTCCAGCGCGCCGGCGAAGGCGGTGTTGAAGGTCCAGTTGCCGTAAATGCCGGCGCCGGACTCGTACACGCCCTGCGCCACGTCAATCATGCTGCACTGGCGCCCCCACGAACCCAGAAGCATTGTTACGGCGGCCGGGCTGCAGATGTCGCGCGCGTAGCGCTGCTGCTGCGTCATCTGGGAGAGGCCGGGCACCTCGTTTGAGGCCAGCACCGGCTCGAACTTGCGGCTTGCGGGGCCGAGAGCGGCCTTATCGTCGTAGGCGGCGTTTTTGTCGGTGTAAGTCACGGCCACCAGCCGCAGGGCGGGCATGGGGCGGGAATCCGTTTCAAGGGTGATGCGGTATTTGTAGCCGTTGCCGGGGCGTTTAAGGACCAGTTCGTCCACCTGGAGTTCGGCGTCGTCGTCTGACTGCTTGTCGCCGCTGGCGGAGTCCCCGCGCGTGCTGAAAGTGCCCAGGCGGTACCATTTGCTCCAGCGCAGGTTCTGCGGGTGGGCGTTCGGGTCCCCGGTCAGCACTTTCACCTCGGTGCTTATGGAACTGCCCTTTGGGAGGTCCGCGGCGGCGGACAGCAGCAGCGAATTGAAAGGGAAGAGCGACAGTTGCGGCGCCGATTCCAGCGTCATGCGCGAGTTCGTGCTTTTTCCCGGCTGGTCTATCGTGAACAGGCCCGCTTCCGGCGGGGCGGGAACGGCGTTCACCAGCTTGGCCCCGGCGAAGTCGAACGGCGAGGAATGCAGTACTGTGAAGGAGGGGTAGACGCTGCGGCAATGTCCCGGGGCCGGAAGGAGCAGGCCCATATTGAACAGCGAAAAAAGCGACGCTTGCATTAAATTTCTTTTCCCGAACACGTCATTGCCTTATGGTTTGAAAGTGAGTTCGCCGCAAAAAACCGGCGTTACGGGGCCGCAAAGCGACAGGCGGCCCGAGGCTTCGCGCAGCACGGCAACCTCGCCGCCGGGCATGTGCACCCGTATGCGCGGTTTTTCAAGAAGCCCTGTTTTCCACGCGCAGGCGGCCGCCGCGCAGGCGCTTGTGCCGGAAGCCAGCGTATAGCCGGAGCCGCGCTCCCAGATTTCTATTTCGAGGGAATCGGGTCCGGTTATCCTCGCGAACTGCACGTTGGCTTTTTCCGGAAAAAGGGAATGACGTTCTATGCGCGGGCCGTACTGGCGCGCCAGTTCCGGCGAGATTGCGCCGCAAAGCGCGACGCAGGCCGGAATGCCCATGCTGACGCAGGTGATGCTGAAGGCCCGCCCGTCCACTATGAGCATTTCAGACACCACTTCCCTGTCGGGGCCGCGCATGGGAACCGCGCTGCTGCGGAAATTCGGGATGCCCATGTCGGCCTGCACAAGGCCGCCCTCCAGCAGTTCCACCGGGGTGGCCCCGGAACCGCTTTCCACGGTGAATTTGCCGCCTGCCTGCAGGCCGGTGTCGCGCAGGAAGGCCGCGAAGATGCGCAGGCCGTTGCCGGACCGCGCCGCCTCGGAACCGTCCGAGTTGAACACCCGGACAAAAGGGTTTTTGCCCTTGCCGCAGGGGCCCAGCAGTATGCCGTCGGCGCCGATGCCGGTGTTGCGGTCGCAGAGGGTTTGAATGAGTTTTGCCCTGAGTTCCGCGCGCCAGTTCGCCGGATTTATCACTATGTAATCGTTGCCCAGCGCGTGGTATTTGTGGAAGTGGTTTTCGCTGCCGTGGCAGTATGCTTGCGGACTTTTTTTCATCTTTGTATGCGTTTCGGGGCACCCGGGGTCGAACCGGGAACCTCCTGGTCCCAAACCAGGCGCTCTGCCAATTGAGCTATGCCCCGCAATTCTTCAATTCTACAATAGATTTCAGAGTGTTTTCTTCCAGCCGCGCTTGCGGTGGATTCAAGTGGTGCCCACTGTGGTGCCCATCCAGCATCGTTTTTGGGGTTTTGACTGGAATCACAGCCTCAAAAGCGGCCATGTTGGATGCCATATGGCCACGGCTTAAATGGGCATATCTTTGTGTCATTGTAGGTGTGGAGTGCCCCAGGAGTTTTTGAAGCGCTGGTAAGTCATTTGTGCGCATTAGGAAATGGCTGGCAAACGTGTGCCTGAGGTCATGAAAGCGAAAATCAAAGATGCCAGCGTCCGTAAGCGCTTTGGCAAAGAGTCGGCGTAGCATAATTACTGGCAGATGGAACACAGGCCCGGTTTCTTTTGGGCCTATGCTAAGCAGAACCTCGCGTAGTTTTCCTGGAATAGGCAATTCTCTTGGTTTCCCTGATTTACTTTCAAGAATATAAAGCGTGTCTTGGCTGAGACTGATATTTTCCCAGCATAATCCTAAAATTTCACCCCGCCGCATGCCTGTTAGCATGGCGCAGACCACTACAGGGTAAAGCCGTGAATGGGCGACAGATAATAAGCGCTCCATTTCTTCAAGAGAAAGAAACCGTAGACGGTGATTGCCTTCCCTGCCTTTCTGTACTCTGGAACAGGGGTTTTCACCGTAAAAATCACCCCAAGCCTTAGCACGGTTGAAAATTGCAGACAGAAAGCCCAGATATCTGTTTGCAGTGGTGTTGCTAGTCTCGTCTCGTTTCTTATTGTAGTAGGCCTGTAAGTCGCTTACAGCGATGGAGCCGATTTTTCTGTTTCCGAACTCGGCTTTGAGGATGTTTAGCATGTAAGCCCAGGTGTTTGATTTCAAATACCGTCCTTCCAATGCCCAAT
>JAAYTX010000065.1 GCA_012523635.1 Elusimicrobiota bacterium
GGGGCCGTCGCCGGGCGTTTCGGCGCCGGGGTGGAGAAGCGCATGGCCCTCCCGCTCCAGTATTCCGATTCGGAACTGGGGCTGCTGCGCGCCATAAAGGAAGCGTCGGACCCGGCGGATTTGTGCAACCCCGAAAAAATACTGCCCGTCTCCACGGCCAGAAGCCACAAGAAAGGCCAGCAGGCGTTGCCGCGCCCGGTGCTGGACCTGGTGTCCGAGCTCCAGTGCCGCGTGCAGAATTCAACAGCCAGTTTTATATGCGGCAGCGGCAGCAGGCTGCACGGCCGCCAAGCGGGGGAGAAGCTGTCTACGCTGGGCCTTGATGCCGTACTGGAAACAGACCTCGACGGAGGCTATATCACCGTAGGCGCCGGGATGAAGCTTTCCGCATTGGCGGAGGAATTCTCCCGGCTGGGGCTCAAAGCGCCGTTTCATTCGCGCAAAGGCACCTTAGGCGGCCTGCTTGCAACTGGCCAGTGGCTGCCGCCGGAAGGGCTGCTGGTTTCTCTGTCCGTTGCGCTGGCCGACGGTTCTACGGCGCAGTTCGGCGCGTTGTCCCTTGAGCCGGGAAGCGGTTCCGGCGCGGGCAGGCTGTTTCTGGGCTCCTGGGGAAGCTACGGCGTGCTGCTGAGCGCCACATTCGCGCTTTATTGCCCGGTTGCGTCGCCTGCCCGGGAGCAGGAGAAGCCGGAGTTCCGGGCCCCGTCCTCCGGGCCGGAGCTTAAGTTCAAGAAAGTTTTCGACCCGCTGGGTCTGCTCAATCCCGGCCTTTCGCAGGAGGGGGCCTGATGTCCGGCGAACGCGACCATTTCACCCCCTGGGTGGAGCTTTACAGGGAAAGCGAGTCCGCTTCCCATGTGGGCCGCCTGAGCACGTCTGCGGGGGAGCGTGGCGTATACGACTGCGCCAGCTCCTGCAACCGCTGCATGCTTTGCTTTGATAAATGCCCTACGGCCGTTCTCACCGGGGACGAGGCCAAGTCCCCGCGCGGCAGGACACAGCTTATCAGAATGGCGATGGAACAGCGCCTGAAACTCTCCAGCGACGGAGCATCCATGGCGGAGTCTCTTGAAACCTGCCTGAACTGCTGGACCTGCGTGTCGGCCTGCCCGTCCCGCGTCCCGGTGCCCGAACTGGCGCTGGAGGGCCTGCGTTCGCTGGGCAGGCGTCCGCAGTCGCCTGTCATGGGCTTTCTGCTTTCGCGCCTCAGCGCCGACAGGAAGTCTATTGAATATCCCGTCAAGCTCTTTAACCTGTTCAGGCTGTCCGGCCTGTACGGCCTGCTGGGTTCCGCGGGCGTTTTCCGTCTTGCCGGGGAAGAGTGGCTGGGCCGCTTCAACCAGGCCGGCCTGCCCGCGCGGCTGAAATTCCTCGACAGTAAAATCAAGGAGAGCCCGGCGGCACTCAAATCGGCTTCCATGCCGCCTGCCTGTTATTATTTCAGTTCCTGTTCGGTGAATTATTTCTACCCGGAGACCGGCCTTTCCACACTGGAACTTCTGCACGCTTTCGTGGGGCCGGTGCATCCGCTCTGGAACGGCTGCTGCGGCTACGCCGCCTACAGGCACGGCCGCCTGCAGGATGCCCGCCGCGCCATGAAACAGGTGCTTTATTCGTATCAGCGCCAGGATATCCCCGTGGTGACGGACTGCCCTTCCTGCGCGGCTTTCCTGAAAGACTCTCCGCAATTATTCGCGGAAGACGCCGATTTGCGGGACAGGGCCCGCGCCTTCGCGGCCAACGTGCGCTATATAGGGGATATGATTACCCCCGACAAGTTCAAGGCCAAGCTGCGCCTGAAAAAGCCGGTTGTGGCGGCGGCGCAGAAGCATTGCTGGGGCAAGGCCGCTCCCGAAGCTATGCGCGTCACTTTCAACGATTCCTGCATAGCCTGCCACAGGCTGGACGCGGCCGACGCTCCCAGGAAGATGCTGTGCGCCGTTTTCGGGAAGCGTTTCGCGGAGATGCCGGAGTCTGGCATGTGCTGCGGCGGGGCGGACGGCTATGCCCTGTTCCAGCCCGAACTGTCGCGTGATTTGGGCAGGCGCAAGGCCGCCAACGCCGCCTCGGTTCAGGCCGACCTGGTGGCCACTTCGTCTGTTCTGTGCGTGGCCCAGATCGGACGCAGCCTGAAGCGTTATTATCCTCAGGCGGTAGTGGCCCATTACAGCGATTTGCTCAGGGACCTGCTGGACCTTAAATATCATGACAACGAAAAAGCTGGACGCTGAGAAGCGCCTCCAATTGCTGGTGCAGTTCGGGATTTTCGTCTCCAAGGAAAGGAGGCTGGATTCGCTGCTGGAACTGCTGGCCGGGCAGGTGAGCCAGATACTGAACGGCGACCGTTGCACGGTTTTCCTTTGCGACCATAAGGCAGGGGTGCTGGTGTCGAAGGTGGCGCAGGGAATGAAGCACACGGAAATACGGGTGCCGTTGGGGCGCAGCATAGCGGGGCTGGTAGCCGCCACCGGGGAATCGGTAAATATCCCGGATGCTTACGCGGACCAGCGCTTTTCGCCGGATATAGACCGCGTCACCGGCTACAAGACCAGGGCCGTGCTGGCCGTGCCGCTTAAAAACAACAAGGGCGAGATTCTGGGAGTGTTCCAGGTGCTCAACAAGGCTGGCGGCCACGCCTTTGACGAGGACGATAAGGGCCTGCTTCTGCTGCTGGCCTCCGTGGCGGCCGGCGCCATAGAGAACGCCAAGCTGTACGAGGAAATCAAGCGTTCACAGCTGGAAACCATTTACAGGCTGGCCATAACCGCCGAGTACCGGGACCAGAAGGACACTGCCCGCCATTTGGAAAACATCAGCATAATCTCCTATCTGCTGGCCACGGCGCTCGGCTTCTCAAAGGAAGAGGCCGAGGATATAAAGTGCGCCAGCCCGCTGCACGACATCGGCAAGGTCGGGGTGAAGGACGCCGTCCTGCTGAAACCGGGCAGGCTTAATGACGAGGAGCAGAAGGAGATGCGCCTGCACACGCTTTTCGGCGCAAAGATACTGGCCAACGCCGAAAGCTCCCTTTTGCAGCTGGCGCACCGCATAAGCGTGTGCCACCACGAGAAATACGACGGCTCCGGCTATCCCAAAGGGCTGAAAGGCGACTCAATCCCCTACGAAGCGCGCATAATAGCTGTGGCCGACGTGTTCGACGCGCTGTGCATGCCCAGGATTTACAAGCCGGCCTGGCCGGTGGAGCAGGCTTACGACCATATCGTGTCCGGTTCCGGCACGCTGTTCGACCCGAAAGTGGTCAACGCCTTCAAGGCCATATATCCGACGGTAAGGAAGCTTTACGGCTGCAATACCGTCGCCGAGCCCGCTTAAGCCGGGCATAATCGCAGCATTCAGGGGGGTAGTGATGAAATTCCTTATGCTTTCGCTGGCTTTGTCTGTTTCCGGCGCGCAGGCGGCCCAGACGGGGCTGGTCAGGCGTGTGCTTTCCTATCATCAAAACGGGGTGGCTGCGGAGATAGTGTTCGAGAAGGACGGCAAGGAAGCGTCCCGCGTCCAGATGGACCAGGACGGCAGGCATGTGAAGCGTACCGGAAAACAGCCCGACGGGGTCTACAAAGAGTATTATGACGACGGCAGGCTCAAGCGCGAGATAGGCTACAAGGGCGGCTTGCGCGAGGGCCTGGCCAAAAGTTTTTATGAGAGCGGCACATTGCGGGACTCCTGCGGCTACAGCAGGGACAATTGCGAGGGCCCCTGCGCCGCTTACTACGAAAACGGAACGCTGCGCGAGGAATACACCTGCAAAAAGGGCTCTATCGACGGCACGATGAAGACCTATTTCCCGGCCGGTAAGCTCAAGAGCGAAGAGACCTATTCCGCGGGCCAGCCAAACGGCCCCTCGCGCACGTTTTCGGAGAAGGGCGCGCTGCTGGAGGAGATAACTTTTCGCGGCGGCAGGAAGAACGGCCCGGCCAAGCTTTACAACAAAGACGGCGGGCTGCAACTGGAAGGCGTTTACTCGGACGACGAGCCGGACGGCGTTTTCCGCTCTTATTATTCCAACGGCAAGCTGATGTACGAGGATGAATATCAGAAAGGCAGGCGCATCGGGCGCAAATCCTACAACAGCAGGGGCAAGATGACATATGAAACTCGCGACTAAAACCGCAATATTCCTGGCTGCGTTGCTGCCTGTTTCAGGGGCGCTTGCCGCCTCCGGGGAGCAGGATGCCTTGTCAGCCGTGGCCGGGCAGGAATTGAAGCGTTCCTTCGACAGCCTTAAAAACGCCGAAAGCGCGCCGCTGTATTTCCTTTCCTACGAGATAACGGACACCGCCGAATACAGCCTGGCGGCTTCGCTGGGAGATATTTCGGACCGCGATTGCGAACGGCACCGCCTGCTGGACGTGGACGCGCGAGTAGGCTCCATGCAGATGGACAACACGCACCAGCTCAAGGGCGGCGGCGCCGGTTTCGATTTTTACGGCGGGAAGCGTTACGAGCTGCCTCTGGCCGACGATGCGGCGGCCATACGCACCCAGTTGTGGCTGGCCACTGACGCGGAATACAAGGACGCCCAGCAGAACTACATGAAGGCGGTCATGAACAAGGCCGTCACCACGGCAGAGGAAAACCCGGCCCCGGATTTCTCCCCCTACAAGCCCCGGACCTATTATGAAGACCTGAAGATGCCGGAGTTCGACCGCGGTCTGTGGGAACAGCGCCTGCGAGAACTGTCGGCTGAATGCCGGAAATACCCGTTCATACACGAATCTTCCGTGAAGCTGACCGTGGCCAACGTGGTCAAAACCTTTCTTTCAAGCGACGGAGCCGACATCAGGACGGCGCAGAATTTCGTACGGCTGGGCTACAGCGTCAGCTCGCGCGCGGACGACGGCATGAACCTGTACAGGGGCGAATATTATGACGTGGCTGACCCCAAGGACCTGCCGGCGCAGGACAAGGTGCTTGAGGATATCGGCAAGTCCATAGCCGAACTCAAGGCCCTGCGCGACGCCCCGCTGGTGCAGCCATATAGCGGCCCGGTGATACTTAAAAACCGCGCGGCGGCGGTGTTTTTCCACGAGATTTTCGGGCACAGGGTTGAGGGGCACAGGCAGAAACTTGAGCGGGAGGGGCAGACCTTCGCCAAAATGCTTGGAAAGCAGGTGAGCGCGCCCCTGATAAGCGTTTACGACGACCCGTCTATGCCGGAGCGCAACGGGCGTTTCCTGCGCGGCTTCTACCGCTTTGACGATGAGGGTGTGCCCTCCGGCCGCGTGGACCTGGTGAAGGACGGCATTCTCAAGGGGTTTCTGATGAGCCGGTCGCCGCTGCAGGATTTCCCGGAATCAAACGGCCACGGCCGCCGTTCGCCAGGAAGGCGGGTGGTGGCCCGGCAGGGCAACCTGGTGGTGGAGGCTTCAAAATCCGTTTCCTATGACAAGCTGCGGCAGCAGCTTATAGAAGAGTGCAAAAAACAGGGCAAGCCCTACGGCCTTGTGTTTGACGACATTTCCGGCGGCTTTACGATGACCGGGCGCGGCATGCCGCAGTCTTTCAAGGTGGTGCCGTTGTTGGTGTACCGCGTCTATACCGACGGCCGGCCGGATGAACTGGTGCGCGGGGTGGACATAGTGGGCACGCCGCTTACCAGTTTCACCA
>JAAYTX010000066.1 GCA_012523635.1 Elusimicrobiota bacterium
GGCCGCGTCGGCATCATGACGTGCCTCGACAACTCATTCCCCGAGACGGCGCGAGTGCTCGCCGTAAAGGGCGCCGACATCATCTTCTTCCCCCACGTCCAGAGCGGCTACGGAGAAGTCGGCTGGATGGCGCAGCTGCTCTCCCGCGCCATCGATAGCGCCGTGTACGTCGTGCCGGTTAGCTTCGGCGTGAGCCCAGACGATCCGTGGATGCCCGGGGCTATTATGGGTCGCAGCGGCGTGATAGGCCGCGATGAGGCCGACGTTGCCGCCGCCGATAATGAACAGTTTCCGGCAGGGGGCCACCAGGTCGCGGTTGACCAGCGTCTGGAAAGCGCCCGCGCCGTATATTCCGGGAAGGGTATTCCCCGGGAAGGGGAGCGATTTCTCGCGCGCCCCCGCCGCCACAAGGAGGGCGCGCGGCTTGACCAGAATGTATGCCCCGTCGCGTGTTATGCCGACGCGGCGGTCGGAAAAAACGGCCACGGCGTTGCTGTTGCTCCAGGCCTGCACTCCGGGGCAGGCCGACAGTTCCTGCTCAAGCCGCGCGGCTATGTCTATGCCGCGGGTGCCGGCGTAGCAGTCGTCCACCGAGCCGAAAAACTTGTGCGTCTGTAAAACCAGTTTGCCGCCCATGCGGTGCTTGTCGTCAACCAAAATGACGGAAGCCCCTTTGCCGCCCAGTTCAAGCGCAGCCGCCAGCCCAGCGGGTCCGCCGCCTATCACCAGCACGTCCGCCTCCAGTTCCTCGGGGGGGCGGAATTCGGGGGTCTCCTCCGCGCACGGAATGGCGGGGTTGCCGCGCAGCGTGAACACTTCCATCCCGGGCGTCACTGCCGTTACGCAGGCTTTCACAGGCAGGCCGTCGGCCAGCACAGTGCATTGCGAGCATTGCCCGTTGGCGCAGAAAATCCCCTGCGGGGCGTTGTCTTTGTGATGGTGCGAGAAAACGTGTATTCCGTTGGCTATCAGCGCAGAGGAAATCATCTCCCCGGGCACTGCCAGCAGTTTCTTCCCGTCAAATGTGAAGTCCACCGACGGTTTCTGACGCGGCGGTAGTATTATGTGTTCTTTAATTCTAGGCATATCCCAACCCCCTTGGGCACCACTATATCACTTTTTGAAAATATAGGTCATGAGCCGTCCGCAATGCGGGTTTTTGCGGTAAGAAAACAGGTTTTCCCCGCAGTGAGTGCAAAGGCCCGCAGACCTTATGTCCGAATCGTCTAGCCCGGCCTCTTGTAACTGAACCCTTATGGAAAGTTCCAGGTCCAGATAAATTTTTCCCTGCCGTTCGCTGAACGCCTGCGCCGGGAAATGTTCGCGCAGTTCCGGGCCCACCTCAAAACAGCAGGGGCGTATGTGGGGGCCTATCCACGCGCGTAAAGGCGCTTTTGCCCCCAGTTCAAGCATTCTCGCCGCGGTTTTGGCCGGAAGTTTCTTAGCCGCGCCGCGCCAGCCAGCGTGCGCGGCCCCGAGCATTGAGGCGCTTGCGTCCCATATAAGCACGGGGACGCAGTCCGCAGTGAAAATTGCCGCGCCCCAGCCGGACGCCGACAGTATCCAGGCGTCGGCTTCCGGGTACGGGCTGTTGCGCAGGCCCAGCGCGGCGGCTTCATCCGCCGCATGCACGATTATGTCGGAGTGCGTCTGTTTTAGGCAAAGCAATCTGTCCGGATTCGCGCCGACGGAAGAGAGCAAGCGGGCGCGCAGCGCCGGGTCCTTCATGTCGCCGTCTTCAGTGGTGCTGCAGCCGTGAACCACGCCAAGCGCAGATAGCCTTTGGTCTGAATGGGTCATATTTTTATATCATCTTAGCAAACAAGGCCCTTGGGCATAACCCTCTATGACACCTCATACACTGCTGTGGATTATTTTCAGCGCGCTGGTAATAGTGCTGCTGTGGCTTGACCTTTTTGTCTGGAACAAGCACGCGCATGCCGTTTCAATGAAGGAATCGGCGTTGTTTTGCGCCGGATGGGCTTCGGTGGCCCTGCTGTTTGGAGGGCTGGTGTGGCACCTGCTGGGCCAGGGCAAGGCCATGGAGTTCCTGGCCGGGTATCTGGTGGAGTATTCGTTGTCCATGGACAACATGTTCGTGTTCCTGGCGATATTCTGCTATTTCGGCACCAAGGCCGAAAACCAGCCCCGCATACTGCAATGGGGCATACTGGGCGCGGTGATAATGCGCCTCATACTCATTTTCGCCGGAGTGGCGCTGATAAACCGCTTCCGCTGGCTGTTGTACGTTTTCGGCGTGGTGCTGTTGTTCACCGGCGTAAAGATGTTCCGCGCCGGAGAGGAAAAGCTGGACCCGGGGGCCAACCCGGTGCTGAAGCTGTTGAAGCGCTTCATGCCGTTCGAGGATAAATACGAGGGCGAGGATTTCTTCGTGCGTGTGCGCGGCATGCTTCATGCCACGCCGCTTTTCGCCACCGTGATAGTGATAGAGGCTTCCGACCTGCTTTTTGCGGTGGACTCGATTCCAGCCGTGCTGGCCATAAGCCGCGACTCGCTTATAGTGTACTCGTCCAACGTGTTCGCCATACTGGGCCTGCGTTCGCTCTACTTCCTGCTGGCCGGGATGATGGGAATGTTCGAATACCTGAAGTACGGCATAGCCCTGATATTGTGTTTTGTCGGCGTAAAGATGCTTCTGTCCGACCTGCACCATATTTCCTCCGGCATAACGCTGGCGGTGGTGTGCGGCGTTTTGGGCGCGTCCATAGCCCTTTCTCTGGCAAAGGGCAAAAAGGGCGCCGGAAACTGCCTGAAATAGCCCTGCCCGGGCCTGGGCGTTTATAGGCCCTTTGGCCCTGGACTTGCCGTTCCGGCGCTGCTACACTTTGGTTAC
>JAAYTX010000067.1 GCA_012523635.1 Elusimicrobiota bacterium
AAAAGCCGGAAGACCGGCGCAGGAGCCTTTTCTTCAAGAATTCGCCAGAGTTCCTGCCGCAGGCGCGCGCGCGACAGAAGCGCGGGCAGCTTTTTTAAAACAGCCCGGCGCATCTGCGCAAGCGCGGCAGGCTGAATCTTCCACCCGAACCGCCCGGCAAAACGGCAGGCCCGGTACATTCTGGTCGGGTCATCGACAAAGCTTTTGGCATGCAGGACCTTCAACTCCCCGCGTTCGATATCCGCGATTCCGTGAAAAGGGTCCTTCAAATTCCACAGGTCATCTGGCATTATCGAGGCGGCTATGGCGTTGACTGTAAAATCCCTGCGCCGTAAATCCCGCTGAATGGAAGCAGGACTCACGACCGGCAATGCGGCCGGCTTTGCGTAGACCTCTGCCCTGGCATTGGACAGGTCCAGACGAGACCCGTCCGGGAAAAAACAGCGCATGGTGCCGAAAGAGCCGAAGGCTTCGAACCTGGCTCCATACTTGCGCCGGCAGTACTGCGCCAGAGCTTCGCAACGGGCGGAGGCCACGATATCCATGTCCTTCGCGGAGCGGCCCATAAGCCAGTCCCGCACGCAGCCGCCCACAACCCAAGCCTTCAGGCCGCGGAGTTTGGCCTGTCCGCCCAGCTCTGCGGCCAGTGCGGCGTTGGCGCCCGCGGGTTCAAGCTTCATTATCTGACAGGGAACTTAGCGGCGTCGGAATTGACGTCCGCAAGCAGTTTTTTCAGCTTCGGCGACTCAAGGCCTGAAGCGAGGATTTCCAGCGCGGCGTTTACAAAAGATTCCGGAGCAGGCTTGGCCCCGGCATACGGTATGCGACAGGGATAGCCGGCCGCGCGGGCCTTCGCCGGTGAAAATGGCGCGATTTTAAAGCCCAGGGACAGGGCGGCCGCCTCTATCGACGCGTTTTCATCTTCGGCGTCCAGCATGTCTTCAAGCAACTGCTGCAGATGCTCAGCGCCGAAGAAAATCAGCGGCTCATAGTCTATTTTCATTTCACGGGACAACCCGTCCCTTATGGCGGCGTAGTCGGCTTTCATTTTTTCCCGCCACTTGCCGGCCTCGGCCTCGTACGAATGGGGCATTACGAACACCAGCAGCTCGGCCTCTGGGTCGAAATAAACAACCGGAGCCTCGTGGTAGAAGAAGTTCCCGCAGGCCTCGCATTCAAGCAGGTTCAGTTCGCCGTAACGCACGGCGTCGCGCAAGTCAGGATCGGAATCGGCGCGGATAAAAGACCATACTTCCGCCTCAAACGGCGCGGCGCTGCAATGCGGGCACTTGGCTTCCACCACTCCCTGTATGGATTTCATGGCATCCCCCTAAGCCCAAGCGCCGCCGCTATTGAACGGGCCTGTTCTATATATTCCGTATATTCGGCAGGCCTGCGCAGACCGCCCGGCTTATAGGCCGCAAGCCACTGACCGGCAGCTTCAAGACGCCAGCCGGGCAGGCCCTGCAAGAGGGTCCGGGCGTCCAGCGAAAACTGGGCACGCACAATCTCCTCATTTGGGCCCCTCAGCAGATACATCTTTGAAAATTGAGATGATTCCGGGAAATTTATATCCGCATAGCCGAACAGTTTCAGAAATTTATGCACCAGATTTTCCGGGCAAAGCTCGAATTGCGGCAGAAAAACCTGCGCATTGAACGCAACCATTGTCTGCTGATGCTGGGTGCGGCTTTTCCCCGAACCGGTCACATACAGGTAATCAAACACCAGGGTCTGCCCGGCACTGGAACTGCGGTACAGCAGATTAGAGCTTTTGCGTGAAGAGCCGTGCAGAAAAACCGGCAGCACCGACAGCAGCTGTTGAGGCACGGCAGCGGCATCAGGGTCGAAACAAAAGCCGCCGGTCAGCGCGAAATTTTGCAATGCCTCAAGGCGTTTGCGCCGCGCCGCGCTGGCGGCGAAATATACCAGTGCAAAAAACAACGCCACCAGCGCCAGTACGCATGCCGGACTCTGGCAAAAGGCCATCAGCTCAGGCTTCCTTCTGTCCGCAGCACTTCTTGTATTTCTTGCCGCTGCCGCAGGGGCAGGGCTCGTTGCGCCCGTGCTTGGGTTCCGGGCGCTTGAAAGTCTCCACCTTGGCCTGGCCGCCGACTTCCTCCGGATGGTCCTTCACCCAGTTCTTGACGGCTTTTTCGCTTTTTATGTCCACGCCGTCCTTGAGCATTTTCTTGGCCAGGTCCATAAGCTTCTGCCTTACGGCCGGGTTGCGCAACTGCGCGGCCATGCCGGGCTCCAGCTTGTTCAAGTCCTTCTCAAGCTGCTTCTCAAGTTCCTTGTCCTCTGCGGGCTTGGCCTCCGCCGGGGCTTCCTGCTTCGCAGGAGCCGGCTGCGGTTTGACGGCAACCGCAGGCGCCGCCTCTTTCGCCGGGGCCGCCGCCGGGGCTTCGGCCGTAGCTTTTTTCTTCTTTAAAAAATCCCAAATCATAATCGTGTCCCTCCCTGAGTTTTCGGCTTAGATGCCGGCTTCTTTCGCGAGAATTTCCATCACTCTATTCATCTTTTCCATGAAATCCGTGTGCTCGTCCAGCAGGTACAGGTGCGGATGGTTTTCCCATACCTTTAAAACCCTGCGGTCCAGGTCCAGCGCCTGCCTGTGCGATTCTATGCGCGTCGAAGAACCCTGATAGAACGAGAGCGTCTTGGGAGTGTGCATGAAGACCACCGCGTCGTAGCGTTCAAACTCCCGCTCGGGGCTGCTGCCTACCGATTCCAGCAGCGTCCCCTCTCCGGAAGGCCAGTAAGCCTCGCCGTCCACGGTTCCGCGGTCGCAAAGTATCACCGGGGCCTCAGAGGTTTTCTCCATCAGGTCTTCAAGCTCGCGAACCACGTAGTAGATGGCGCGCTGGGTGTATCTCACCGTTTCCGGCTTGCGCGGAAATCCGCCCGTGTATATTATCGAAGCCGCCTCCGGCACCACGGCCACCTTCTTGCCGAAATGCCTTTGCAGCACCTCTATGGTGGAGGTTTTTCCCCCGGACGGCCCGCCGGTGAAAACTATGCGCTTTTTTTTGCGTGTCATCGTCCCGCCTTTATATTTTTATAGCAATTTTTCCGCAATGGAGGCGCTTACAATCCGGCAATCGCCTTTTCCATCTCGGCCGACAGCTTTGCCGCCTGCTCAAGATAAGCCTTTTTCTCTTTGGCGGGAACCGACTTGCTAACGGAGCGCGCCTTCGTCTTAAGGAAATTAAGCGGCGTGCCGTTATGCAGGAACCGGAAATCCAGATGCGGCCCTGTCGAAAGGCCTGTAGTGCCCACATGGCCGACCAGCTGGCCCTGCTGCACCCTTTTGCCGCGGGCTACGCCCTTGGCTATGTTATGCAGGTGCCCGTATCCAGAAGTGTAGCCCTGCGGGTGCGCTATCTCGACATAATTGCCAAGGCCGCCGCGCCAGCCGGCGAATTTAACAGTGCCTTCCCCTATCGAAGACACCGGCGTGCCGGTGGGGGCCGCGTAGTCTATGGCGTGGTGCGGGCGGAAAATACGCAGTATCGGATGGTAGCGGCTGTTGGTGAAATAAGAGGAAATGCGCCTGTACTGCAAAGGCGCGCGCAGGAACATGCGTTTAAGGCATTCGCCCTTCTCGTCGTAATATTCTCCGCCGCTAAGGAAAGCGGCCTTTTTGCCCGAAGCGCGCCCGTTGTAATAAACGGCCTTTATTTCGCGCCCGATGACGCGGTCGGCTGTCGATTTTTTCTCCCAGACAAGCGCGTACACGTCGCCGTCGTTGGTCTCCGTCAGGAAATCCACGTTCCAGGCGAAGGCGTCCGCGAACTCCATAACCAGCGCGGGAGACAGGCGGCGCGCCACCATGGAATTCCATAAAGAATCCTTTATCACCCCGGCCGTAACTTCCCTCTCCGTGCGGACCTCCATGTTCATCTTGCCGCGGACCAGCCTGCCGGAATTCACCCTGGCCACGTAATAAATCGTGCGCCCGCCCTGATGTATTTGGAAACCGCGGAAAGCCCCGGAAGTAGACAGGGCAACCATATAGGTGTCGTCAGGCAGTATCGAGCGCGGCTTCACGTCTTTTTTAAGTTCCTGTATTACGGCGCTGAGCTCCGGCTCGCGCACTCCGGCGCGCTTGAGCACTATATAAACCGGGTCGCTGCGGAAAAGCCCGGCATAGCGGGCCTCCACCTTCGTTTCCGGGTCGGGCACGGCGGCCTTGCGTTCCAGATAACCGTTCAGGAGAAACAAGGCGGCGCAGAAAAACGCCAAAAACGCCCACAGGAACAACCTTGCCAGCCAAGGCTGGGCTATATGCGACGGAATGACAACTCTGTTCATGCCGATGCCCCTAGTTGCTGGCCCGCGTCTTGAGATAGGACGCCAAGGCTATAGAATTAAGCTTCACACGCGGAGCATCGGAGCGCGAAGGCAGTATGGCCGGCAGAGACGTGCCGGAAATTATGCCCGCAGCCTGCATTCCCTCCCCGAAGAAACAGAGAGCCTTGTAAAGCGGATTCCCGGCATAAAGGTCGGGTGCGATAAGCGCGTCCACCTCTCCGGGGACCTCGCCGCCCTTCACACCTTTTTCGTCGGCCAGCGCGCGCGAAAACGCTATGTACAGGTCATACGGCCCCTCGACGACCGCGTCTTTTATCCTGCCGTCGACGGCCATTTGGACCAGCGCGGCCGCGTCCATGGTGCAGGGCATCTTTTCGTTGATTTTTTCCACCGGGCACAGCACCGCCACCTTCGGCTTCGGCACGCCTAGCCTGCGCATGGTGTCGACGGTGTTCTGCACTATTTTGGCCTTCTGCTCAAGCGTCGGAGCTATGTTTATGGCGGCGTCGGCCAGCGCGAAAAACTTTTTATATTTCGGAGACTTGAACAGCACTATGTGGCTCAGCAGGGCGTTGGGCTTCACAAACCCCATTTCCTTGTTGAGTATGGCCTTCATGTAATACTTCGTGTCCACCAGGCCTTTCACCAGAAAGTCGCCGCGGCCCTCCTTGATAAGCGAGACGGCGGTGTTGCATATCTCCACGACCTCGGTTTTATGGACTATCTCGAACTTCTTCATGTTCAGGCCGTGCGCCCGGGCCATGCTGTCTACAGTCTTGGAATCCCCCACCAGCACGCCCTCGGATATAAGGCCGTTGTCGTCGGCCATGCGCACGGCTTCCAGGGCCTCGTCATTGTTCGCGCCGGGGAGCACCACCCGGCTGGACTTGCCCTTCACCAGGCCAAGCAATTCCTCAAAGCTGCCGAATTCCATAAGACACACTCCTCTAGTTGTATTCCTTGGCTGAAGCCGGGTTCTCCAGCGCGCGCGCCGCGGCCTCGCACAGCGCCGCCTTCTCATCGCCTCCGGGGAACAGCAGCACCTGCGCTATCCAGCCCACCCTGTCGGTTATGAATTTGACCAGTCCTTTGTCGTACGCAAGGCCGCCGGTAAGCACCAGCGCGTCCACCTTGCCTTCAAGCACCGCCGCCATCGCGCCTATTTCCTTGGCAATCTGGTAAGCCATGGCGTTACGCAGTTCAAGGGCCTGCTCGCGGCTGATTTTTTCGTAATCCATGCCGCACGCCGGGTCCTTCGCGCCTGTTTCTATGTATTTTTCCAAAGCAAGCATGTCCGACGTGCCGGTATAGGCCACCATGCCGCCGCGGCCCTTTATCTTAAGCTTCATGTCGGCATGGGTATATTTGCCGCCGAAGCACAGCCTGGCCAGCCCGCCGGAAGGCACCCCGCCGCTGCGCTGGGGCGTGAACGGGCCCTCGCCGTCCAGCGCGTTGTTGACGTCCACCACGCGCCCGTTGCGGTGCGCGCCTACGGAAATCCCGCCGCCGCCGTGCATTACTATCAGGCGGCAGTCCTCGTAAGCCTTGCCCAGCTGCCTGGCGGCAAGCCTGGCCACGCGTTTATGGTTGAGCGCATGGAAAATGGAAATTCTTGGATTGTCCGGCATGCCGGAATATCTGGCCATGGGCTCCAGCTCGTCCACAACCACCGGGTCGGCTATGAACGCCGGGGCCTTGTAAAGCTCCCCCAGCTCGTGGGCCAGTATGCCGCCGAGATTAGAGGAATGGTCTCCCATCACGCCGTAGCGCAGGTCTTCCAGCAGTTTGGGGCCCACGCGGTAAGTTCCGCTTTCTATCGGGCGCACCAGGCCGCCGCGCCCTATTATGGCCGAAATGCCGCCTGGCAATATGTTGTTTTCCTTCAGGAACCCCAGCAGCAGCTTCTTGCGGAATTCCAGCTGCGCGGTTATGGGCTTGGCTTCGAAAGGTTTCAGGTCCGGAGGGGAATACCGCATCACCTTGCTGAATTCCTGCTTGCCGTTCCTGAAGAAGCCGATATCGTCCGAGGTGGAACCCGGGTTGATTACCAATATTGTCTGGTCCATGGCGTGGCTCCCGCTTTTGCCGTCGGGGCGGGGCTCTGGGCCCGCGCCCGGCGCCCTGACCGGCCGGTCTGGATCGGCCGGAAATCTGGCGCGGAAAAGACCGCGGTTTCTGCGCTTTGCATTCTGATGATACAAAAAAATCCGCCCGTTGTTGTTTGACCTGGGAAATACATTTATCAATAATCTCATTTATGCACGGAAAAAACGACGCGTGGCGCAACTACCGGCTGAAGGGCGCGCATGTATACCGCGGCAACCACGTTGAGCTTTTGCGCAACGGGGACGAAGTGTTTCCCGCCATGCTCTGGGCCATACAGAACGCCCGAGGCAGCATACTGCTGGAAGTCTACCGCATATTCAACGACTCGGTGGGCCAGCGCTTCGCCGACGCGCTGGCTGAAAAAGCGCGCCAGGGCGTATGCGTGCGCTTGCTCTACGACGCCGTGGGCTCCTGGGAAACTAACAAATTTTTCTTCGACCGGCTTCGCCAGGCCGGGGCACGGACGGCGGAATTCAACTCCGTGCTGCCGTGGACGCCAAACCGCATGTGGGGCCGGCGCGACCACCGCAAGCTGCTGATTATAGACGGCTCCACCGCTTTCGCCGGCGGCCTTAACATCAGCGCGGAATACGGCCCCGCCTCCTGGGGCGGCGCGGCCTGGCGGGACACGGCCGTAAAAGTCAGCGGGCCGTGCCTGGAAGAGCTGATACGCCTGTTCTGGCAGAACTGGGACCGCAGCACCGTGCAGGCGGAACGGCGCTGCAGGGATGCGGAGCGTCCCGTTGCGGAGACCGGAGAGACCCCGGTTTCCATATCCGCCATTTCCGGCTTCCGCAGCAGGCGTTCGTTCGCGGCCAACTACCGTCACGCCATAGAACAAGCCCGCGAATACATAAACCTCACCAATGCCTATTTCGTACCCGGGCGCTCAGTCATACGCGGCCTTATCCGCGCGGCAAAACGCGGGGTGCTGGTAGCGGTGATAGTGCCGGGCCGGGCCGACATACCTTTCGTGCGCCTGGCGTCGTGGGCGCTGTACGCGCGCCTGCTGCGCGCCGGCGTAGAGATTTACGAATGGCAGCCGGGCATCCTGCACGCCAAAACCTGCGTGGTGGACGGCCTGTGGTCTTCGGTGGGAAGCCACAATTTCGACAGCCGCAGCTTCTACCGCAACGAGGAGATAAACATCAACGTATACGGGCGCACCTTCGGTTCGCACATGAAAACCATGTTCGAACGGGACCTGGAGAACTGCCGTCCCGTGCACCTTGAGGAGTGGTCCCGCCGCAGCATCTGGTTCCGGCTGGCGGCAAGGCTGCTGTATCTTTTCAGGGGAGCTATGTAGCAGGGCTCAGCGGCGGCGCGGCAGCTGGTGTCTTTTAAGGCATTCCATGCAAGCGTAAACAGGCAGGCGCCCGCCTCCTCCGGCCGACACCTGCCTCAGCGGCCCGCCGCAGCCGGGGCAATAGCGCAACGGTGCGCAATCGCCGCACAAGACCCCGGGCGAATCATCGGCCTGGGATATATACCCGTAATCCCGTATCTGGCGGCCGCAGCGCGCGCAATTGACAGAACGTCCTGACGACGCCGCGCCAGGCGGCAGTATTTTCGAAGAAGGGTGGGCGAATCCGGGCTCCGCTTTAAAGCCGAGCCAGCGGCGCCAGGCCCTGCCCCTGGCAATCAGCGCGGCCGAGGACTTGCGGGCCGCAGGCGGCAATATTTCGCTGAGCAGCAGGGCGCGTTCCAGCATGTCCGCGCCGGACCAAAAGCCTATTATCACGCCACCCAGCTCCGTCACCCACTCCATGCCCTTGGTCCCGGCCGGGACAGTTTTCAGCAGGTTCAGCAGGGACTCCATCATGGAATCCGCGGCCGCCTGCCTGAGGCCCAATTCGGCCTGCCGCTCGTAAGCCGCGCGAATCATGGCCACGGCATAAGGGGCAAGAGAGGTGAAGCCGCCGGAACGCAGCCAATGCTGCGGGTCGCGCGGCGCGGCCTGTACTCCGGACTTGAGATATTCAGCAAAACCTTCGAAAAACGACGCCACCGCGCGCGGCTGCAAGTCGGCCGGGTTTGTCAGCCTGGACAGGCCCGAAGGCGTCTTTCTGGCGCCGAATATCAGCTTCAACAGCAGGTCCAGCTGTTTCAGGCGCGTACCGCTTCCGGGCGGCAACTGCTCGCCGGAAACTTTGACATAGGTGTAAGTTTCTTCCGGACCGGGCTGGCGGCCCGCAGGCTTGCGCCCGGCCTTCTGCTCCAGCACCCTTATAAAATTCTTTATGTCGTATGTGGTGGTTAGTTCCCGCAGCCGCGCCTCATATACCGGCACTTTTTTGGACAGCTTCCGGTCGCGCCGCGCGAAATCTATCAGCCGGGTAAGAGTCACCGGGTCCAGCTGTTCGGATGCCGGTATCTTAAGAAACAGCTTTATGGCGTCTTTGCGCTTGCCGCTGTCGTAAATTATGTTTCCAAGATAGGACATGGCTTCGTAAAACTTGGGCGAGTTTTTCAGCGCCTCGCGCAGCACCCGGACGGCTTCCGCGTCGCGGCCCAGCCCCTTGTTGGCGATGCCAAGGCCCAGCAAGGCATAGGGCCTGCTCTTCTCCGCCGCCAGCGACTTTTTCAGGAAATATGCGGCCTGGTCAAATACGCCGTGCTGCAGGAACAGTGTCCCCACATGCTCCATCAGCGCCGCGGAAGAAGCGTGGCGGGCGGCCAGCCTGTGCGCCTGGTCCACCGCTTCCTGCTTGCGGCCCAGGTGCAGGGCGGCCTCGCAGTAGGCCATCTGCGCGTCGCCGTTTTCCGGGTTTACGGCCAGGATTTCCGACAGCAGTTCGCGGGCCACCGCATAACTGCCAAGCCGCAGTTGCGCCATGGCGATGCCCAGGCGCAGCTTGGCGTCCCTGGGATACAGGCCCAGTCCGGCGCGTAGTATTTCAAGGGCCTTGTAATAGTCCCCTTTGAACCAGAACTTGCGCCCCAGGCGCTCGAAATATTCGGCGGTCTTGTTCATCTTCCGGCGGTCATTCTAGCAAATCAAAATGCTAGAATACTGGACGGCCATGAACGTTAGAGAACTGATAGACGGCCACAAGGCCGTCTTTTCTTTCGAATTTTTCCCCCCGAAAACCGAGGCGGATACCAAAGCCCTTTTCAATGTTATAGGCGAGCTGAAGACACTGCAGCCTGATTACGTGTCCGTTACGCATTCCGCCACCGGCGCGGCCCCGCTTAAAACCGCGGCGCTGGCGCGCATAATAAAAGAAAACTACGGCATGGAGCCGATAGCCCATTTCACCTGTATAGCCCATACCCGCCCGGAAGTGCGCGACATAGCCAAGCTGCTGAAAGAGCACGGCATACGGAATGTGCTGGCCCTGCGCGGCGACAGGAGGCCTGACGCGCCCCCGCCTCCGCCCAACCCATATAATTACGCGGCCGAACTGGTGCGGGACCTTAATGCCGAAGGCGGCTTCTGCATAGGCGTGGCGGGATACCCGGAAAAGCACCCGGAAGCGCCTTCGCCGGAAGCGGATATCGCAAGGCTAAGGGAAAAAGTGGACGCCGGGGCCAGTTTCATAATAACCCAGCTTTTCTTCAACAATGCGGATTACTTCTCGTTCGTGGACAAATGCCGCGCGGCTGGCATAGCTGTGCCTATAGTGCCCGGCATCATGCCGGTCACCAGCCACAAACAGCTTAACCGTTTCTCGGAAATGTGCGGGTGCGTCATCCCGAAACACCTGGCTGAGGACCTGGAGCGCATCAAAGACATGCCGGAAGCGGTAGTGGAATACGGGATAGATTTCGCATACCGCCAGTGCAAGGAACTGCTGGACAAGGGCGCGCCCGGACTGCATTTCTATACACTCAACCGCTCAGTCTCCACCATGGCGGTGCTGCGCCGCCTGAAAAACGAAGGCTACGGGAAATAACCCCCTCTTAATCGCATGGAAAAACTGCCCACAGTCACCGCGTCGCAAATGCGCGCCATAGATGCCGTGTGCATAGAGAAATACGGCCTGTGCGGCCGAACTCTCATGGAAAACGCGGGGCGCGCCATTGCCGCCGAAATGCTGGTCGATTTCCCGGAAATGAGAGGCAAGGGCTGCGCAATCCTGTGCGGACGCGGCAACAACGGCGGCGACGGCCTTGTGGCGGCGCGTTGCCTGAAGGCCTCGGGAACGCGTGCTGTCGCGTTCATCGCGCCGCCGGAGCAGGGGCCGCGCAGCGAACTTTTCAGCCTGAACCTGGAACGCGCGCAAAATTGCGGCGTGGAGATATTCACGCTGGAACCAGGCGTTGGGCATCTTACGCGGATATTGCAGGAAGCAGGCTGCGTGCTGGACGCCATCTTCGGCACCGGGGCCAAGGGCGCGCCCGACGGCGTTTGGGCCGAGGCGATACTGGCGGCCAACGCCTCAGGCCTTAAAATAGCGGCGGCGGACATCCCCTCCGGCCTGGACGCCGACACCGGAACCGCCCACCCGGCCTGCATCAGGGCGGCTATTACCTATACAATAGCACTGCCAAAACACGGGCTTGTAGCCGAACACGCCGACCCATATGTTGGCGAACTGAAAATTCTGGATATAGGCTTTCCCGAACAGGCTATCATCGAAACGCTTAAGTCCGCGCAAAAAAACGCCTGCTGAAATCACTGCCTTCCGAAGCCGAAGCCTGCCGCCGCCGCAAACGCGAAATCCCTGTCCATAAAACTGCGCGTCACGCTGATGCCTATAGGCATCGGGAAACGCCAGAACCTGTAATAAAACGCCATGCCCGCGCCCGCCTGGGAATGGCACAGCGCGCCATCCAAGACCCATGAATGCTCCACAAAAGGCTCGGCTGTAAGAATGCCGCGCCTGCTGCGGCTCAGGAACCATGAATAGGCGGCAGTGGCCCCGAAGGCGCTGTCTCCGCGCCACTGGCGCAGGTAAGTGCCGCGCAGGAACCCGCCGCCGCTGCTGACGGCCAGCTGGGTGAACGGCAGCCCCCAGCCTTTCACGCCCGCCGCGGAAAACTGCAGCCTGTCGTGATGCCTGAATTCCCACACTCCGTTCCAGTTCAAATTGAGCGTCGTGTAATCATAATCCGAGCCCACGAAGGCGCCGGATTTGCCCGCGCGCGCGGAAAATTCGTTGGTGCTGGCCGTGGCCGGCAACGGCTTCAGGCGCTCCTCCAAATCCGACAGCCCCATCCCGAACAGCACGCCCAGGCCTCCGCCTGAAAGGTTGGCCCCGCCGTTGGTCTTCAATGTATAGGAATAAGACAGCCCGAGAGCGTTGTGACTGCCGGGCTCGCTGGGAAGCAGCGATGTCGAATCCGAAAAACTGTATTTGGACTGTGAATAATCCAAACCCAGCCTGTGGCGGTAATCGTCCCCGAAACGGCGCGCGACCGTGAACGAGGAAAAAGTGCTTTTCCTGGTGTAGGAATCAGACACGGAAGCAGCATGGCTTTCCGCGGCGTTGGTGCCGGCCACGCTGTAGGCGCCGTCGGCATAGTGCTTTTCATTCTGCGAACTTTCGCCCGCCTTGGCGCTCACAAACCAGTTGCCTTTATGGAAGCCGAGCAGGCCCGACGTTTCGCCGCTTCCGGTTTTAAGCCTCGCGAACATCGTTTCCGCGCGGCGCAGGACATTGCCGGAAACAAGAGTCAGGCTGAAGCCTCCGCCGTCGCTGCCGCCGGTGACAAACGGCAAGGGTATGAGATACCAGCCGTCGCTGGCTTTGATATCCACCGCCACGCCGCCGGTGGCCGGGTCATAGCGGCTGTTCAGCGACACGCTTTTGAAAACCCCCATCTCATGCAGGTCGCGGCGGGACTGCGCCTCGGCCCCGGACGTCCACGGGCCGCCGGCCTTCAGCGCTATCTGCTCCATTATCTCGTCCGGGCTGGTGCGGCAGCCTGACACCGTGATTGTGGAAACCCTCAGCCCTTCCAGAGACGGCGGCTGCCCCGCCAGCAACGCGGACGGGCAAAACAAAGCTTCGACCGACAACAGGCACAGGAAAACAAGCGCGGCAGGAAATCGTTTCATCAGATAAAAAGCCGCATTCGCGGCCGTTCTTCAATCATAGCAAGGGAATCAAGCGCGTGAAAACCGGCGGGCCGGAAAAACTACTGCCGCCCGGCTTCGCCCAGCTCGGCCAAAGCCTTGCGCAGGTTCTCCTGATGCCTGCGGCTTTCCAGCGCGGAGAACAGGCTGTACACGCATGGCACCACCAGCAGAGTCAGCAGAGTCGAAACCAGCACGCCGCCTATCACGACAAGCGCCATGGGGATGCGCGTCTCGGCCCCGGGGCCAAGGCCCAGCGCCGGAGGTATGGCAGCAGCAATTGTGGCCACAGAAGTCATCAGAATCGGGCGCAGCCTTATGGGGCAGGCTTCCAAAAGGGCTTCACGCACACCCTTGCCCTCGCCCCTGCGGCTGTTGGTGAAGTCCACCAGCAGTATGGAATTTTTCTTGACTATGCCCATAAGCAATATGATGCCTATCATGCTGTAGATGTTCAAAGTGCGGTCCCCGACATAAAGCGCTATGAAAGCGCCCGTCACGCTGAAAGGCAGGGCCATCAGGACGGTAACCGGATGCACGAAGCTGTTAAACTGCGAAGCCAGCACCATGTATGCCACCAGCACGCCAAGCCCGAGCGCCAGGAACAGGCTGGAAAAAGAATCCTCGAAAGTCTTTGAACTTCCGGAGAACAGCAGGCTGTAGTTTTCAGGCAGCAGTTTCTTGCCTATTTTCTCGGCTTCGGCCATGGCTTCGGCCTGCGCGACTCCCGGCGCGGGATTGGCGAAAATACCTATCGCGCGCTCGCGGTTGCGGCGCGAGATTGACAGCAGGCTGGGACGTTCCACTATGCTCACCACGTCTCCCAGCGGTATCACCTCGCCGCTGTTGTTGCGCACCCAGATTTTCTTTATGCTGTCCGGCGTCACGTTCTTGTCCTTGTCCAGCTTGACGCGGATGTCGTAACGTTTGCCGTTTCTGGTGAACCTGCCTACCCGCACCCCGCCGATAAGCGCGTTCACCGCGTTGCAGATGGATTCCACGCTCACGCCGCGCGCCGCGGCCTTGTCCCGGTCGGGGATGACCTGCAGTTCCGGCATTCCCGCGAGGAAATCGCTGTCCACGTCAAGCATTTTGCCCGAATCCTTCATTGCGGCCATTATCTGGCTGGAAAGCTGCCCGAGCCTCTCCCAGTCGGGGCCGCGCAGGCTAAGCTCCACAGGGTATCCGCGCTGAGCCGTGAAGCCCGACAGGGACAGGTCCTGTATGGACACCCGCTCCATGCCCGGCATGGCGTTGAAGGCTTTTCTGGCCGCCTGCATGAACTGCTGCTGGGTGGGAGGGCGGCGCATGCCGGGCAGCGGCACGCGCTTGTCTTTGTCCCTAAGTGTGACGAAGGCCATTATGGAATTGACCTGTCCGCCGCCCATGCCGCCCACGGAATAAAAATAATCCGTCACGTTCAGCTGGGATGCAAGCCAGGTCTGCACCTGTTGCGCCACGGAATCCGTGAACTCAAGCGAGGAGCCTATCGGCGTCTGCATCCTGACCATGAACATGCTCTGGTCCTGCGAGGGCACGAATTCCTTCTTGAGGCGGGAAGCTATCAACAGCGAAGCCCCGAACGCGGCAGAGGCCAGCAACAGCACGGTCCAGCGCCAGTCCAGCAGCACTCCCAGCACGCGGCGGTAATATTCCGCCAGTTGATGAAAGGCCTTGTCCACCCACACGCCAAGACGGGTGCTGCGCGAAGCGTCCACGAACTGGGAACACCGCATGGGCGTAAGCGTAAGCGCCTCCAGCAGCGACAGCAACACCGCCGCAGTCATGGTGACCCCGAACTGGTAGAAAAACTTTCCTATTATGCCCTTCATGAACACCACGGGCACAAATATGGCCAGTATGGCCACCGAGGCGGCCATCGCCGGGAAGGTGACCTCGCGCGCCCCCACTATCGCGGACTTCACGCGGCTCATGCCGCTTTCGTTGTAGCGCACTATGTTTTCCAGCACCATGATTGCGTCGTCAACCACTATGCCTATGGCCAGCGACAACCCCAGCAGCGTGAAGGTGTTCAGCGTAAAGCCCATGAAATATAGAATCAGGAAGGAACCGATGATTGAAGTAGGTATGGCCAGCAGAATGTTGAGCGTGGAACTCCACGAACCCAGAACCAGCCAGCAAACCAGCCCGGTAAGCAGCGCCGACAGAAGCAGCGTGGAATTCAGCTCGTGCGTGGATTCCTCTATAAACTTCGTGGTGTCTATGCGCACGCGGATATCCATGCCGGGGGGCAGGGTTTTTCGCACTTCCTCTATGCGCTCCTTGACCGCGCGGGCCACGGCCACGGCGTTGGAGCCGCGCTGTTTCTTGATGCCCAGGCTCACGGCAGTCTCGCCGTTGGCGCGCGCCACGCGGCGAACGTCTTCGAGGCCGTCTTCAACCGTCGCCACGTCGCCTATGCGGAAGGTGCGCCAGATGGACGCGCCGCCGCGCTTGGGGATAACTATGCGCGCGAAATCGGCCGGGGTGCCGGCTTCCCCCATAACGCGCACGTTGACCTCTTTTTTACCTTCGCTGATATAGCCCGACGGCATCTCCAGATGCTGGCTTCCGACCGCGTCCACCACGTCCGAAACCGTAAGCTGCCGGCTGTTGAGCTTCTCCAGGTCAACCCAGATTCGGAGGTTGGGCTCCAGATATCCGCCAAGGTCCACATCGCCTACTCCGGCTATGGTGGTGAACTTGTCCTTCAGGTGGTCGTTGGTGTAGGACATCATGTCGCGCAGCGACCTGTTGCTTGTCACCATCACGCGCAAAATGGGCTGGTCTTCCGGGTTGGTCTTTGTGATGACGGGCGGGTCTATCTCGTCGGGCAGGTTGCGCTGGGCCTGCGATATCTTGGTCTGCACCTCCTGAAGGGCCACGTCTATATCGCGGTCGAGCTCGAATTCTATGGTAACTGTCGCATTGCCCTGGCGGGAAACGGAGGAAACTTCTTTTATGCCCTGTATCCCCATCACCGCGCCTTCTATGATATCGGTAACCTGGGTCTCCATCACCTCGGGCGCGGCGCCCTCCAGCGTAACCTTGACATTCACCACGGGGTAATCCACGTCGGGGAGCTGGCTTATTCCCATCCTGGAAAAACCGAACCAGCCGAAAATTATCAGTCCGGCCATCAGCATCCAGGCGAACACAGGATTTTTTATGGAAAGGTCGGAAAGGGTCATCGCGAAGCCTCGCCTGGGCCGCCCATGGCAACCTCAAGCTCCATGGCGGCCCGCGACTCCTCGGCCCGGGCCTGCAGCAGTTCAAGGCTGGCAGAAAGCGCGTCATTCATGGACGACAGCACATCCATGTTGGCTACCAGCCCGTAGCGGTAGTCCGCGCTCTGGGCCTGGAAATTGCGCTGCGCCCAGTCAAGCGCGTTCTCGCGCGCGGCCACGGTAGCCTGGGCAAAATGCAATTTGTCGTAATACTGGCGCACTTCAGTACGGGCCTGCCGCTTGGCCAGTTCAAGGGAAATTGCCGCCATATTACGAGAAGACTGCGCCTGGCTTACCTGCGCGGAAACCTTGCCTCCTGTATAAAGCGGAAACTGAAGAGAAGCAGTGAAATCCCATTTTATGCCTGAATACGTGTCGGTGCGGTCAAGGTAGTAATTGGCGTCCGCCGACAGTGTAGGCCACAGCTGGCGGCGCTGCGTCTGCACCCGCAAATCAGCCGATTCAAGGGTTTTGCCGGCCGCCAGGATATCGGCGCGGGAATCTATCGTCGCAAGGCAGGTTTCGAGCGGACGGTTGTCCTGTCCTGGCAGCGACTGCGGAGCCAGATCCGTTTCCAGGCCAGTCAGGAACTGCAAAGACTGCTGAGCCACGCGTTCCTGTCCCAGTTCCTGCCGCAACTGCGCGCGATATTGGGCGACGCCGGCCTCGGCCGCAAGCACTTCGCTTTTGCGGGAACGCCCAAGGCGCTCGCGCTCCTGCAACTCCTTCACGCGGTCCAGGGCCACCTGTATCTGGCGCTGCCGCACGCGTATCTGCGCCTGTGCCAGAAACAGGTCAAGATATGCGTTCCCGGCCGTCACATACATGACCTGCCGCGCCCGCGACAAAGCAAGCCTGGCGGATTCGGTATCGGATGTGGAAGCGCGAAGTGACAGATAGTCCCGCATGCCGGAAAACACATCGTACTGCGCGTTAAGCGCGCCGGTGCGCCGCGACGTGGCCGTATTCGAGCCGGAAACCCCGGCCGACGGCGTGTCCTGGTAGAACTGCGTCCCATTGAACGAAGCATAGGGCCTGAAGGCCGCCCGGGCCGCCTGTTCCGCTCCGCGCAGAAGTTCAACCTCCTGCCCCTGCAAAGCCAAAGTTTCGCTGCGGGACAGCGAGAGGGAGTACGCCTCGCCCAGATTTATGCCGCGCATGGTGGAGGTGGAAAACTCCTCAGCCAGAACGAAGGACGACGCAAGCGCCAGCAGGAAAAAAGAGAATATAAGCCGCGCCATCAGCTTGCCCCGGTACCGCGCAGATAGCGCTTCACAATCTGGCCGCAGACTTTTTCCGAAGACAGAGGCAGGCCGGAGACTCGGTGCACCACCACCACGCTGCGGCAAATGCCGAACAACGCCGCTGAGTCATACAGGGAGTCTTCCGACAGACGCAAAAGCCCGTCATCAGCGCATAACCTAAGTATGGAAAGAATGGCCCTCATATTGCCCGCTATGCAGGATTTTATCCGGGCCTGAGCCGCTTTACCCGCCACACCGCCAGTGAAATTGGAGAAAATGTCATACTTGCGCACACAGTGGTCCACCAGAACGCGCACTGCGGCATTAAGCAGAGCCTCGCCTCGAAGCCCCGAGTCCGCCGTGGCGCGAAGACGCTTGCCCAGCATGTCAACCACATGCTCGTTGGCGGCCTCAAAAAGAGCGGCTTTGCAGGGGAAATGGCAGAAAAGCGTGCCTTTAGCCACTCCGGCTTCCTTGGCAACCGCGTCCATGGTGATGGGAGCCGAACCGTACTTATCCAGCAGGTGCACGGCCGCCTCAAGGATGGACTGTTCGGTATCGGCCCTGGGGGCCCTGGCTGTTTTGCTCATATAAGTGACTGACCGGTCAGTCACTTACCATGATAACAAAAAAGCGGCTGTAAAAACCGCTTTGCCCATAGCTTCGAATTTTTATCCGGACAAAGCCGTCAGGACTGCGGAGATTGTGACGGATGAAACGCCCTGCCCCACAGTTTGTTTACCGCATGGGATGCGGCGCAGATAAGCACAATAAGGTTAATGCCAGAATTTGGCCTTGAGTTCAGCGACTTTGGGGCCGAGGCCATCCTTCACCGGTATTCCGCGCTCCACCGAACTGTTGATATGAGAGGCGTCCTTGGTCTTAAGAAATTTTTTCATACCCTGATTGTTTACCCAGTAATAAATGCCCCAGTTAAGCAGATTCCATTCCTCGCTGTAGGGGTTGGCCTCGTAATCCACGTAATAAAGGTCTTCACTGGTGGTAATCAGGAAATTGGCCGGGAAGTAGTCGATGTTGATATTGCCGGTCTCCAGTTCCATGGCATAGGAAAAAAGCTGGCTGAAAACCCTGTCGCTCACTCTTGAAGCGGCCACGGCCTCGGAACCCACTGTCCCGCACAGGAAATCCTTTATCAGATACTTGCGCTCAAGGTCGTACTCATGCATCACCGGGATTTTTATGGAAGTATTGCGCAGGCGCTTGTACCATTCAAGCTCCGCGCCCATCTTGTCCGCGACATGATAGTAGGGCACTTCCTCGTCATGAATGACCTTCAGAACCTTGAAACCGTCTTCGTTCTCAATGAGGTACACATGTCCGGATTTGCCCTTGCCAAGAAATTGGCGGACCTTGTAAACGCCGTGGGCGGCTTTGAATTCTGTGTTAGGCTGCAAAAGAGGCATCTGTCTCCCCCCTAATCAGGGCAATTCCGGGTTTTGCTCCCCGCATCATTGTATTAAACTAACGGCGCGCCGTTGCATAATCCCCGATAATCAGCGGGGAGAAGGCTTGCGGTTGGCGTCCGCCAGGGCGGCAAGGCCCGGCGTTTTAAAAGCAGGCCAAGACATAGCCTCGTCCTTACCGAAAACGCCAAGCCATTGAAGCTTGGTGTTGCCCTCAAGGCTGTGCAACAAACGCCGTTCGCACTCCGCATCAAACTCGCCGGAAAGCAGACTCAACCTGGACAGGCCCAGCTTGTTTACCGCGTAAGCCGCCTCATCCAGCAATTCCGGGGAATCAACGACGGTGTCGCCGCTGAAATACCAAAACAGCCCAAGCATTTCAAGAACGGAGCCGTCGTCGGGCTTGCGAAGCGAGGCCAATGTATCGGCAAAGGCGCGTATGGCACCCGGCTCAAAAGTGGTGCAAAGCAGAATAATACTGCGGACATCGCCCGCCGCCAGCGCCCTTGCCAGCTGTTCCGTCGCAGGCCTGCTAAGCCAGGAATAAGCGCGGTTCCCATCCTTGTCCTCAGGCCCCCACTGCTGGAATATCACAAAACTGTTATAAGGCTTGAATTCCGGCTTCATGGCAGTCATCAGCCCTTCAATTGAATCCACCTCTACAAACGGTTTTTTGGAATCATAAGTCGTCGTTTTCCAGTCATTATCAGAATACGGATTGAACCACGGTTTCCGGCAAAACTGCACGCCTATCGCGTTTGAGGACGAAGACGGCGAACCTGACCGTACCGCAGGCGAATGAGGGCGGCGCGTCCGCCACAAAATCAGTCCTGCCGTAAGAATACATAACACCAGCACCAATCCCATACGCCTCCTTGCCAGGGAAAATAATTTACAGACAGGACACTCGAGGCCGCAGTTCATTTGCAGGATTTTAGCAAAACAAACTCAACGCTGGGGAAGCGGCAGACCCTGTTGTTTCAAGAATGTCAGCTTGTCCCAATAGCCGCGCTGAAACACTATCCGCGAATCCACCACATGGAAAAAACCGCAGCCCCTGAGACCCAAAGGGTCGCGCCATTCCATTATGGCCCATTCCCCGTCCTCGAAAATATTTTCCACTATGCAGGTCATTGCTGCCGAGGCAAACGAATCCGCGAACATTTTTCGTATGGCTTTTCTCCCTTTTATCGGCTTTTCGGCCACCTGATGGTTCACCGCATCCCAAGCATACAGTGCGGCAAGCCCGTCAGCGTCGCCGCGGTTGAATGCCTCGACAAATTTCAGCAGAACGGATTTAGGCCCCGGGGCTGAAGTCATTTCCCTTTTTTCTCCGCGCCGGGAATCGCCGGAAGACGCCGCCCCAGCACCATGCAGTTGAATATGATGCGCCCCACCTGTTCCCGCGTCATGTAAGCGTTGCTCCCGGGCACCTCGTCCAGCGATACGACGGTGTGCTCGGCTATATTGTAAACCTTAGACGCTATGGCGCCCTGCTTCCACACCGCCTCATTTTCCAGGTCGCTGTCCGTGCTGAAATGGACCAGCAGCCCGCCGCATTTGCGGAAAGCCCAGGTTTCATTTGCCACTTCCAGCAGCGGGGCCAGATAGATGTCTTGCTCCCACTTGTCGCAAGCGGCCCCGGCGCCCTGCTTCTGCGCCGCTTTTCCCTCGTTGTCCGACTGGTATTTTTTTATGGCCACGGCGGCAGCCTCGCTGAAACGCCGCAGGATTTCCTCTTTCGGGAAGCGGGCCAAAACCCTTTTGGAATGCTCGTAATCCTTCAGCGCCCGATAACTGATTCTGATTTCCTCATAGCCTTCCGGGCGGTCTTTCGGGCACGGGCGCGATACGTTCACTATCTTGAAACGCCCGCTCCTGACTGTCTGCCCCAGCTCTGGTATCGCGTAATCGGATTTTTTCAGCACCACGTCCACGTCCAGGTCTGGAATCAGCACCTCTCCGAATAGGCTTTTGTCGCCCGGGTCCAATTTCGGCTCAAGCTGTCGCACCCAAAACGCCACATCGTCCTTGCCGCCCAGCTTCGCGGCGTCCTGTTCGTCCAGATACCAGCGGTACAGATGCCACACCGTCTCATGCAGCAGGCCGACATCCTTCAATTCCGGGACAGGCGCGCCCTGCGCGCAGGCTGGCCCCGCGCAGAGGAATAAAGACAGCGCGGCGCAACACAAAGTTTTCATCGTTTAAGCTCCTTTAAAGTGAAAAACCGGTTCCCGCCCAAAGCCCCCTCCGCGGAATTCGGGATCTTCACGAAATTGCCGCCCGGGAAGTAATAGTCCTCGTTGGCCAGCCAAGCATATGCCCGGCCAGTGACGCGGACCTTGCCCACTATTTTCAATCCGGCGTAGCGGTCCGCGCCCGGCATCCCCCCTGCAATATAGGCGTCAGCCAAGCCCTGTGCGTAGGACAGCAATCTGGCGAAACTTCCCCGCGTGCCGCGGTTGGCTATTTTCACCAGCGATTTCACCCGCTGGTGAACCCTTGGCACGGCTTTGAAAGCGCCGTTCTTGTCCCGGTAAAAGCCGTCCATCTGGCCACGCTTGCCGCCGGCCGTGATGACATCTATGATGTCCCTGCTTTTAACGGCGGCGACCTCTCTTTGCGTGTAGCCGGGCGGAATATGGTGTATCCTCCCGTGGCACACCCACAGTATCGCCAGCATTGCCGCCTTGGTGTCCTCTTCGCTGACCCAGCCGTATTCACCCGGGAAAGGCGGTTCGTTTATCAAAAGCCGCGCTATATATCCGGCCTTGGTGCTGGCTGGCTTGAGCTGTATCTTGTCCTGTACCTGGGCGCTTGCCGCCGGGGCGAAAAACGCGGCAGCGCACAAAACCGCAATGGCGGCGAAAGCGCGCCTGGCCTTAAATGGATGATATCCGGGCATAATCAGAGTCGGGGCCCTTTCACACGCCGGGAGGCAGTTTGTTAAGCATTATCTTTCTATGGTTCACTTTGCGCCCGTCTATGCCGAAAGTGCCGTCGCCAACGGCATGAAGCTGGCGTTTATCCCGGCATCCCGGATTTATCCATGCGGCCACGCCATCCAGTATAAAGATGCCGTGCTTTTTGATATGCTCGGCAACTCGGCACTCTATGGCCGCGTAGCACTCCTTTATCAGCGGGGCCTTAACCGCTTCGGCCCTTAGCGGCGTAAGGCCGAATTTGGCGAACTTGTCGGTATCTCGCCCGGAACAGCTTCCAATCTCCACGGCTTTTTTGGCCATGCCCGCGCCCGGAATACAAAGCACGCACTCGCGGGTCTTCACAAGCGCCTCATAGGAATGGTTCCAGGGTCCGGTCAGCAGAGCGAAGCGCGGAGTGAAATCCATAACCATGGTCCAGGAAATTGCCATAACGTTGGCCTTGCCGCCGTGGCTCGTGCTCACCAACACAAGCGGCCCCGGCTCAATTAAAGTGAATGCCTTTTCAAGCGGAAACTTTCGCATAAAGGGGCTCCTGAGCCCAATGCCGAAGGATAAGGCCCCGCAATTCCGCCAGCGGGATATATTTTCGCATAACTTTACAATACATACGTATATTTTGATATATTTACCGCAATCTAAAAAGGGAGGCGCAGCGCACATGGCAAAAAAAATACTGGTTATCGTCTGTCTGGCACTGATTCTGCCGGCAAACGCCATGGCCTATTGGGGCTTAGGGCTGAAGGGAGGAGGCGTCTCCAGCAAAACCGACGACCTGCAGCACGAAATGGACTACTGGTCCTCTGCCGGCGCAGGCAGCTATTCGGCCACGCTGAATAAAAACAACGGCTTCGGCGGCCTTGAACTGTTTTTCGAAGGGAACGGAGCAAGCAGATGGGGGCTCTCTCTGGGCTTCAACGGCACCGCGGAAAACAAACTGGATGAAACGCTCAACGGCGACAGGGCCAAAATAAACGCCAGCGCCAAATCAGTTCCCGTCACAATCTACTGGAAACACAAGGTTGAAGATTCCAACGTCGCATTCCGCCTTGGCGCGGGCGCGGACATCATGAAAGCGCAAACACTTGTAACCAACACGTCCGGAACCGAAACCGAATACTCCCAGACCAAAGCCGTGCCGCACGTGGACGCAGGCGTTGAGTGGTACATCTTTAAACGCGTTTCTCTTGGAGTCAACCTCGCCTACCTGTTCGCGGCCAAATTCGACGAACTCAATGGAACCAGCGGCGGCCGGGACGTGCAGCTTTACACCGTGCCTTACGCCATCGGCAGCAAAATCGTCACGGCCAGCAGCCAACCGGCCGGCAGCAACCGCTATTGCCAGGACTACACCGGCGTCCGAGGCGACATCGCGCTGCGTTTTTATTTCGGCGGGAACTGAGCACGCCTCGCAACAATAAAAAGCCCGCCCCTTAAACAGGGCGGGCTTTTCATTGGGTGGAATTCCTAGTTTCCGCTGCGTCTCACTCTGCGAACTCGATTTTCAGCAGTTCCGAAATCATCTTCCCGGCCCAGCGGTAGATGTTATTCTCCTCCACGGTCTTGCTCATCCTTGACATGCGTTTGCGGCGCTCCTCCTCTGGCATGGTGAGGGCGGAATACAGCGCCTCGGCGAACTGTTCCCTGTCGTAGGGGTTGATGGTCACGGCCTCGGTCAACTCACGCGAGGCTCCGGCGAACTGGCTTAGCACCAGCATCCCGTTCCCTCCTTCGGAACTCACCACATACTCCTTGGCCACCAGGTTCATGCCGTCGTGCAGCGGGCTCACTATACAAACGTCGCCCAGCTTGAAGAAAGCAAGCGGTTCGGGATAGTTCAGGTGGCGGCGTATCAGTATTATCGGCTTCCAGGTGTCGGTGGAGTGCTTCCAGTTTATCTGTTCCACCAGCATATTGATTTCGTCGTTCAGCTGCTTGTAACGGGGAATATGCAGGCGGCTTATCTCGCCCATCTGAAGGAAGACGAATTTTTCGGCCAGTTCAGGGCGAAGCTCCAGCAGCCTGTCCACGGCCAGCAGGCGTTCTGGGATGCCCTTGGTGTAGTCCAGGCGGTCCAGCCCCAGCAGAACTTTCTTGCCGGAAAGGCCGAATTCCTCGGTAAGCTGGCGGGCCATGTCCTCCACCACTGGTTTTTGCACCATCTGGCGTATGTCGGTGTAATCCACGCTGATTGGGAAAGGGCGAATCAGGGTTTCATGCCCGCCCCGGATTATGGACTGGCGCTCCCGGTCGATCTTGCTTTCCAGTTCGCGGTCCACGGTGTCGAGGAAGTTATTGCAGTGGTAGCGGATATGAAAGCCCAGCAGGTCGTTGGCCAGCAGGCCTTCCAGAATTTCGCGCTTCTGCGGGCAGATGCGAAAAGTCTCGTACGAAGGCCAGGGGATATGCCAGAAGTGCGCGGTTATGGTCTGGTTCGGCAATTTCTCCTTCAGGAATTTGGGCAGCATGCACAGGTGGTAGTCCTGTATCCACACGAAAGCCTTGCGGCCCTGCAATTCCTCGGCGATGGCGTCGGCGAATTTTTCGTTGACCTTGAGATAGCTCTCCCAGTCCTCTTTCCTGAAAACCGGGCGCGTGAACGCGGTATGGCAAAGCGGCCATATGGCCTCGTTTGAAAAACCGTAGTAATACCCTATCTCCTCCTGCTTGGTGAGCCACACCCGCTTGAGAGTGTAGGAAGGGTTGTCCGGCGGCACGGCCACCTTGCCGGAAGGGCCGGAGGCGCGCTTGTCGCCGTCGCCGTTGCCCCAGGCCACCCAAAGCCCGTTGCAGGACTGCAATATGGGGTCCAGCGCGGTTATGACGCCGCCGGAACCCCGGTTCACGGCTATTTTGCCGCGCTGCTGCACATGAATGTAAGGTTCGCGGTTTGACACCACGATAAACACATAGTCGGAGAGCTTCTCCTTTATCAGTTCCTGCAATGCCTGTTTTGTCCACATAAGCCCTCCCTAGGCCGGAAGCCAACAGCGGCAGCAGCAAACGCACACCCGCGCCAATGCGGACGCAATGCCGCACGCCGACAGCCTATTTAGTTTAACCTGCGCTGAAAAACTGTCCAGTAAAAATCGTGCGCGGGCGGTTGCGCAGCGCCAGCGCCACAATTCCGCCAGTTTCTACGGCGGACAGTTACAGCACAAACCTGTCCAAGAGCCAGCATATGCCGCCCCACAGCAGAAACATCTTTAGCAGAAGCCTAAAAGTCAGCCCCCACGATGCTTCAATTTTCTGCCGCGGCACGATTCCCGGGTTTTTATCCGAATTCATGAGCGCGCCGGTTTTTTAGCCAACAAAAAAACCGCCTCCTAGTTTTTAAGCTAGTGATGGCGGCCCGACCATCTCAATCCTCCGGGATAGCGTCCCCGGACCCTTTAATTTAGTTTACCTTGCCTCAAAAGAGATGTCCAGTGAAATGATAAGCCGGGCGAGATGATATCAGGAATTGTGCGGCATGATTTAGATGAAGCCTTAAGGTCACATCAAGGAATTAATCAAGGACGGGTCTTCACCGCGCAGAAAATCCAAGTTGGCGCGTATTTTCTCAGCCGGCCAATCCCACCATTTTAAGCGCAACAGATCTTTAATTGTCGCATCATCAAAACGCTTGCGAATCAATTTCGCCGGCGCGCCGCCAACGATTTCATACGGGCCTACATTTTTGGTCACCACGGAGCGCGCAGCGATTACGGCTCCGTCCGCGATATGCACTCCCGGCATGATAAGGCTTTCAAAACAGAACCAGACGTCATTGCCGACCACGGTATCACCCTTGTTGTCCCACGCATCGGTGACTTTAAGGGATTTGTCCCATTGTTCGGCGAATACCGGGAAGGTGTATATCGACATCGCAGCGATTTTGTGATTGCCACCGTTCATAATGAACTTTGTACCGCAGGCGACGGCACAAAACTTGCCTATTATGAGTTTGTCATTATTGGATGGATAATGGTAAAGCACATTTTTGGTTTCGAAAACGCAGGGATCCGAAAAATCATGATAAATTGTGTAATCGCCTACAATTATGTTGGGCTTGCTAATGACATTCTTAAGATATACTGACGTCTTGTCACCAGTGCGCGGATATTTTATGGCAGGATTCGGATGAAAAGCTGTGTCGGTCATACTAATGATGTTATCAAACTTTCCGTGTCAGTCAACTAAATAATCAATCCCGATTTAGCGTAAAATATGGCGTGTCTTTCCACGCCGCTATCATCCTATTCCAACTAGAAAATAAAGCTCAAATAAAAAAACTCAGAAAAAGGCTTTTGTACTCTCGCTGAACAAGTGGAATCCTGCCATGGCTCATGCCCGCGCCCAGCGCGGCCTCACTCCGTCTTTCTAATCCCACACACGCGTCAAGCAGTTGGACTGCCCCATCTCCGTAAGGGACTTTGAACGCAAGAACTTTTACTGCCCCATGTTAATGGGTAAATCGAAGATATCATCTTGATTCTTTGTGAATTGCTTCTGAAAAATTTCAGCACATTTGTCTTTATCCAAATTCATATCACCTATTTGTTGCGCAATATGGTCCGGTAAAATTGGGATGTCAGGATATTTAGACTGCATATAAACATAAAATAAATTTAAACTATTAAAAGATTTTTTCGTAAAGCACATATACATAAGGCATGCATCTAAGATAAAGATTTCAGTATCTTCAGAATTAAAGGTAAGTGTTTTGCTTTTATGGCGGGAATGTTTAAAAAAATTTTGTGCCTCATGCCATGCATCTATTGTGGCTTTGCGTTCAACTTTGGGGATAAACTTTTCTATATATTTCGACATACTCATAACATCAGTGTGTTTAGTGAGTCCAATTAATATACCCCTAGCAGCAGAGGCTAGTGTGTGTGTGGCAATAGGACTCCGTTTTTGAAACAACATGGCAATCGCTTCTTCTAATTGATCCCTAGCAGCGTCAATGGAGCTAATTGATATTTCCATAAGCATATTATATGGCAAACGGGGTGGGATTCCCCAAAACTTCGCGTCTTTCAGGACGCGAGTTTTGGGCCGGGCTCGCGGCGACCGAGTTAAGACGAGGAAGTGCCGCTTCGACATGCTTTTGGAAGAGCGGCCCTCGCAGTGCTCGGCATCGGTCCGTCCTTCGAATCCCACACACGCGTCAAGCAGTTGGACTGATTACCCTTTATTAACCGGGTGGGATTCCTCCTCACCCGGTTTTATGCCGCGCCCTGCGGGCTGGCAAAAACCTCCTTCGTCGCCGGGCAGTTTTGCTGACGCTTCGCCCTTCGCCCCGGCTCAGGGCTCCGCTTTTCGTCCACTGGACGCGCAAAAGTTGCCTTCGAATCCTTCCCATGCCTTGCCGTGCAATTTAAAACCCCCGGCTTTAACTTCAAGTCGGGGGTTATAAATTGTACGGAGAGGGTGGGATTCGAACCCACGGAAGTGTTGCCACTTCACCGGTTTTCAAGACCGGCGCCTTAAACCGCTCGGCCACCTCTCCATTAAAGACAGTCTATTCTAGAATTTACGCGCCGTTCAGGCAACGAAAAGCGGG
Source organism: Elusimicrobiota bacterium (assembly GCA_012523635.1). Lineage (GTDB taxonomy): Bacteria > Elusimicrobiota > Elusimicrobia > Elusimicrobiales > Elusimicrobiaceae > JAAYTX01. Next base: position 26,831 of record JAAYTX010000067.1, read on the forward strand.
CGGCGGTGTCACCCGCCGCCCGCCCTGACGCTATTGCAAAACTACTTGCCCTGCAGCGCGGCTATCTCGGTCACGTGCTCCTGCTCGTCCAGTATGACGTGGCGCAGTTCGTGCTCAAGGCGCTCGAACTCGTAGGGGAACTCTTTCTTGTTCTCCACGATTTTCTGATAGATTTTCTTGTAAAAATCTATCGCATCCTTCTCGCCTTTCATGTTGACTTCCAGTATCTTCTGGGGGCCGTCGGCCTCGAAGGTCTCGGCCAGCTTCATGGACGCATCGCCGCCCAGATAGGCGCAGATAAGCGTGCGGAATTTTTCCTCGTGCTTCTGCTCGTCGGAAGCGATTTCCTTCAGCCTTCCGATAAGAGACTCCGACCCCAGTCCCTTTATTTTCTCGGCATGGGCCAGGTATTGTATCCGGGCAGCATGCTCCAGTTCCAGCGCGCGGTTCAGCATGGATATGACTTCCTTTCTAATGTCGCTCATTCTTTGTCTCCTTTTGCTTGTCTATACAACTTTTCCGGTGAGAGACTGCGGCGGAAACACACGCGATGCGGACGCCGCGACCGGCCTTCCCCAGGCCGATTGCGGACTTCTCCCCCTATGTTGCATTTTAACCATACCGTCATCCCAAAGCAACATCCAGTATCATCATCACCAGAAAACCGAATATGGCGCCGCCGGTGGCGAGGTCCGTGTTCCCGTTGCGCTGCGACTCCGGGATAACCTCCTCCACAACCACGAAAATCATGGCCCCTGCGGCAAAAGCCATCGCATAGGGCAATATCGGCCTTGCCGCCAGCACGGCCGCCGCGCCAAGCACCGCGAAAACAGGCTCCACAATGGCCGAAAGCTGGCCGTACCAGAAACTTTTAGCGCGGGACAGGCCGTCCCGCCTCAACGGCACGGAAACAGCGAACCCTTCGGGAAAATTCTGTATGCCTATGCCGATGGCCAGCGCCACGGCGCCGGCTAACGAAGCCTCCGGCAGGCCCGCCGCCACCGCCCCGAACGCCACGCCTATGGCAAGCCCCTCCGGGATATTATGCAGGGTAATGGCCAGCACCAGCAGAGTGCTGCGCGGCAGCTTTGTCTTTACGCCTTCCGCCTCCGACATCGGGAACCCCAGATGCAGGTGCGGCAAGACCTTGTCAAGCAGGCGCAGGAACACCGCCCCGGCCAGAAAACCCAGAGCCGGAGGGACCCAGCGCGGCAACGGGCCGTTGGCGGACATCGCTATTGCGGGCTCAAGCAGAGACCAGAAACTGGCCGCCATCATCACGCCCGCGGCGAACCCCAGCATCGAATCCAGAGTTTTCTGGTGCACCTGCCGGGAGAAAAACACCGTGCCCGCACCGAGCAGCGTAATAAACCAGGTAAACAGCCCGGCCAGAAAGGCCAGCAAAACCGGGTTATAGCCTTGTAGACCGGAGGAAAGTTCAGCGCCCATTGCGCCCCCTGTTTTTGGCGGAACAGGCGGAGCAGATGCCCTCCACAGTCATGCGCATGGAAAGCACCTGAAAGCCTTTCCCGGCCTGCGGCGGCAATTTGACGCTGTCGAGTTCCGGGCTGTGAAAATCGGTTATGCGATTGCAGCGCATGCAATGCAGATGGTGGTGCCCGGCCAGGTTGGGATCGAAGCGTTTTTTGCCGCCCGCCTCGTGCACCGAAATGATGCCCAGCTCGGTGAAAGACAGCAGCGCCCTGTACACGGTATCGAATGAAACGTTGGGGAGAACGCGCCGCACCGCGCCGAACACTTCCTCGGCCGACGGATGGCCCCCTGCGGAAAGCAGCGCTCCGTATATAGCCATCCGCTGGGGCGTGACTTTCAGCCCGCGGGCCGACATAGCCTTCCTCAGCGCGTTATTGTCCAGCGATTGCATGGCAACTACCATACAATTATTATATAGGAATTATTCTTATTTGTCAAACAGCGGGGCTTTACATCATATGCACCAGCCCGCGTATGCCGTCCCATATTATCTGCACGCCGATGGCCAGCAGCACGAAGGCCGATATCTTGGAAATAGTCTGCGCTCCGGCGCGGCCTATGCGGTTGATGAAAAGCTCCTCGTATCGGTAGAAGACGAAAACCGACAGCGCCGCCGCTGCTATCCCGAGCGCGACCCCGAAGAAGGAGAACAATGTTTCAGTACCCCAAAAAGTTCCGGTAGGCACCAGCGTCAGCGTGACGGCTATTGAGCCGGGCCCGGCCGTGACCGGCAGGGTTAGAGGGAAAAAAGCCTGAGAAGTCACCTTGGTCTTGAGTTCTGCCTGCTCGTTGGCCGATATGCGCGGTTCGTTGTTGAGCATGCGCCAGGCCGTGTTAAAGAGCAGCAGACCGCCAGCCACGCGTATCACCGGTATGGAAATCCCGAACAGCTTCAGCGCCCAGCCGCCGACCAGAAGCACAGTCAGCAGCAGCAGGAAAGTGTATTTGCCTATCAGCGCGGCAAGGCGGTGCCTGTCCGTGTCAGAAACGCCGGAAGTCATTTCCAGAAAAATGGGCGCCATCGCCGGAGGGTTGAGTATAGGGAAAAGCGCGAAAAAAGCGAAACCGGCCTGGTTGAATATGTCGTGCAGCATGAAAGCCTCCTGCCGTGATGCGGGATTTTAGCCCGGCAATAAATTTTAGCGTTTCCTGACGGACGCCGGAAGCCCGCCTCTATTCCCGCGAAAGGAAATCGGAAACAGCTCCGGCGAAAAACTCCGGCATCTCAAGATGCACGGTATGCCCGGCCCCGGGCGCGAACAGCCAGCCTGCGCCTTTTATGCCGTCGCACATTGCGCCGCTCTCCGGCGGGGTTATAAGTATGTCCAACTCCCCGCTAAGCACCATGGTCCGCGCCTTTATGTCTTTCAGGCGCGAAGCCGTGTCGTGCTTCTCCATTATCCCCACCAGCCTCGCGAAATTGGCCGGAGAAGAAAGATAGGGATATTCCATCGCCGCCTTCATGGCCATCGGCGGGAATTGCGGCCTCTCCTGATACATCCGGGAAGACAGAAGCCACGGGAAAAGCTCCTCCCAGAATTCCGCGCTGTAGCCGTCGCGCAAAAGCCTGCGCGCCCAAAGCGAAAAAAGCGCCTTGTTGCGCGGCGAAGTGCTGGCCGCAGTATCCTCAAGCACCAGCGCGTCCACCATGCCGGGATAAGCCAGCGCGAATTCCTGCGCAACATAGCCGCCCATGGAATGCCCGGCGATATGCGCCTTCTTAACGCCCAGCGCGTCCAGCACGGCCTTTACATCCGCGGCCATGCCCTTTATGGACAGCTCCTTTGGGGTTCCGGGGCATTCGCTCCGTCCCGAAAAGCGGTTGTCCGGGACAATCAGCGTAAATCTTTTAGACAGCGGCTCAAGCACCGGCAGCCATGACGCCCCGTCCGCGCCAAGCCCGTGCAGCAGCACAAGCGGGCTGCCGCTTCCGCAGGTCTGGTAATAAAGCTTGCAACCGTCATGTTCCACAAATCCCATATCATGCTCCTTTGCGGTGTCCCGTACGCCTGGCAAAGCCTTCATGGCAAGATAGACGCCGTTGGTCCAGCCAAAACCGTCCTGCCCGGGGTATTCCCCGCCTCCGGCTTCAAGCCCGGTGTCTTCCACATTGTACTTTTCCATCATCTTACCGGTTTTAAGGAAAACCTTTTCATTGAGCGCCGTCCAGCGCCGCGCCGCCTCAAACGCAAGGCCGTCCTGCCCGTAATTCAGCAATCCGCGCACCGCAATCCACTGAAGCGGCGCCCAGCCGTTTGGCGCGTCCCACTGCTGGCCCGTATGGACAAGAGTAGTGGCAAACCCGCCGGATTTTAGGAAATGTTCTCGCAAAACCATGGCGGCGGGTGCGGCCCGCTCAACGGGCGCGAGCTGAAGGAAAAACGGGGCCATGCCCGCCAGCGTCAGCTTCCCGGTGCGCTTGCCGGACACGAAATCAAAATCGGTGTAGAAAGACTGTTCCTTGTCGTACATAAGGCCGTTCACAGCCTTTTTACGGCTTTCGGCCCGGCGCAGATAAAAAGCCGACTTCGCGGCATCGCGCACCTTATAATAGTCATGCAAAGTCATTTCCATGTCGTAAAGCAGGCAGTTGAGGTCTACCGGCAGAAGGCTGGTTGTCTTGGCAGTGGACAGAGTTTTGCCGTCTGCGAACCAGCGGCTTGAAAAATCCATGCCGCTTTCCGCCGCCGCGCGGATATCGCGGTAAATGTCCCGCGGCTGGCGTTTGCCACCCTTCGCCGTAGCAATGTCTTCGGCATAGGCTTCTGGCCTTGGGGTGTCATTGTCGTCCCAATAACGGTTCAGCAGCGCACCCCCATATTTTACCGCACGCCTGAAAGCCTGCCCGTTTTTCTTCAGCTTCTCTGCGCCGTCCATCCAGTAGGCGTACTCTTTTTCAATGGCAGGAACATATGCCGCCAGCAGGGACGGGTCGTCGCGGGCTTTTACCAGCAGTTTCACCAGCAGTGTGAAATACGGCGGCTGGGAACGGCTCAAGTAATACGTCCTGTTGCCATTTGGAATATGACCGTAAGTGCTTATAAGATAGGCGAAATTATCGGCCAGGCCGGTCATCAGCCGGGTCTGCCCGTCCTGCGCCAATCCCAGCGAAGTAAAATAGGAATCCCAATAATAAATCTCGCGGAAGCGCCCGCCCGGAACCACATAAGGATGCGGCAAGGCCAGCAAAGAGCCGCCGCCCGCACTGGCGTCAGCCGGACGCTCAAGCAACCTCCACAGAGAGCTTACGCGCTCCCGCGCAGAAGTCGCCGTGCTTGCCGCCACTTCAGCACGCGAGGACGGCGGCAATATGAAGCTTTCCGACACGAATTTTTCAAGCGAAAATCCGGGGACGGATTTCTCTTGTTCATATGCCGCCATTACTTCAGCCGGGGATTTAAGAGGCCGGGCATCAGGAAAAGTCTTGCTGTCCTTGAACAATCCGGAAAGCTGGACGCGGCTGAACAGTTCTCCGTAAGCTATGTCCGGCGGAAGCACCTGTTCAGCGGCGCGGGCCGGAACAAGCGCGGCGGACAATAATGCAGTAAACAGCAGACCGCGCCAAAACGATGTTTTGATTCCGGATTTCATTGCGTTCAATTACCGAACAACAGATGGTATCCGGCCTTGGCCTGGCGCAGTAACGCGGTGAACGAGCCTATTTTAAAAAGCCTTTTCACCAGATACGAGGGCCGGAAGTAAAAGCCCAGATATGCCTTGCGCTGAAGGGCCTCCAGTTCCTCCCTGCCATAAAGGCCGGATGCGAACGGCGGCAGTATTTTGGCCGGCGGCGCTTTAGCCACGCCGCGCCAGTAGCCCTCTTCCCCGCTTTTAAGCCCGTCCTCGTAAATCTTGATGCCCGGGAAAAGCGTGGTGATGCCGAACTGCACGTATTCCGGGTCCAGCTCACGCGCGAAGGCCATGGTTTTTTCCATCTGCTCCCGCGTTTCGCCGGGATAGCCCAGCATGAAGTCTATCAGCACCTCAAGCCCGGCCTCCTTGGACATTTTGACGGTGCGCCGCGCCTGTTCCACTGTTATGCGCTTGTTCATGGCCTTAAGAATCTCGTCGTTGCCGTTTTCTATGCCGTACTGTATGCGCATGCAGCCGGCGCGGCGCAGGGCGTCCAGCATCTCGCGGTCCACGGTGTCCACCCGGCTTCTGACGTCAAACACTATGCCCAGGCGTCTTTTTTCAAGCGCGGCGCAGATTGCCATGACGCGCTTTTTTTCGGCCGTGAATATCTCGTCGAAAAAGAAAATTTCGCGTATGCCCAGCTTCACGCACTCCTCAAGCTCGGCAAGCACGCTTTCAGCCGAACGGCTGCGGTAGCGCCCGCCGTACTGCACAAAGCAGAAGTTGCACCGGAAAGGACAGCCACGGCTTGTCATCAGCGTGGTGCTTACCTTGTCGCGCCCCACTATGGAATGGTAGCGGTCCACATGCGTCAGGTCCCGCGCAGGGAAGGGCAGCGAATCCAAATTCTCCAAGAGCGGGCGGCGCGGGTTGCATACCGCAACCCCGTCTTTTTTGTGGCAAACGCTTTGGACAGCCGACATGTCGCCCCGGCTTTCGAGGCAGTACAGCAGTTCCTTTAAGCTTTCCTCGCCCTCGCCTATTATGGCGTAATCAACTCCGGGCAAAGCTACAGTCTCAGCCGGAAAAAGCTCTATGTGCGGCCCGCCCAGCACAACCGGCAGGCCAACCCCGGCTGTTCTAAGAGCCTGCACAAGCTGGTAAACGATATGGATGTTGAATGAAGTGGTGTAAAACCCAAGCACATCTGGCCGTTCGCGGCCTATGCGCTTTATGATGGCCTCGGTGGCAAGACCCTCTATCTCGGTGTCCAGTATGGCGGCGCGGTGGCGGCTTTTCGCCCGCAGGTAAGCAGCCAGATACATCAGCCCGAGCGGAGGATAGTGGCCAAGGCTCAGGTCCTTGTATTTATCGGGGACGGTGCTGGTAAGGGCGCCCTCGGAAGAGACGGAGATAAGCAGTATGTTCATTTTTTAACCAGCCAGAAGGCCAGCCCTCCCCAGGCACAGCCTGCCGCCCAGCAAAAGCCGCGCAGATAAAGGAACGGGAACATATAAAGCATTGTGAGGTCCGAGGACGCGCGCAGGGCAAATGCCGCCGGGGCGTATTGAAGCGCGGCCCCCAACAGGTTAAGCGCCAGCCACCATTTCCACAGCGCCGGGACAAACAGGCACAGCGGCAAAGCCAGCATGATAAGGAAAAACAGCGGCGGCTGAACCGCGTCGCGCACGCCGCTGTAATCGTCGCGCCCCAGGCGGCGCGGATGCCGCTTCATCAGCCGCATAATCCAGTAGCCGCGCCAGAACTGCTGACGCAGGAAGGCGCGCGTACTTTCGGGAAAATAGTGCCCCACGCGGGCCTCGCGCGTGAAGCGCAAAACACAGCCCGCTTCGGTGAGACGGTAGGTGAAATCGGCGTCCTCTCCGCAGGCTATGCGGAAAGACTGGTCGAAGCCGCCGAAACGCTCAAGCAGGCTTTTCCTCACCGCAAGGCTGAAAGTGCCCAGATAGCGCACCCTGTCCGGCAGGCGGCTATGGCGGAACTGTATCTCGTAATGTATGCAACGTGCGGCGAGGCTGTGCGGGTTCATTATGCCGTAAGTGCCGCCCGCCGCGCCCACTTCGTCGGAATCAAACATGGCCAACAGTTTTTCCACCCAGTCTTTTTCCGGGACGCAGTCGGAATCCGTAAAGAAAACCAGTTCGCCGGAAGCGGCACGCCAGCCCGCGTTGCGGGCCGTGGCCGGACCCGCATTGCTTTGGCGCAACAGCTTCACCCCGGCGAAACCGCGCGCCAGTTCGGGGGTGTTGTCGGTGGAGCCGTCGTCCACCACTATCACCTCGCAGGGCAGGGTCTGCGACAGGCAGGCTGTCAGCGTCTGCCCTATCGTCCTGGCGGCGTTATAGGCCGGTATCACTATCGAAACCCTATTCATGCCTTGCCCCGCAGGTTGCGCAAAAGCATCTTCATTATGCCGAAGAATCCCGAAAGCCTGTAATTGTAGGCCGAGCCATCCAAGAAAAGCCCCAGCGCCTTCACAGGATGGCGGCTGTAAAAAGCGAAATAGCAGCGCGACTGCCATTTTTTAAGCTCAGCCAGCGGCAGGGCCGAGGATTGCAGGCAACTGAAATCAAACTGCTGGTAATCCTCCCAGCGGTCATGCATTATGGACAGCCCGCCCGCGCCTTCCTGCGCCAGGCGCCGCAGTTCCGAGCCGGGATTGGGCACCATAAGCCCGAAAGACAGCGCGTCGGGGTTCAGTTCCCGCGCGAAAGCCATGGTTTCCTTTATGGTTTCGGGCGTTTCTGTGTAATGCCCCAGGATGAAGAAACAGCGGGTTTTAAGCCCGGCGGCTTTAAGCAGCTTCACGGCGGCGCGTATCTGCTCCTTGTTCTCGCCCTTCTTCACCACTTCGCGCAGTATGCGGTCGTTGCCGCTTTCAACTCCGAGCGCCACCCACTGGCACCCGGCCTCTTTCATGGAGCGCAGCAGCGTCGGGTTCACGGCGTCGGCGCGCGTCTCGCAGTCCCAGGCAATCTTCCTGTTCAGTCCGCGCCGGACAAGTTCCGCGCACATCAGCTCGGTCTCGCCCTTCAAAAGCCCTAGCATCGCGTCGGCGAACTGAACGCGCCGGACGCCGAATCGTCCGGACAGCCACTGCATCTCGTCCACTATTTTCAGGTGTTTTTTGACCCGTATTTTCCTGCCCAGATAACAGGGGGTGCAGAAATAGCACTGGTGCGGACACCCGCGCGACGCGCCCAGCGGGAACACCTTGCCGTAATGCTCCAATTCAAACAGGTCCCACGCGGGGAAAGGCAGGGAGTCCAAATCTTCTATTACGGGACGCGCCGGACCTTTAACTACCCCCTCCCCCAGCCTGCTCCACAACCCGGCTATGTCGGAAAAATCTTTTTTTCCTTCAGCGCAGGCCCGGGCCAGCTCCACGGTGGTCAGTTCACCCTCGCCTTCCACCACGGCGTCAAAGGCGGGGAACTCCAGCAGAGTGCGCTCCGGCAGAATTGTGGCGTGCGGCCCTCCGACGGAAATTGTCAAATCTGGGAATTCGGCCTTCAGCGCCGCGGCCAAAACCCCGGCACTGCTTATTTCGGTGGTGAACGCGGTTATGCCCACAAGCGCGGGACGCTTTTCCCTCACGAGGGAGAGCACGCTTTCCGGCGTGTTGTGCCCAAGACGCAGGTCTATTATGCGCGGGGAAAGGCCCTGTTCACGACAGTACGCCGCCACTGACGCCAACCCCAGCGACGGGACCAGAGACTCGTTGGTGAACAGGTTGTCCTTTTTGGCCAACAGCCTGCGCGAGGGATGCAAAAGCAGGATTCCCGTCATTGGTTGCCCTGTTTTTTGATGTAGCGGGCCGCAAACCCGGTGAAATTTTTCCATTCCCTGGCCCAATCGCCGCGCCGCAGGCGCTTCCACACCAGTTGCGGCCTGAGATAATAGGAACGGTAGGCCTTGCGGCTGAACTCGTAAATTTCAGACGAGGAAAGCCCCGGATACGAATACGGCGGCGGCAGCATCGGGTTGTAGCGGGACCAGTCTTCCGTGAGCAGATAGCCGCGCTGTTTGAGATAGGAATAGAATTCGGTGCCCGGATGCGGTATGGCCACGCCGAAGGTCACCAGATCGGCCTCAAGGGTTTTGGCGAAACACAGGGTTTTACGCATGGTGTCGCGCGTCTCGCCCGGCAGGCCGAACACGAAATAAACCAGCACCTCAAGCCCGGCCCTTTTTGCGTCCGAAACGGCGCGGCGCACCTGCTCCGGCGCCACATGCTTGCGCATAAGCTCCAGCACGTTCGCATCGGCGCTTTCACAACCTATGTTCACGGCGGTGCAGCCCGCCGCCTTCATCAGGGCCAGCAGTTCCGGCGAAAGGCAGTCGGCCCGGGCGTTGCAGGTAAAATTCATGCCCAGGTTCTCGGCAATCATGGCCTCAAACAGCTCGCGGGCGTGCTCGGAGCGGTTGAAGCCCCCCTCGAACGGGAAGCGCAGTTCGCGCACCCCCATGCGCTTAAGCTCGCGCAATTCCTTCATAAAAGCGGAAACACCGCGGTGCCTCAACCGACCGTAAAAGCAGGCAGAACACATGATACATGGCGGCTGGTTTACACAGCCGCGCGAAAAATAGGTTACAGCCATCGGACCGCGCTTCATGAACGGGTCGCGGTAGAGGTTCAGGTCCAGCAGATCGTGGGACGGGACTCCCAAATCGTCCAGGCGCTCTATCGGCGGGGCCGCAGGGTTCAGCCGGGACACGCCGTTCATGCGATAGGCAAGGCCGGGCACCAGTTCCGGACTTACGCCGCGCACCAGTTCCAAAACGGTGAATTCGGAGTCGTTGGGCACAGCGTAATCAAGATTGGGGTTCAGCGCCAAAGTCTCAAGCGGAAGGGCGTTTACATGGGTAGACGTCACCGCCGTAAGAATGGACGGCGACACGCTTTTTGCGATATCGGCCACGCGCAGGTCGTGGTAAAGGGTGGGAGTCGAGGCGGTGAACAGCACCAGTTTGGGCGAGGCTTTTTCCAGTGCCGCCTTCACGGCGTCAAAAGAAAGGCGGGCCGAATTGGCGTCGAGCAGTTCCACGCTGAACCCGCGCCCCCGCAGAAGCCCGGCGATAATCATCAGGTCCAGCGGCGGCCAGGCCATGTCGGCCTTGAAGGTGCCGATGCTGCCCAGCGTGCGCAGGCTGCCGAAGCCGCTTGCGGCTGGAGGCTCCACCAGAAAGACATCAGCCATGTTTGCGCCCCCGCCCCGACAGATATGACACGAAACTTTTCAGCCCGTAAATCTTGCGCAGGAGGTCTCCGGCCGACTCAAGATTGAAAATCATCCTCAAAATCTGGGACGGCCGGAAATAAAACTCTCGCAGGCCGCGGTCTATTAAGGCGTCTATCTCGGCCTTGGAAAGCTGGGGATAGCTCAACAAAGTTATCTGCTCCAGCTCCGGCGACACCCACTCCCGCCAGTCATGCGGCACCAGAAACCCCTCGCGTTTGGCCCAGTCGTAAAGCATCGTGCCGGGATAGACGCAGATGCCCGAGAACTGCACGGTGTCTAGCGGCAGGCTTTTGGCGAACTCTATGGTTTTGCGGGCGCTTTCCCGGGTCTCGCCTGGCGCGCCCACCATGAAACAGCCGTGCAGGGTGAAGCCCAGTTTGGCGGCACGGGCGGCGAAAGTGCGGGACTGCGCCAGCGTTATCCCCTTGCGCACGGCGTCCAGCGCCTCCTGAGTTCCGAACTCAAACCCCACCATGAGCATGCGGCAACCCGCCTTGCGCATAAGCGGCAAAAGCTCCAAATCAAGGTCCACGCGCGTGTTGCAGCTCCAGGTTATTTTCAGGCCGCGGCGAAGAATCTCCTCGCATACGCCGCGCACGTGCGCGGGCGAGGCGGTGAAGGAGTCTGTCTCGAACATTATCTCGCGCAGCTGCGGGAACAGCCTCATGTCGCTTTCCATCTCGTCCACTACAAGCGCCGGACTGCGCATGCGCAGGGCATGCCCGCCCAGTATAGGCGTATCGCGGCAGAAGATGCAGCTGCCGTGGCAGCCCCGCCCGGAGATAAGCGTCAGGAAAGGAAAACGCTTCCCGGCGTCCCTGTACCATTCGGGTTTTATATGATGCCAGGCAGGGAAAGGCAGTTCGTTCACGTCCAGCGGCCGGCGCTCACCGGTCCGCACATATTCAGCGCCGCGCATAAACGAAATCCCGGCTATATTTTCAAGGGAAGCGCCGGAAGCTATGTCGCGCAAAGTGAAGTCATACTCGCCGTGGGCTATTATGTTTCCGTCCGCGCCCGGCAAAGCCAGCGTTTCCCGTGCAAGCGCGCTCACGTGCGGGCCTATCAGCACAGTCCTTGCGGCTCCGCATTCCCGCGCCAGAGCGGCGTACTCCAAATCGTTGTAAATGGACGGGGTGGTGGTGTGCATCACGGCCATTTCTGGCCGGAAGCGTTCAATTCCCGCGCGCACCGACTGTCTGTCCAGGTTAAGGGCGGCGGCGTCCAGGAACAGCAGTTCGTGCCCGGCACGCTCCAGCACTGCGACCGCGATGAGCATCCCGTCCGGATGCCGCTGAACGCGCCCGCGGGACTTGGCCGCCCACCGCGCCGAACGACAGAAATCCGTCCCGTATGCCGGGTTTAGGACCAGTATCCTCACTTCCGCTCCTCTTTGACGGCCTCAAGTTCGCGCTCTAGCAGGGCTATGCGCTGCGCCAACTCCTTCTGCCTGTTTGTCAGGCGCGAAATAACTGCGGAAAAATGCAGCACTATCAAAAGCAGAAAAAACACACCGAAGAAAAATAAGGCGGACGCAGGCGCGATCAGCCCCAGCGCGCGGGTAAGCCTCAGCAAAAGGCCAGGGAACACAGACAACAGGAAAAGCACTGCCCCGGTGCACATCCACAGCCACGAATACTCTTCATTCAGCTTGCGGCGGCGCACCAATTCGAAAGTTATGATTATCAGTCCAAGGCTGAAGACCACGCCAAGCACTATGTTTTGAATCGGCATTATTTCTCCTCCGGACGCGCGGGCTTGGCCCGCAGCAGCGTGACGCTGATGGACAGGAACATCTTGAAAACGTAATAGAAAGCGGCCATGCCGTGATGCAGGGGCAGGGGCTTGCGGCTGTGGCGCATGGAAACCGGCACCTCGCGTATGCGCAGGCCCGCCGCGTGCGACAATATTATCAGGTCGGCATCCGGATAGCTGGTGGGGTAGAACTCCGGCAGGCTGTAGAATTCTATAACCTTGCGGTTGGCGGCGCGGAAGCCGGAAGTGGAATCCGTAATGCGCAGGCCGGTAAGCAGGCTGGCCAGCGCGTTGAACAGCGCCATCCCCACACGCTTGGCGGCTGTCGGCCTGTAATCGGCGTTCTTCAGGAAACGGGAGCCTATGGTGAGGTCGGCCTCGCCGTCCAGGACAGGGCGCAGCAGCGCGGCTATGTCCGCAGGGTCGTGCTGGCCGTCGGCATCCAACTGCACCACGAAATCGTAGCCCTTGCGCATGGCGTAAATATAGCCGGTATGGCGGGCCGCCCCATCTCCGAGATTGAACGGGTGGCGCAAGACTTTCAGGCCGTTTTCGCGCGCGACTGCTGACGTGGCGTCGGAAGAGCCGTCATCAACCGCCACGACGTCCACGCCCGGACAGTTGGCCTTCAGTTCCCGGCACAGTTCCGGCAGGTAGGCAGCCTCGTTATAGGCCGGCAGCAGCAGCAGGACACGCTTACCGGGCGTATTGGGCGCCGAACTTTTCATATTCATTCAAAAGCTTTTCAACCGGATATGGATTGGCCTTAATTTTTTTCTTCAATCCGGCATAGCGATGGGCTTCCGTATAAAGCAATGAATAGAAGCCCCCAGAAGCGATTTTACAAATGTTTGCGCCGTATTGGGATGACGAAAGCCCGTCGAAACGGATGCGGAATAGGAAGAAATTAGGCAGTCCCGTATCCACATATTCGAAATGCCTGGCAAAAAACCCAGGCTCGAAAATAGGGGAAATCACGTCTCCGGGGCAGCATGTCATATAATCAAAGCAAAGATAGTTGATTCCGGCTTTCCTTAATTCGCTCATAATAAGCCCGCTGTCTGTCAGATAAATCGAAGGCGCTCCGGTTATCACCGCCTGCAGCAACTGCGGCTTTGTATAAACCCGCTGGATATTAAAGATATAAAACACGCGGTCGCCCTCTCCAAGCACCGAATTCAAAAAGGAAACCTTGTCCGCAGTGGAACGGCCGAGATAGGAAGCCAGCGTGGTTCTCCGGGCCAAAAAAGCCGCGTTGATTCCATCATCTTCCCGATTGAACAACCATGGAAGAGCCCATGAAAACAGGCCCGCGGCAGCCTCACGTGCCGCACGCACAAAAACTGCCCGGGACGGAGGCCGGTTCAGCCAGGCCGAAGACCCGCCCGGAGCATGCAGGTCGTCAGGTGGCAGAAAAGTCCTTGCCCCATCCTTCGCGCCACTCCCCGGCTCCACGCGCCACCGGTTGAAGAAGGCCTCGCGCGTGAAGAAAAATTTGCGCGCGCCCACATACACCGTAACACTGCGCAGTGCCGCGGCATCCTGCACCCTTAGTTTCAGCCCTGTCAGCCAGCCAGCCACGCGGGGCCCCATGGAAGCCGTCCAATAGGCTTCATTGTCTTTAACCGCGCAGGCGCCAAGATGAGCGAGTTTCACCGCCTGTTCCGGGGGGCGTTCAACATTGTTGCATGCATAGGTTCTTTCAATCAGCCTCCTGGCATCCTCGCGGGGCAGAGGGTCAGGCGGTTCGGAATCATCCTGGCGGCAGGCGCAAAGCATGGCTAAAGGAGGCAGATATTCCAGACCATTAGCGCCCTGCGCCGAGACTGCAAGGTCCGATGGCGCAGGTTTAGCGGAAAGTCGCACCAGCACAAGTATCGGTTCGGCGATTCCGCGCCCGGTGCCCATCAGGGAAAGAAATCTCCAGCCGAAAGCGGCAATCAAAACAATGCAGCCGCCCGCCAGCAGCCCACGCCAGTGAAAGTTCCTCATCGCGCCACCTCGTCAAGCCCAGGCCTCTTCGCCAGGCACTGCGACAGGAAATAAAACGAGGCGATATACAACGCCGGCAGAGTTATCCACGCAAATCGCGACAGAACCCCCCCGCTGACCATGTTCGGGAAAAAGAGCAGCAATGAATACAACATGAAAAAAAGCATGAAGTACATGGCCGCCACCTCGGCGCGCCGTATAAAGGCAAAACCGATAAACAGCATACCTCCCAGCAAGCCGGCATGTTCAAACGCGAAAGAAAATGGAAATACGGCATAGCTCCATGCCCCGGGAGAATACCTCATGTCAAAAAACATCAGCAGACGCTCACCTATGAAATCGTTTATCACGTACGGGCTTCCTGAAGCATGGAACAGTTTGACAAAAAAAGGATTCCCCGGATAGATACAACCGGTGTGATGGAAATTCCAAGCCGGGAACGCGCCAGCCGCAGCCGCGCATGCCGCCAATGCCAGCAGATAACGCTTAGGGAATTCCCGCCAGAGACCCGAAAACAAGACAATCCCTCCGAACGAGGCGGCGGCAGGCACTATTCCGGCCATTGAAACAGACGACATCAATCCTATGCCCGCAAAAGCCAAGCAGTGCCTATTTGGTTCTCGGAACAGCATACCCTCAACGATTGATATAAACGCAAAACATTCCAGGAACATCAAATACAGCCTGTCATGCGCCAGGGAAAAGAAGTCATTGCTGGACAATGCAGGGGTAGCGAGAAACGCAGCGGCAGCGGCAAAGGCCAGCCAGCGCGGGAGCCGCACCCCAAGAAATTCGTAGATGCCAAGCGACATGCAAAACAACAGCATCAGGCCGAACATTTTCACAATGCCCGGATTAGAAATGGTAATAAGCGCCGACGCAACAACCGAATACTGGTGCAGCGCGAACAAATATGTCACCAGCGCAGGCTCAACCGCAACGCCATGATGTTCAGAAAAGAAAATGTAAGTCGGCATATAACCGCCGGAAACATCGCCGAGCGATTCGCCGTAGGAAACCGGCGACAGTGCGCTCAACAGGCAATGATAGGCCGCCCAAACAATGACAATAAGCACAAGCGCGGACCACAGGCGGCTTTGGGGCAGGCGCGGCCAGGACACGCCGCTGTCGCCGAAAAGCAGGAACGCCAGCAACAACGCCAGCACGACGCCGCGATAGGCCAGCCCGGCAAAAAAGAAAGGCAGTAAACAAATATTGAATAGGGCGACGCCGCAGAAGAAATCCAGCGCAAGGCCGCTTTCCAGCCCGAGCAGGCGCATTGCCCTGCGCCCGGCAAACGCCACAGCCGCAAGGACCGGCACCAGCAGAGCAAGGTTGAGGAGTATCTCAGTCCAGTCGCAGTAAGCGTTGAAATCGGCGTGGGCGGCAAGCGACATATAATTATAGCCGCCGGATTTTATCGCAGCCGCGCACAGCAACAGCCACGCGCTAAGCGCCAAACGCATTTTGCGGCCCCCAATCAGAGTTATCAAAGCGGACATAAAAAGTGTTGTCGCCTATATGATTCAAAGGCAGCCAGCATTTTCTCCGGCGAATAGGGATTAGCCTCCAGCCGTTTTGCCGAAGCGGAATATTTCTTCAGCGGCAGGTACAGCTCGCAGAAAAACCCGCTTTTGCCCAGCGCTTCCCGGTTTTCGTCAAGCGCCTTGCCCTCCAGCCCGGCATAGTGAATGCGAAAAAGATAGAAATGCGGCAAGCCTGTCTCGACCACTATGAAATGCCGCGAGAAAAAGTCCGGCTCGAACAACGGGGTAAGGGCGTCCAGTATAAGGGACTTCCCGGGGTCACCATCGGCCAGCCCCCATTTATTGTCGAAGCATAACGCGGACAACCCCTCATTTTCCAGCAGCGCCAGCGCCTTCCCGCCGTCTTCAGCGTATATGCCGGAAACAGACGCCACGGTGGAAGGCTGATACTTTTCAACAGCCGAATATATTTTCTGCGCGTGGAAGAAATACAGCACCTTTTCCCCAGGTTCGAGGCGGGAATTCAAAAAAGCATCTTTGTCGGCATTCTCGGGGCCAAGATACTGCCCCAGCGTGTCCAGACTGAACAGATAGCGCAACTTATGCCCGACAGAACAATGGCAGGCGTGGCGTCCAAACGCCATGCCAAATACAAAATCAGCAGTCTGCGCGGCGGACGAACACAACGCGCCAGCTCCCAGGCAGTCCGCGTCGGGCTTTTGTGAAGCGCTAAACACGCATGCGGCATTCCCCCTGCGGCAGCCATCGGCTACAAAACCCGCATACAGCGCCAGCACAGCAGCCGCGGCTATCACGGCATATTGCCGCCACCTCACTTTTGCGGACTGCGCCTTAAACGCCGCCAGGAACTTGGCCGCGCGCGGGGAATTGTCCGCCAACCCCTCATACTCCGTAAAAACACCGGGACCGCGAAGCAACGCGCAGGTCACATAAAAGCCATGCAGTATAAGCAGGGAAAGCAAAGGAAACATATCCCACAAAAACCGGCCGTGCTCCTCCCCGCGCGTTATCTGCGGAAAAAACAGGGGCGCCGCCAGAAAGGGGAGAATGACAAACGGCGCCGAAATTTTTGCCAGTGGGTTCAGAAAATATAACGCCGCCAGGACAATGCCGAATGCCGCCAGGCCGAAATTGGCATACAGGTACTTCGGGACGAAATAAAGCCACCTGTCGGCAAAAGACACCCCGGCTCCTCCGAAAAACAAACCTGTGCGCTGGGCCAGATAGTCGTTGAACACGTCGCCGCCCGATACCGGGAACAACTTGTTAAGGAACACCAGCACGGGGGCCGGAGAGCCGGTATTTATGTAATTCCAAACCGGGAACACCGCGGCCAGCGCCGCCGCGCCAAGCATGGCCCCCAGATAACCGCGTACGCGGCCCCGCCACAAGGCAGGCGACAGCAGCACCGCCATGAGTGCCGCCATCGCAGTGAACACCCCCCCGGCCGAAACGCCCAGCAACACCCCGGCGGAGAGCAAACCGACATATTGCCAGCGGGCTTCTTTTTCCAAAGCCCCTTTCAGCATGCAGGAAAACACAAAAAACGTCAGAAACAACTGATAGGCCCTTTCATGCGCAAAGGAAAACCACGCGTCATTATAAAGCGCGGGCGCGGTCAAAAACAATACCGCAGCCCAAATGCCGTCGCGGCCGCGCAAATCCGAATCAAGCGTCTGCTTCACGCCGACCGCAGTCAGCAACAACAACGACAGCCCGAAGATCTTCACGACACCGGGATTTGACAGCGAAATCAGCGCGGAACCCAGCACCTCGTACTGGCAGAACTTTGACAATATCGCCCCAAGATACGGGGCAAAGAATGCTCCGTGGTTCCGGGCAAACAACATCGGGACATAAAAAGTGTTGTTAGCCGCGTCGCCCAGTGATTCGCCATAGGAAACAGGCAACAGCGCATTGACTAGATGAAGCAGGGCCGCGGCCCCAAACAGTAGCAAAGGCAGCGCGGGACGCGTGCGCAAAGCCGAGCGCAGAGCTGGGGCTTCCGAACGCAGGAGAACAAGAAGGGTTATAAACAGCGCAGCAAGAACCGGCGGATAAAAGAGATTCAGGAAAAACAGAGGCAGCAGCAGAACGTTCAGGGCCAGCAGGCCCAGCCCGGCATGATGGTAAAAGCCCGCGCCCGGCAGGCGCAGGCCGTCTACCAGACGCTTGCCCAGCATAAAACACGCCGCCAGCACATTAAGCACAAGGGCTACATTAAGCAGCGCGGCGCACCAGTCGAAATGCGACGAAAAATCCAGGCTATCTGCTGCCATGCTGAAGCGCTTCCCGCAAAGCCATGACAGCGCCAGCACGCACGCTAGAGAAAGCGCGGGCAGCCACTGCAATTTTTTATTTTCGGTATCGTTCATCCGCAGCGCGAAAAGCCGCATTGCCTGACGGCCCCGCACAGAGCAATTGTAGCCTTTGCCGACGGAGAGGGCAACATGCCCGCGGCGCGGGCCGTTCAGTCCCAGCGTTCCAGCGTGCGGGACTCTTTCAGCGCCCATGCAGCCTTGTCTTTCCTGGGTGGCCGGAAAGCCGCCAGACTTTTCAGAAGCCGCGACGGGCTGCGCTCCACTATCAGCATTTTACGGTGCTCTTTCTCTATGAATCGTTCGGCGGCTGTATGGTCCAGAAATTGCAGAAGCCGGTCGTAATAACCGCGCACATTAAGCAGGGCGCAGGGCTTGGAATGTATGCCAAGCTGCGTCCACGTCAACACCTCGAAAAATTCCTCAAGCGTGCCTATGCCGCCGGGCAGCGCCACGAAAGCGTCGGCCAGTTTTATCATGGCCGCCTTTCTTTCATGCATCGAGCCGACAATTTTCAGGTTCTCCAGTTCGTTGAAGGCGACTTCCCTGTCTGCGAGGCTTTGCGGAATTATGCCGGTCACCTTGCCGCCATGGCGCAAGGCCGCCCGCGCCACAGTGCCCATAAGTCCGACGCTTCCACCTCCGTAAACCAGCTCTATACCGTTTTCGGCAAGCACCCTTCCCAACGCTTCGGCCGCGGCGGCGTACTCGGCCTTCCGCCCCATTCCCGAGCCGCAAAATACGCATAGTTTCCCGATTTTCATAGCTTTCCCCTGCCTGTGATTTCGCTATTCAAAATATATATTTACCGCCGCCATCTTGCAAACCCCGCCTAAAAAAACATTGGATACTACATGCGCGGCGACACGCGCAGGCATATGGCACAGCCATCATATTCCCGGCTTTTAGGAATTCCCGCAATGGCGGCTTCCGGCATTTTGCTGTTGCTGCTGGCGCTTACGGCGGCGGCCGGGGTATCCGCGTCTCCCCGCGAAATGCTCGCATATTTCCCCCAAGGAGCATATATCTGCGAGCTGGTGCTGGACCACAGCGTAAACTTTGTAATGCCTCTGGCCTCCTGCACAGCCTACTGGTTTTCATTCCTGAAGCCGTCGTTGTCATTCCTCGCGGCAGCGATACCGCTGCTTGGCATCATGCTTCTGATGTGGCACTGCGCCGTTCGTCTTGCCTCGCGCAAAGCGGCCATACTGGCCGTGCTCGTCTTCTGGTTCTATATAACGAAAAACGCCCACGCCCTGCTATGGCCCTCCAATTATCTGGAAAGCCTGCTCTTAGCGCTCAACTGCACCGCCATAGCATGCGTCCTGCTCCTGCGCGAGGGAAATGCCCTGCGCAGCACCGGAATGGAGCTGTTGCTCGCCGCGCTTATCGGCTGCAGCTTCATGATAAAAAGCCCGCTTATACTGCTTCCCCCGCTGCTGGCGGTGCGCGAAATGGCATCCGGGCGCCTTGCGCGCGGGGAAACCTCATACGGCAAACTGGCAATTCTGCTTTTTGCGCCCTACGCCATGCTGCTCCCCTGGGCCTGGATGAACAGGCATCTTTTCGGCTTCACGCTGGCGCTAGAAAACGGGCGCTCGGCCCAGAACATAATAAGCGGAGCGCTTGGGGTTGTCTGCACGGTTGAAGGAGCGTACCCAATGGCGGCGCTGCCGCCTAACACGCCGGTAGCTTTATGGGCGGCACAGACTGTTCTTGCACACCCGCTTAACTATGCTGCAGGCGTTCTTGCCAGAATCTACACCATTTTCACATGGCATCCGGCGGTCATCTCCGCCTTCGTCCTGTCGTGCCTGCGCTGGCGCAGGAACGCCGCCTCCAATGCGCTGGCGCTGTTCGCGCTTTACTTTATGGGCATTCACGTCCTGCTTTCCGTTGAGCCGCGATACCTCATGCCCATATATCCGGCGCTGGCGCTCTGCGCGGCCATCCTGCCATTCGCCAACACGGGAAAACGCGGGCCAACCGCTGAAATATGGCTCAAAACCGCCTCGGTCTGCGCAATCTCGATTCTGCTGGCGGCATACCTGACAACAGCCGCGCTGCTATGGCGCTACGCCGCAGGGGCCGTCCCGCTTGCAAAAGCAAATGTCCGCCATCCTCTGCTGCTTTCAATGTCGGCGCGCGAAAAGCTGAGCGCAGGAGACATAATTAGCGCCCGGAGCGACGCCGCACGGGCCGTTCTCTCCGGCGGCGGGCACGCCGCCGCGCTGGAATACATGTATGCCTTGCTGGCGGGCGGGCATGAAATCTCGCCCCTCTTCAGGCAAAGACTGCTGAATTGCCGCGACCGGGCTGACGAATGCCTGGCGCTGGAAGCCGCCAACGCGCTCTTGGCCGGGAAGCAGCCGGACAAGGCAAAAACTTATTTCGCGGAAGCAGTTCAGGCCTGGAGCTTCGGCGCCCTTTCCTTCAAGGCGGTGACATCAGAAAACGAAGCTTTTCTGCGCGAACGCCAGCGGCGGCTGGGGGCGCCCATCGCCAGGGAAGCGATTTTAAACGAAATCAGCAGGCACTTGCCTGCGAAACTGACCGCCGAAATCCAAAGCATCATCCCGGCAAAAGAAAAAGCCCCATAAGGGGCCTTTTCGAAAACTTCACGCGAGAGATGGTGCCGTTTATTTCATCATCTGGCCCGAAGGCATCATATCGTCAGGCGGCGGCGCGCCATGCGTGCGCTTGTATTCTTTGCGCTTGCACTCGCTCTGTTTGGCGGATTTGCAGTACATGCTGATGAATCCCCGCACGACCAAGTTCTTAGTATTCGCGTATTTCTTGCAGAAACCGCAGTTGGGCAAATGTTCACAATCGGCCATAGCACGCTCCTTGAGTTACCGAAATTGCCGCCATGCAATTATTTTATAACGGCGTCCCCAAATATTAAAACATGGCATAGGCGCAATAACCTCAGGCACCGAGATGGAAGTGCAATACCGCCGCCAAACTGGCGCAGGACACCACCACCCACAATGCAATCCCTTTCAGAAGCGGCCTGCTTCCTATCCGCCGCAAATCGTGAAGCGTAAGCCCAGCCCCCACCAGGAACAGCGCGCCGGACATGGCATGACGCCCGCAGAGGCTTAACATATGCCAGAAAGGATTCGCCTGAACGAAGAAACTGCCAGCCACCGCCGCCACCAGAAACCCGAACAGGAACCACGGCACGGCAAGCGGGGCGTTGTTTCCACGGCTTCTGGCGAAAATAAAAGCTACCGGCAGTATCCACAAGGCGCGGGTAAGTTTTACCGTGGTGGCTATGCCAAGCGCCTGCTGGCCGTACGACGCGGCGGCGCCCACCACGCTGCTGGTGTCGTGTATGGCCATCGCGGCCCACATCCCGAACGAGGACTGGCTTAAGCCGAACGCATGGCCCACCTGCGGAAAGACCGTTAGCGCCACGGCGTTAAGCAGGAACACCACGGCCAGTGCCATGGCGGTATCGGCCTGCGACGCCTCCATGGCCTCAGAAAGCGCCGCTATGGCGCTTCCGCCGCATATGGCCGTGCCGCCGCTGATCAACAGCGAGAGGTCGCGGCTTATCCCAAGCAGGCGGCCCAAAACAAAACCCGCGGCCAGCGTAAAGCTTATCCCGGCACAGGTTATCCACAGGGAACTCCTGCCAACCTTCAACACTGCGCCGATTTCAAGCCCGAAACCCAGCAGGACCACGGCCCACTGCAAAAAATATTTGGAACTCTTGGCGGTAAACGAACGCGCCTCGTTGCCCATGGAAAGGGCCAAAGCCGCGCCAGCCGCCAGAGCCAGCGCCGGCGAAGCGCTAACGGCGGATAACAAAACCGCGCCTCCCAGCCAGAACAGCCTGTTTTGCGTAAGTTTTTCCATTCCCGCCTCCTTATGAAAAGAGTAGCGGCTTCCGCCACTTCTGTAAAATAGATATATTTTATGTATGGCATCAAAAATAATGATGCGAAGCATCACCCTTCGCCAGCTCGAGGTATTTTACGAGACGGCAGCGCTTTCAAGCCTCAGCCGCGCAGCGGAAAAGCTCCATCTTACCCAGTCCGCCGCCAGCATGGCGCTGGCGCAGTTCGAAGCCTATGCTGGGGGACCGGTTTTCACAAGGCTGGGACGCGGCCTGCAGCTCAACGACAGGGGCGAACGCCTCTTCCCTGAAGCCGCCAGAACGCTTGAAAGCTACGACCGCTTTCTATCAGCCTGCGAGGACAACGGGCCGCTGAAAGGGCGCGTCTGCGTTGGAGCCAGCACCACAATCGCGAACTACTGCCTGCCGGAACTGCTTGGGAAGTTCACGGCAAAATACCCCGGGGCCGAGGTTTCACTGCGCGTCGGCAACACCGACGAGATGGCGGCGCTCCTGCGCGCGGGCGAAGCGGACTTCGCAGTGGTGGAAGGCGAGGTATCAGGCGGAGACATACTCCTGCGCAACTGGCGGCGCGACGAACTGGAGGTACTGACGCATCCCTCGCACCGGCTGGCCGGGCGCAAAACGGTGCGCCTGGCTGAACTGGCCTGTGAAAAGTGGATACTGCGCGAACAAGGGTCCGGCACGCTCAGCACACTGCAAAATGTGCTTTCGGCCAGCGGGCTGCGGCTACAGCATGTGCGGGAAATAGGCCACACAGAAGCCATAAAACGCGCAGTTGAGGGTGCAATGGGCATTAGCTGCCTCTCCGCGCTGGCAGTCAGGCGCGAGGCAATTGCAGGCTCCCTGGCCGTGCTAAAGCTCTCCCCCCCGCTGTACCGCTGGTTCAGCATTATTACGGTAAGGGACCGCTATCAGAGCCGGGTATCCAAGGCGCTTCAGAAATGGCTTGCCGGAAAATAAAAAAAAGCCTGCGCGGGATGTTACGAATTCGAAACATGGGCCCGGAGTCATTTCTTGAATTCGGTGGGCTGTTCAAGCTGGTCTATCAAATCCTTCAAATCGTCCACTTTCCGCGCCAGCACTTTCTGCGAGTCGTAAAGAGCACGGTTATAGAAATACGCGCCGAGACGCTTTGAAAAGAAATCCAGCAGGGCCTCGGCCTCGAAACGCCCTATTTCCCGGTCCAAGTTTTCCCTAAAATACTCCTGTATGGCGCGCGCCATCAGGAGGCGTTCTTCTTCAGTGAATTTTATTTCCACAGTTAACTCCCGCACGACGCCATCTCGAACAACTCCGCGAATTTGCGCAGCCCCTACTTAGGGTTCATGTCCAGGCTTTGCCAGAAGTACCAGGTGGCGGCCGACCGGTGAGGGCGCCATGCCTCGCCCAGTTTTTGCAATTTTGACGCGTCAGGCATTTTTTTCAGTCCGTACGCTTTCATCACCGCTGTCCTGAAACCGTAGTCACCCGCTGGCAGCACATCCGGACGGGCCAAAGTGAATATCAAAAACATTTCGGCCGTCCATCTGCCTATGCCTTTCACGCGGCTCAAGGCTTCGATGATATCCTCGTCAGCCATATGCGGAAACGCGTCGAAATCCAGCTCGCCGGCGGCGGTTTTGGCAGCCAAATCCCTGATATAGGACAGCTTCTGTTTGGAAAGCCCCGCCGCGCGGAGTTTTGCCTCCGGCGTGGCCAATATTTTTTCGGGAAACGGGAATTTGCCTTTTGGGTAGAGGTTTCGGAAACGTTCGAAAATAGTCCCGGCGGCCTTGCCGTTCAACTGTTGGTAGACTATGGATTCCACAAGGGCCTCGAAATAGCCGCCGCGCGCAGGCTTGGCCGGCAGGCGGCACGGCCCGACGCGCCGGATTATCCTGCCCAGCACAACATCGTTTTTAGCGACTTGCCCGATTGTCATTTAATTGCCGCCTCTTTTCATGGATTAACAAGTCAATCTAACATATATAACAACGCCATGCCTCAAGCCAATTAAAAAAGCCCCTTACGGGGCTTTTTTATAAACTGGCGGAAAAGGTGGCCGCTTTTCCAAAGCATATCGAAGCGGCACTTCCTCGCGTTAGCGCTCGGTCGGGATTCCTTCTCCTCCGGTTTTATGCCGCACCCTTCGGGCTGGCAAAAACCTCCTCCGAAGCCTGCCGCCCTCACTGCCGCTCGCCGCGACTTCGCGGCTCGCTATCTGCCGTCCGGCAGCGTTCGGGTCGGCTTCTAATCCTCCCAATTTAAAAGCCCCCCGCAAAAGCGGAGGGCTTTTAAATCTGGCGGAAAGGGTGGGATTCGAACCCACGATGCCCTTTTGGAGCATACAGTCTTTCCAGGACTGCGCCTTCAACCGCTCGGCCACCTTTCCGTGAAGACTGATATTAAGACTAGAGAACTAAAACACTGAAAAAAAATATGGTTGGGGAAGTTTCGGCCACGCATAAATTCCTCTATGGGAATTTTGCGCGGCCCCGGCTCGCGGCCTCGTACAACTCGGCATCGCTGCGCCTTTCGAATCCTTACGCGGGACAATCAATTGTCCCGCTCCCCAACTATTTAAAAAAGAGCATGGTTGGGGAAGGATTCGAACCTTCGAAGGGCATAGCCCGCTGGTTTTACAGACCAGTGCATTTGACCGCTCTGCCACCCAACCGTTTAAGGCTTATTCCGCGCGCCCGACAGGAATCGAACCTGTACTTGAAGCTTCGGAGGCTTCCGTGATATCCATTTCACCACGGGCGCCGCAAATAAGCTCTACAGCGGAAATTATAACAAATAAGACGCCGCGGTTTCGCCTGCGGCCTTAACAAACTGCTCCCAGTTGCCGCTGAAAGGCGCGCCGCCCTGCGCGAAATCCTTGCGCCCTCCGGCCTTGCCGCCGTGTTTCTCGGCCAGCGCCCTGGCTATGGCCCCGGCATCGGCCTTGGGGTGTTTGGCATCCTTGCCAACGCCAAGCGCGAAAGCGGCCTTGCCTTCGGCAAACGCCGCCGCCAGCACAAGCGCACCGGCATTTTTATCGCGCAGGGCGTCAACGGCATTGCGCAGAAGTTTCGCGTCCGCTCCGTCCACCTGCGAGGCCACCAGCGTCATCCCGCCAGGCAAATCCACGCTGGATGCGGAAGCGGCCGCGCCGCCCGAAGCCAGCTTCTGCTTCAAAGCGTCTATCTCCTGGCGCAGTTCCTTCTCGCGGGCCAGAAGCTGCGCCGCGCGCTGCTCCAGTTTATCCGGGGTGGTGGTCATTGCCCGCGCGGCAGACTCGGCCAGCGCGGCCAGTTCGCGGAAATAATGTATTGCGGCAGGGCCCGCCACGCCCTCTATACGGCGCACCCCGGCCGACAGGGCCGAATCCTTCAGAATTTTCACCATAAGCAGTTCGCCGGTATGGTCGGCATGGGTGCCGCCGCACAGTTCAAGGCTCACTCTGTCCTTGGCCGTGTCCCAGCCGCCGCTATTAATAAGCACGAAACGGGCAGGGTCGGCATATTTTTCGCCAAGCAGGGTCACCGCGCCGAATTTCTCGGCGTCCTTAAGCGGACGCTCCTGTTTCGAGACTTTGTAGTCCCGCGCAATGGCTTCGTTGATAAAAACTTCCATCTGCGCCAGTTGTTCCGGGGCTGGCGCCTTGGCAGTAGTGTAGTCGAAACGGAAACGCTCCGGCGACACCATGGAACCGGCCTGACGCACATTGGCCCCCATGAATTTTTTCAGCGCTGAATTCAAAAGATGCGTCGCGGTATGGTTGCAGGTGGCGGCGGCGCGGCTTGTGCGCGACACTTCAGCGCGCACCTTCATTCCTGGCTTCAGTTCCCCCGCCGCCTTCACCAGATGCGCTATCAGTGAAGCCGACGGCTTCTGCGTGTCCGTCACACGCGCCAGCTCTGCGCCGCCGGAAGAAAGCAAAACGCCGGTATCGCCGGCCTGGCCGCCGGACTCGGCGTAAAAAGGAGTCTTGTCCAATATGACGCAGCCTTCAGCCCCGGCCGCCAGCTTCTCCAGTTTGCGGCCGTGAACGTCGGTCACCGCGGCTATTTCGGCGTCAACAGACAGCCTGTCGTAGCCTTCGAAAACAGTAGTGAAGCCCAGCTTGTGGAATTCGCCGGTTTCTTTCTGCCCCGAACCTTTCCAGCCGGACTTGGCCACCTGCTGCGCGGCAAGGCGGGCCTTGTCGAAGCCTTCCTGGTCCACGGAACGCCCGTTTTTCTGCGCTATTTCACGGGTAAGCTCCAGCGGGAAGCCGTAAGTCTCGTAAAGCCTGAAAGCCTCGTCTCCGGGAATGGCCTTGGGATATTTCTCCAGCAGGGCCTGTATATGGTGCTCGCCGCTTTCCAGCGTTTCAAGGAAGCGCTCCTCTTCGGCGCGCGCCGCTTCGGCTATGTCCTTGAGGTTGCGCGTAAGTTCCGGATACGCGGGCTTGAAAATCTTCGCCGCTTCCGGCACCAGCAGGTGCAGGAAAGGCTCGTTGCGGCCCAGCAGTTTCCCGTAGCGCAGGGCCCTGCGTATTATGCGGCGCAGTATGTAGCCGCGCCCTTCGTTGGAGGGGGTCACACCGTCGTTTATCAGGAAAGTGCAGGCGCGGGCGTGGTCGGCAATCACGCGCAGTTCCAGCGTGCGCTTGGCCCTGTCCTGCTGCGCTATCTTAAGCAGTTCGCAGGCTTTGTCGGAAATGGGCATGAACAGGTCCGTTTCAAACGGGGAACGCTTGCCCTGAAGCACCATGCACAGGCGCTCAAGGCCCATGCCGGTATCTATGTTCTTGCGCGGCAGCTGCTTCAGCGAACCGTCGGCCTGCCTGTCGAACTGCGTGAAAACGTGGTTCCAGATTTCTATATAGCGGTCGCAGTCGCAACCGGGGCCGGGGCAGCCTTCGTGCGCCAGGTCCGCGCCGAAATCGTAATAGATTTCCGAGCACGGGCCGCAGGGCCCGGTGTCGCCCATGGTCCAGAAATTGCTGTCGGCGCCCAGGAAGCTGAGGTGGCTGTCCGCCATGCCTGGGGGCAGCACCTTTTTCCAGCTTGCGGCGGCCTCATCATCGCGTTTGGCCAGCCCGCCTGAAAACACCGTGACGTACAGACGCGCCGGGTCCAGCCCCATTTCCTTTGTAAGGAACTCCCAGCCCCAGGTAATAGACTCTTCCTTGAAATAATCGCCGAAGGAAAAATTGCCCAACATTTCAAAAAAAGTAAGGTGGCGGGCAGTGCTGCCCACGCGGTCTATGTCGGTGGTGCGGAAGGACTTCTGGCAGCTGGCCGCGCGCGACATGTCCGTCTTCTGGCCCATGAAATAAGGCTTCAGCGGCGCCATGCCGGCAGCTATGAACAACAGCGTCGGGTCGCTTTCCGGGATAAGCGAGGCTGACGGCACTATGGTGTGCCCCTTGCCCGCGTAAAAATCTAGAAATCTGCGCCTGGTTTCGTCTGAGCTCATCATAATGCCGAATTATATCATTTTGGGGCCAGTTGACAGGTAAGCGCCGCCGCTGTTACACTGGTTCCATGGCCGAGCAGGAACAGCAACAACCGCAGACCCAATCCGAAGAACCGCAGGAAGGCGCCCCGCGCGGCTGCCTGATAGCGCTGTTCATGGTCCCTGTATTCGTGCTGGTGGCGGCTGGCATACTGCACGTCACCAAAAAAATGGACCCCGCCACGGTCAAGATGACGGCCACCGAAGACGCCGCCTTCGAAGAACAATATACGGAAGAAGAGGTGGCGGTGTCCTCAGCCGCGGCCACGGAAACGGCGGCTGAAACTCCAACCGAAGCGTCAACGGAAAAAGAAGACCGCGCAATCACGCTGGCGGCTGTGGAAAAACTGGCGGGAAAACCTGTCTCGCTGAGGAAACTGCTGAACATGGGCTCGGAAATCGACGCCCTTCTCAACCACAAGAACACTCTCGAACTTTTGAAAAATAA